>DATNCC010000129.1:0-51211 GCA_035571735.1 Dongiaceae bacterium | reverse complement strand
TACCGACAAAACAGCCGTTTTTGACACCATGCTGATGAGCTATGGCTGGGGAATTCGCTGGGCTTCCCCGATCGGCCCGCTCCGTCTTGAATATGGAATTCCGATCAATCCACGCAAAGACATCGACAGCACAAGCGGCCGACTCGAATTTTCCATCGGCACCATGTTTTGATACTACACTGTTTTTCAGGGCATAACCGCCCACACCATTTAAAGGAGAAGCATTCATGAAACGCATTTTTCTGGCAGGTATCGTAGCGGCGTGCATTGCGTCAACAGCCGTTTTTGCAGCTGATCTGAAACTCGGCTACATCGACATGCAGCGTGCACTGAATGGATCCGATGCGGGAAAAGAAGCCAAGGAGCAACTGGCAGCCAAGGTCAAGAAGTACCAGGACGAGATCAATCTGAAACAGGAGGATCTCAAAAAACTGAAAGATGAGCTGGAAAAGCAGGGAATGCTGCTCGCCGATTCCGCCCGAACCTCCAAGGAGAAGGATTATCAGAACAAATTGAAGGACTTTCAACGGTTCACAAAGGATGCCCAGGATGAACTGCAGGGAAAGGATGAAGAGATGACCCGCAGAATCCTGGAGGGAATGGAGAAGGTTATCCAGGAGTACGGCCGGCAGAAAGGGTACACCTTCATCTTCGTAAAAAATGAAAGCATGCTGTTCGTCGACGAAAAAGCGGATCTCACCGAAGAAGTGCTGAAACTGTTCAATTCAAGCAGAAAGAAGTAATTTACATGACACTCAAGCGAACAGCTGCAGAACTTGCCGAATATCTCGGAGGCGTCGTACAGGGTGACGGGGCCGTGGAAATATCCGGCCTTGGAGCCCTTGAAACAGCCGGCCCCGATGCGCTGACTTTTCTGGCAAACCCGAAATATGCGGCCAAGGTTGCGGAAACTTCCGCCGGCGCGGTTCTCATGGCTCCGGGTAGCGAGCGCTACGGGCGCACCGCCATCGAAGTCGCCAACCCGTATCTGGGTTTTGCCAAACTGCTGACGTTGTTTTACACCTCGCCCCACGAGGCGAAGGGAGTTCTTCCGGCGGCAATCGTCAGCGAAACGGCAACAATCGGCGAAAATGCCAGCATTTATCCCGGAGCCTGCATCGGAACCAATGTCGTCATCGGCAGCCGTTCCGTTGTCTATCCGGGAGCCGTGCTCTACGACAATGTCGTCATCGGCGAAGACTGCACCATCCACGCCAACGCCGTGGTTCGTGAGCGCTGCCGGATCGGCAACCGCTGCATCATTCAGCCCGGGGCTGTAATCGGTTCCGACGGCTTCGGCTATGCTCCGGATGGCAGCGGCTATTATCGTATCCCGCAGATCGGCATCGTCGTGCTGGAGGATGATGTGGAAATCGGGGCGAACAGCTGCATTGACCGCGCCGCCATTGAAGTTACGAGGATCGGCCGCGGCACAAAGCTCGACAACCTGGTGCAGATTGCCCACAACTGCCAGATCGGCGAAGACTGCATGATCGTGTCCCAGGTGGGAATTTCAGGGAGCACAAAGATCGGAAATCATGTCACGCTGGCCGGTCAGGTCGGCGTTGCCGGTCATCTCACCATCGGCGACAACGTCCTGGTTGGCGCCCAGTCGGGCGTACCAAGTTCGCTGCAGGCCAATGCCGCCTATAGCGGCTCGCCGACCATGCCGCACAAGGAATGGCTGAAGTCCGCCATGGTTGTGCCCAGGTTGCCGGAACTGAAGAAAACGGTTTCAGCGCTTGAAAAGCGGATTTCAGAACTTGAATCAAAACTAAAACAGATCGGTCAGGAGAGTTAATATGCAACTGGATGTCAACGAGATCATGAAGATCCTTCCGCATCGCTACCCGTTTCTGATGGTTGACCGGATTATCGAGATAGAGCCGGGCGTACGCTGCGTAGGCTTGAAAAATGTTACGATCAACGAGCCTTTCTTCCAGGGGCATTTTCCCGGGCACCCGGTCATGCCGGGCGTCCTGATCATCGAAGCCATGGCCCAGGTGGCCGGCATCATGGCGTACCTGGCTTCCGACGAAGCAGTACGCAACAAGGTAACCTACTTTATGGCTATCGACAACGCCCGCTTCCGAAAGCCGGTGTCTCCCGGCGATCAGCTGCGCATCGAGATTACGACGACCATGAATCGAAGGGGCATCTGGGGAGTGGCCGGCAAGGCATTTGTCGGCGACACCCTGGTAACGGAGGCCGATCTCAAGGCGACGTTTGCGGACGCACCCAAGCCCTGAAAAACAGGATAAGTGCGTTAACGAAGTTTTTTCTGCCATAAACTTCCAGATTACCAAATAACAATTTGATCTGTCAGTTTCAGAAAATATCAAACTGGAGAAACATCATGATCCACCCGACAGCAATAATCGATTGTACCGCCCACCTGGCTACGGATGTAGAAGTGGGCCCATACGCCATTATCGGCAAACATGTTACGATCGGCAAGGGGACCACTGTCGGCGCTCATGCCATCGTCGGAGACTGGACTGAAATCGGTGAAAACAACCAGATATTCCCGCAGTCGTCGATCGGCGCGCCGCCACAGGATCTCAAGTACCGGGGTGAAGAGTGCTGGACGAGGATCGGCGACAACAACATGTTTCGCGAATTTGCCACCATCCATCGGGGCACCGTTACCGGTCACGCCGAAACGGTCATCGGCAACGGCAACATGTTCATGGCCTATTCTCATGTGGCTCATGACTGCCGCATCGGCAACGGCGTGATCATGGCCAATGTAGCCACCCTGGCCGGCCATGTCACCATCGAGGACAACGTTATTCTGGGAGGTCTTGTTGCCGTTCACCAGTTTGTCTCCATCGGGATGAATGCCATGGTTGGCGGCGGCACGATGGCCTCCCTGGATATCCTCCCCTTTACGATAGCAACCTCCGCAAGGCGGCGCGACACCAAGCTGCGCGGTCTTAACCTGATCGGCCTCAAACGTCGCGGATTCTCCGCGGATACGATCAACAAGCTGAAAAAAGCCTACAAGACGCTCTTCATGGCCGGCCTGAAGCTGCCGGATGCCATTGCCCGCATCAAAGCGGATATTACCGGTTGCCCGGAAGTCGATTATATGCTGGCCTTTATTGAAAAGTCGAAACGCGGAATCAGCCGCGGATGAGCACACTACGGACTGCCGTCATAGGTGTCGGCTACCTGGGGAATTTTCATGCCCAGAAGTATGCCGCGATTCAGGATGTCGATCTGGTCGGGGTCGTGGATAACGATCCGAAGCGTGCGGCGGAAATTGCCAAGGCATTGGGAACCAGGGCGTTCGGCGATCACCGCGACCTGATCGGTATGGTGGATGCCGTCAGCGTCGTCGTTCCGACACAGTTCCATCATGCGGTGGCACGCGACTTTCTGGCGGCCGGCGTGCATGTCCTGATCGAGAAACCCATTACCGTCACCATCGAGGAGGCGGATGAGCTGATAGCGCTGGCGGAGAAGAACCGTCTGGTTTTTCAGGTCGGGCATCTGGAGCGCTTCAACCCGGTTCTGCAGGCACTTGACGGGGTACTTCAGGATCCACTCTTCATCGAGTCGGTCCGCATCGCCCCCTTCAAACCGCGCGGCACCGACGTGAACGTGGTTCTCGACCTGATGATCCACGACATAGAAATCATCCAGCATATCGTCAAATCTCCCGTCGAGAGGGTTGATGCCGTCGGAGCGCCGGTCTTTACCGGAGAGGAAGACATCGCCAACGCCCGCATTCTTTTCGAGAACGGCTGCGTAGCCAACGTCACCGCCAGCCGCATCAGCCTGAAGAGCGAACGCAAGATGCGGATCTTCCAGCGCGACGCCTATATCACCCTCGACTTCCAGAACCGCAAGATGCTGGTCGCCCGGAAGGGGAGCGGCGAACTGTTCCCCGGGATCCCCAACGTGAAGGTTGACGAGCGGGAACTCGGTGAAGCCGACGCCCTCCGGAACGAAATCGAGTCGTTCCTGACCGCGATACGCGAGGGAAAGGCCCCCCAGGTAAGCGGCCGTGACGGCCGGATGGCGCTGGAAACCGCGCTCAAAATCAATACCACTCTTTACAGGAGCCCTTCATGATACCGATGGTGGATCTGAAAACCCAATACCACGCCCTGAAGCCGGAGATCGATCGGGCGGTCTTAGAAGCGATCGAGAGCACGCAGTTCATCCTGGGGCCGAACGTTACCGCCTTCGAACAGGAAACCGCGGCTTACCTGGGCGCCGGACACGCAGTTTCCTGCGCTTCGGGCACCGACGCGCTGCAGCTCGCAATCCTTGCGGCCGGGATCAAACCGGGTGACGAGGTAATTACCACCCCCTTCACCTTTATCGCCACGGCTGAAGCGATCTGCTATGCCGGAGCCGTTCCGGTATTCGTCGATATCGATCCGCGGACATTCAACATCGACCCGGCATTGATTGAAGCCGCCATAACCCCTCGCACCAGGGCGCTCATCCCGGTGCACCTGTTCGGACAACCGGCCGACATGGCACCGATCAGGTCAATCTGCGACAAATACAAGCTGCTGCTGATCGAGGACTGCGCCCAATCGTTCGGTGCTGCGGTGAACGGCGCCATGACCGGAACCCTCGGGCAACTTGGCTGCTTCAGCTTTTTCCCCAGCAAGAACCTGGGCTGCTACGGAGACGGCGGCCTGATCACCTGCGCCACCGATGAACTGGCGGAACAGATCAGGGTACTGCGCAACCACGGCAGCCGGGTCCGTTATCACCACAGCGTGATCGGCTTCAACAGCCGTCTCGACGACATCCAGGCCGCCATCCTGCGGGTCAAACTCAAAAGGATCGATGAATTCAACACCGGGCGCCGTCGCGTGGCCCACCTGTACTCCGAACTGCTCGGCGACATCGCCACCGTGCCGCATGAAGACGGCAAGGGAATGCACGTATACCACCAGTACACTCTACTGACGGACCGCCGTGACGCCATCATGGCAAAACTGTCGGAAAAGCAGATTTCATCCGCGGTCTACTACCCGATCCCGCTCCACAAACAGGATGTCTTTGCCGAGGCGTATGCCGGCGTAACTCTTCCGGTAGCGGAAGACGTGGCCAGCCGCTGCATGTCGCTGCCGGTTTACCCGGAGATGCCCGAAGAATCAGTGCGCCTGGTGGCGCAAACCATTCGAGAGGCGCTGGTTGGATAACGGTCCACGCCGCATCATGATCGTGGCCGGTGAGGCCTCCGGCGACATCTACGGCGCCGACCTCGTCTCTGAAGCCCTGAAACTCGCCCCCGATCTGCACTTCTTCGGCATCGGCGGAGCCCGGATGCGCGAAGCCGGGGTCGACACGCTGGTGGACTCCGGAGTCATGGCGGTTGTCGGCCTTGTAGAGGTAATCAAGCACTTCGACGTAATCTCTGCAGCCTTCCGGAAACTGGAGCAGCTCCTTCTGCATGACCCTCCCGATCTGCTGATCCTGATCGATTATCCCGGCTTCAATCTGCGCCTTGCCAAGGTTGCCAAAAAGGCCGGTGTAAAGGTGCTCTACTATATCAGCCCGCAGATCTGGGCCTGGCGCCGGGGACGGGTCAAAAAGATCGCCCGCCTCGTCGATCACATGGCCGTGATCCTCCCCTTCGAAGCGCCATTCTACCAAGAGGCCGGAGTGCCGGTAACCTTCGTGGGACACCCGATGCTTGATCTGGTCGATGTGTCCCTGGACCGCTCCGCAGCCGCTAACAGCTTCAATCTCGATCCGTCACGCAAGATCGTCGGCCTCTTCCCCGGCAGCCGCCGGAGCGAGATCGAACGTCTCCTCCCGGTAATAATCGCGGCCGCCGCCAGGCTGAAGGAGAGGTTTCCGGAAATTCAGTTTATCCTGCCGCTGGCATCCACGCTCAATAGTGACGATATCGCACCGCAACTTGCCGCTGCGAACATTGAAGCGACCGTCACCCGCGAGCGGATCCATGACATGATCCGGGCCTGCGACGCCGTCATCTCCGTATCCGGTACCGTTACCCTTGAAATCGCCCTGGTCGGGACGCCGATGGTGATCATCTACAAGCTCTCGCCGCTTACCTATCAACTGGCCAAACGGCTGGTGAAGGTTCCCAATATCGGCCTCTGCAATATCGTGGCCGGTGAAACCGTGGTCCGCGAACTGGTCCAGGATCAGGCAAACCCCGCCGCGATTGCCGCCGAGGCTGGAAAGCTCCTTACCGACGAGGCATACCACACAGCGATCACAGGCAAGCTTGGCGATGTGCGCGCAAAACTTGGGCGGGGGGGCGCATCGGTAAACGTCGCCCGGCTTGCTCTCGCGTTATGCGGCCGGCGAAGCGAAACTGCCGCGACACATTCCGGGGCGCCGCAATGAAAAAGATTATCTGGCTGCTGCAGGCGGCCCTCTTCTATCTGTTTACCCTGTTCATAGCACTGCTCCCCCGCTCCCTGTCGGTCCGCATCGGCAGGAAACTCGGCGCGTTTCTGTACAATATTCTCCACTCACGCCGGGAGATTGCGATCGACAACATCAGGCAGGCGCTCCCCTTCATGAAGCGCCATCCCTCCTGGACCGGCGCCTTTGAAACCGCCGAAGAAATCGCCCGGGCAACATTCATGAACCTGGGGATCTCCATCGTGGAGGTTTGCCGGCTGTATCACGGCAAGGGAAATGACCTGATCGATTCGGCACTGGTGAACGGTCTGGAAAATTTCCACAACGCCAGGGAAAAGGGTAACGGCGTCCTCTGCGTCAGCGGCCATTGCGGCAACTGGGAACTTACTTCGCTCTCCTTCAAGCATTTCCTGAACGAGAATGTCTGGGCCATCGCCCGCAAACAGAACAACCCCTACCTCAATGAAATAGTCGAAAAGATGAGAATGGGCTACGGCAACAAGGTCATTTACACCAAGGCCGCTGCGAAACCGATACTCGGCGTCATCAAGAGCAAAGGGGTCATCGGCATGCTGGTCGATCAGGCCGTGTTCGAGGACAACGGCGCCCTGATCGAGTTTCTCGGCAGAAAGGCGTGGGCAAACAAGGCTCCCGTCGTATTTGCCCATAAAACCGGGGTGCCGATAGTTCCTGTTTTCGGCTACCGTGAACATGACCGGCACGTCATCAACTTCCACCCGGAATATGAGTTGTGCGGCGACCGGACCGAAGACGGCATCCACCGGGACATCCAGGCGCTGTCACGGATTCTCGAGGAGTATGTCTGCGCCCACCCGGCGGAGTGGTACTGGGTGCATCGCCGCTGGAAACGGGCGGGAGAGCCGGTATGACTTCCAGCCATGAAAAAAAGGTTCGTGACTTCGCACTTCCGGTAATTTTCCTCGTTCTGGCTACGATCATTATCGCGGCAACCGGCGCCGACCTGAAACTGTCGGCGCCGTTCTGCATCGACGGGAAATGGCCGGTCGGAGATCAGCAGCCGTGGCACTTCCTGTATCTGCTGGACCGGGGCCCCTCGATCGCCCTCGGTCTATGCGGGTTGGCCGCAGCCATCATCGGCGGCATCGACATGCGGCGCCGCTACTGGGTCAGGCCGGGACTTTTTCTTGTCATCCTGCTGGCGCTTGGTCCGGGGCTGCTCGTAAACAGCGTGTTCAAGGAACATTGGGGGCGGCCCAGGCCGCGGGAAATTGTCCAGTTCGGCGGCAAGAAAGAGTTTCTGCAACCCTGGCAGAAGGGGACCGCCCACAATGGCCGTTCGTTTCCATCGGGACACTCTTCAGCGGCGTTTTACCTGACGGCCCCGTTCTTCGTGTATCGGCGGCGGAAGCCCCGAACTGCCGCGTACTGGATGGCGGGCGGACTGCTCTTTGGTATGCTGATGAGCATCGCCCGCATCACACAGGGGGGGCATTTCCTGAGCGACAATCTCTGGGCGTGGGGTATGGTCCATCTGACTGCGGTTTCATTGTATTACCTGCTGCGGCTCGACCCGGACGAGACACCTTCGGCAGCCACATAATCCTGCCATGTTCCATATCGCCTACAACATACTCTCCATCTTCCTGTTCATTCCGGTGTTCCTGTTCAATATCTTCCGGGCCGTCAGACTGGGCTGGCCCCTTGCGGCGGCGGAGCGGTTCGGGTTTGTTCCTGGGCGCCTGTTGGCAAAAGTTGCCGGTCGGCCGGTTATCTGGCTGCACGCCGTTTCGGTCGGCGAAGCGATTGCGGCCAGGCCGCTGCTCAAGGCGCTCCGCACCCGTTATCCAAACCACGCCATAGTGGTTTCGAATACAACCGAAACCGGCAAATCGACCGCCGCCGGATTTCCGGAGGTCGATCTCTGCCTCTACTTCCCCTTCGATTTTCTGCCATCGGTGCGCGCCATACTGAACGCCGTCAGACCGCGCGTCATCATCATAATGGAAACCGAAATCTGGCCCAATTTTTCCCGTGAAGCCGCCAGAAGACACATTCCGCTGGTACTCGCCAACGGCCGCATCTCGGACCGCTCATTCAAACGCTACCTGAAATTCAGCTGGTTTTTCCGCCCCGCCCTGCGCTGTTTTTCGGCCATCTGCATGCAGTCGGACACGGGCCGTGAACGCATCGCCGCAATCGGCGCGGATCCGGAAAAGATACGGGTCACCGGCAACCTCAAGAACGATATCCCCTCCCGACAGGTGGGGGAAGTGGAACGTGCGCGGCTGCGCGCCCGGTACGCGATTCCCGCTGATTGCTGCGTCCTGACCGCCGGAAGCACCCGCGACGGCGAAGAGCTGTATCTTATCGGGGCGTACAGAGAACTTGCGGAGCATGTCGGCAACCTGTTCCTGGTTCTCGTGCCGAGGCACCCGGAACGGGCGGCAGTGATAGCTGTTCTTCTCGAAAGTGCCGGATTGTCATACAGGAGACGAACGGCCCTGACTGACGGTGATACCCTGAAGTGCGGGGAAGTGCTGCTGGTCGATACCATCGGCGAAATGATGGACCTCTATGCCCTGTCGGATCTCGCCTTTGTCGGTGGCAGCCTGGTGCCGATCGGCGGGCATAACCTCCTGGAGCCGGCGTCCGTGGGGGTGCCGTCCGTTTTCGGCCCGCATATGGCCAACTTCCGCGAGATCGAGGAACTGGTGCTGCGCTACGGGGCCGGCATCCAGGTCCACAATCCTGAAGAGCTGACCGCTACCTGTCGGGCGTTGATTACGAGTGTCGAGCTGAGAAGTGTCCTGGGGCAGAACGGCCTGAAGCTGATGAGGGACAACGGCGGGGCCACGGAGCGGCATATGGATGTCATCGCCGGGTATTTATAGGTCAGAGGTGGTGTGCGGATCATCTCTAAAAACAACTTATATATTAATCTAACTATTAACTAATATAACTTATGTATTATCACCGCCAGCTCCTCGCCACCCGGTACGACAGGCCGCTGCCGGGACGGTAACAGCGGACGACAGGTCTCTGCTCTTTCATTGACGACAGCAGTGCCCATCCGGAAATTGCTCTTGCACCCTTCATGATGATTGCTTCAAACTCCACCCACAAACCAAATACAACAATTACTGCGCCGCACAGGGTAATCGGTTCCATCATTCACGCTCCCGTCATTTAATTTTTCCTGAATCTGTGACGTCGTAATACCGGAATGCCTGGAAGAGCCGGGGCCACAACGCCGCCTGGCTGCAGCAGTCGTTTGACCCGGTGGTCCTCAGCACAAGAGTTGCATGTCCGGAAAGGCCCAAGGCAGAGGCCTTTCAGGCAAGTGGAGGCATGGAGACGTCACGGATTCAGGTTATCTTCTTAACCCTTCCAAGCTGCTCATCCCCTTTTACAACCGCCGGTAAACGCCAATCACCTTGCCGACGATGCTCACCTCGCCATCTTCAGGACGAATGATGATCGGCCCCATGTTCGGGTTCGCCGGTTGCAGACGAATGTGATCCTGCTCGCGATAGAACCATTTGAGGGTCACCTCGCCATCAACCATGGCAACGACGGTATCCCTGTTGTCGGCAGTCGGCTGTGGCCGCACCAGCGCCAGATCGCCATCGATGATGCCGGCATTGATCATTGACTCGCCGCTGACCTTTAGAAAAAAACAGTCATTGCCCTTGACGGCCATCGGGTCAACGGAGAAGTACCCCTGAATATCCTCGATAGCCGGGGCGAGATGACCGGCGCGAACGGTGCCGACAATCGGCAGGGACACCGACGAAGTGACCGGCGTCTTCAGGGTAATTCCCCGGTTCACATTATCCCGCTTGATGTATCCCTTCCGCTCCAGAGCCCCGAGATGCTTCATAACCGGCAGTGTTCCCGAAACATTCAGGTGGCGGGCAATTTCCCGCTGGCTGGGTGGATAGCCGCTCTCGCCGGTGAACGAGGTAATGAACTGCAGCACCTGATTCTGGCGTTGAGTGAGTTTATTGCCGGCTTGAGGATCATAGGTAGTCATATGACTACCTATACTGATTTCCTGTTTATCTGTCAATAATTAATGTTCTGGACAACCCTAGTGCGTGAAAATCTTGATGTCAAAATTTGCAAATGTAAGTTGGGGACGGATGGTGAGTGGGGGGCGCGTGTTTTCGACTCATCCGTTGACAGGCAGGCGCTGCCGGAGTAATGTGAATCACTTTTTATGATGTGGTTATGGGGATGAGACGGATGGGACAATTGGACAATTATAAAGGCCGCTGAACCGGGAATAATGCCGGTTGGGCGGCTTTTTTGTTTAATGTAAAGTTGATCTCATGACCTTGAGGACGCCACTTAACGGTTATTTCAATAATTAATAGGAGAATTCATAATGGCTAAGTTCTTGAATACCAGCGCAACAAACTATTTTCTAGAAGAGCTCATAAAGGATGCCAAAGACAGGCTCATATTGATTAGCCCATTTCTGAAGCTCAACGACAGGATCAAGGAACTGCTTTCTGACAAAAACCGCCTGAAGATCGACGTTCGAATTGTCTATGGCAAGAGTGAACTTCAACCTGAAGAGATTAATTGGCTTAAAGAGCTCACTTATATTCGTACGAGTTTCTGTAAGAACCTACACGCCAAGTGCTATATGAATGAAGAACTCTGTATCATTACAAGCCTTAATCTCTATGAGTTCAGCCAGATCAACAACAATGAAATGGGAGTTCTTCTCCGACGCTCCGAAGATGCTGAGCTGTACAAGGATGCTTACGAAGAGGCGCAACGTATAATCCGTATTAGTGATGAGGTACGTATTACACTTGAAAGAGTTACGAGTGAAGCTGAAAGCAAAGCTGATTCTGAGGATGCACCGGGCAAATTGACATCATCTAAAATTGCTCAAAAAGTTGGAGTTAAAACTAATGTCCTTATGGAGCAACTCGTTGCATCTAACTACCTTGAGTTGCGGGATGGCAAACATTATATCACTGCTAAAGGTAAGGAAAGCGGGGGAGAATTTCGTATGAGTCCGAAGTTTGGCCCATACTTTCTTTGGCCAGAGAACTTTCGTCCAAGCTAAAAAGACCACTTAATGATTTTACACCCGGAGACCTGACACTGTTTGGTTCTGCTCTGAAAGATCTGTCCGGCTGAATAGATTTGGATATAAAGGAGGGTTCTATAAATGTTGAGAGAAGCGTTAGAGCGAATCTTGCGAGAATGGCCAGCAGCAATTCAGCAGTCATTCACTGGGCATCCTCTGGGAAGTTTTATCCGAAACGATTTTGTTCAGATAATATCAAAGATTATTTCTAACCGCTTTCCTGACTTTCAGATAACTGGTGGTGCTGGAGCCGGCAATTGGGCTAACGTACCCTGGGTATCAATATTAAATCCTAAAATCACGACAACAACCCAAGACGGTATTTATCCCGTATATCTTTTTTGTGCTGATGGTTCAGGTGTGTACTTGTCTTTAAATCAGGGGACTACCCGACCAAGGCAACAACTTGGGAAGGTAAATGCTGACCGACAGGCGACTGAAATCCGAAATATGATTCTGACAGAAATACCTACTGCCAAGAGTTGGGGTGTCGAAGCAATATCTTTGAACGCCAGCACCCCGCTTGGAAAATCATATGAGTTGCCTAATATAATTGCTCGATACTATCCCTTAAATTCCCTACCCCAGGAAAGTGAATTGATTGCAGATCTCCTTTGGATGATGGAAGTAAATAACAACATTTCTCCAATTTGGATAGACTTGAAAGCAAGAACGGGGGCGACTACAACCATGAAAAGTCTTCCTAATGTCAATATCCCCAAACCTTTTCTTCTCCTCGCCGGCATCTCCGGGACCGGCAAAACTCGCTTCGTTCGTGAACAGGCCAAAGTGTCTGCCGATTTCTTCGGCGTTATGGAAAGTGAAAACTACTGCCTCGTGCCGGTACGCCCTGATTGGCACGAACCGTCCGATCTACTCGGCTACATCTCCCGCATCGGCTCTGGCGGCACCCGCTATGTGACAACTGACCTGCTTCGTTTTATCATCGCGGCATGGAAACATGCGGCGGAGACTGCATCGGCAGCCCAAATCACCCGTAAACCGTTGGACACAATCTGCCCCTTCTGGCTTTGCCTCGACGAGATGAACCTTGCACCGGTCGAGCAGTATTTTGCCGATTATCTATCCATTCTTGAAACACGCAAATGGGATGGCGAGACATATTCATGCGATCCGCTGCTTAAACCGGCAGTAATTCAACAACAGTTGGAAGAATCGGGAAGGAAGAATTTGTGGGAGAATCTAGGCATCGCAGATGGTGATCCGCTCTCTGTCGGGCTGCGGGAATATTTCTCTGCAAACGGCATCCCGCTCCCGCCAAACCTGATTGTGGCCGGCACGGTCAATATGGATGAAACCACCCATGGGTTTTCCCGTAAAGTTATCGACCGCGCCCTGACCATCGACTTCGGAGAATTTTTCCCCAATGATTACGATCAGTACTTTGAAGAAGATAAAAAAACAGCTGCCAAACCGCTCAGTTTCCCGCGCCTGTCGCAAATCAATAGCGGGAGTGATCTTGCCGCTGTGGTTGCTGATCCGGATGGTCGCAACACAATCGCATTCCTGTCTGCCGTAAACGACGTTCTTTCTGGAACCCCCTTTGTCCTTGCCTTCCGTGCTCTGAACGAAGCCCTGCTGTCGGTGGTCTGTTTCAACCCTGCCGACACTGCGCACCTGCAGGCGGTGTGGGATGATTTCCTGATGATGAAGGTGCTTCCGCGCATCGAGGGCGATGCGGAGAAACTGAACAGTCAGGACGATACCAGCCTGCTGACCCGCCTCTCCGATCTTTTGAAGGATCAGCTATCAGCAATCGCCGCAGACAGACTCGACCTGCTCAACCACTCTTCAGCCGACGGAACAGCGGTGCAAACAACCTGCCGTTCCTTGAAAAAACTGGCTTGGATGCAGAAACGCCTTGCCGATAACGGATTCACTACCTTCTGGCCCTGACAGGTGCTGAATGATGCCTGAAGTCCTCCGGATAGAAAACAACGTCTGGACGCTGTCTGTCTGGACAAAAGACGCTGAAACACCACGCAAACGCCTGGCCGCCACTCTGGATGCCAGGGAGCGACAGATGCCTGTTGCAGCGGTGCGTCTGTCACCGCCCGTACCGATAACCACCTCTGAATATGCAGGACAGAAACCTTCTGCAGAATTGGTCCTTCCAAAGCCGGTCTTCTTCGAAAACCGCCTGTATGAGTTTGATTTTCAGTTTCCCGCCGGTACTGCCGCACTAAAGCCTGAAATAATTCACTGGCGCACCAATGTTCAGGATGCCTTCCATCTTTCCGGAAATAGTCTGCGCGGCAGCATCAACTTCGGCAACGACATCGGCTGGTTCCGGCTGGGTCTGGAATTCAACGGCGGAGTGAAGCAGTTCCTCTCCTTTGAGGTGCTTCCGACCAAAATGGATATGGCCGGTGACTTTGATATTATTAACACCGACATTGACACAGTCTATCCGCTCTGGCGTTTTTCTTTTGCCCGAAAAACCGAGCAGGAACTGACAACTTCACGCAAACCGCATGAACATTTCCCCCTGCTCTGGCTGGCGCTTTTCAAGAGCCTCCGCGTCGAACTTGAAAATTCGGTTAAGCTTATCTGCCGTTCACCTCACGCCCGCCTGCTACCGCAGGAACGGTTTCTGCGGCCTGACCGCCTCAAAGGCCGGCTGTCGCCGCGTCTTGAAGAGCAGGTGACGGAGCAGTGCACTAATGCTGAACTGCACCGGCGGCATCGCGTTGAGACCCGTCGTCTTTCGGTGGATACCCCTGAAAACCGCTTTGTGAAAATGGTTCTGACCCGCTGCACACGCAATCTCACAAACTTCATCACAAGAGCCCGCAAGAGTGACAGTTCCCCCGAGCAGGGTCGGTTGAGCCGGGCGTTTTATGACGAGCTGGCCGGTTGGAAGAAGCCGCTTGAACAACGATTGGCCGAGCCGTTATTTCGTGAAGTCGGTGATTATTCCGGCATGGCGCAGGAATCACTGGTTCTTCACCACAAGGCCGGTTATGCCAAGACATACCGCATCTGGCACGAGCTTAAGTTGTATCTTGATCTCTTTGGTCGTCAGGCGTCTGTATCCATGAAATCGGTTGCCGAACTGTACGAGGTTTGGTGCCTGCTGGAAATCCGGCGGATGCTTTTAACACTTGGCTTTTCTGAAGATGAAGCACGTAAAGCAGCTTTGAGAACAAAAAACTTTGAAAAAGAACTGGCAGACGGTATGGGCACTGCCTTCCACTTAAGAAGAGAGGGTGATGATCTTAAAATCCGGCTGGCCCATGAGCCCTGTTTCAGCCGCAGAAATAACAACAGCATCTATTCCTTCACCACTTCACAAAAACCCGACATCATGCTGGAGGCGACCTTCAGCGACGGCAGGCGCATCCACTGGATATTCGATGCCAAGTACCGGATATCGCCCGAAGATAATGAATATGACCATATCCCTGATGATGCCATAAACCAGATGCATCGCTATCGCGACGCCCTGATTCATCTTGAAAAAGCGGATGACGGAGTAACCGAAAAGAGCCGCCCGGTGGTCGGCGCATTTGTACTGTACCCGGGGTACTTTAACAGTAAGGGGGGGGCGAATCCATACCAGGCCGCTATCGAAACGGTCGGCATTGGGGGATTCCCACTTCTGCCTGGACAGAAGAATCACTGGCTGAAGGAATTTCTGGCCGAAAAATTCGGCGATCTTTCCGAAGGGGCTCAACCATGCAAGGTACCTGATGCTGATGAACATCTGCTTCATGAATCAGTGCGTATTGCACCGACCGGACTGTCGCTGGAGCGCTACGACGATCTGACGCTTGTCGCATCACTGGGCAATGTTTCAAAAAGAGATAAGCAGTATGTTGAATGTTTCATGACCGGAACTGCCGGCTGGTATCACATACCGGCAAGCACGACCGACAAGAAAATATCGCGAACAGTTATGCGGGAGCTCCGTTTCTGTGCCGTGGCTGTTCATACCGTCGGAACTGCTGAACGGCGGATTGAATACCTGTATGAGGTTGAATCAGTAAGGTTGGTTAAGCGGAACCGGTTGACGGCTGAGCAGGCCGGCAGTGTCAATCCGGATAATCAGAATGAATACTGGCTGCTCCATCTGGGGGCAGCGCGCCTTCTTCCCGCTGCCTTCAGTGATGGCGGTATCCGTAAGTTCCGTTTCCGCCTGACCGGTGCGTCCGACCTGCTTAAAGCTAAGAACTGGAATGATTTGTCGGAGAGATATGCGTCGTTTGTAGAGAAGAGTAACACTGGAATATGAGAGCAATGGGCGCTGCAATGTTCAGACTTCCAAGATGCAAAGATTCGCACAAAATAAGGAACAGGGAATTGCAAGGCATGAAACCATGACCACTCCCTCTTCAACGCTACGCCCCCACGGCGGTTACCGCAATCTTCGCTCATTTCAGGTGACCGAGATCATCTACGACGGCACGGTTTCATTCTGCGACCGCTTTGTCGGCAAAAGGTCGCGGACCCATGACCAGATGGTGCAGGCGGCACGCAGTGGACGGCACCTCTGCCCCCTCATCCACCCTTATCCGGCCACCACCCTTTAAAATCCCCTTGCAAAAACGGTATGACCTGATATATTGACTTACTATATAGGTCATATGACCTACAATCTATCAACAGGTAAGCCATATGCTCGAACCTTTACTTGGATCCATAAGCTGCGAACGGGTTCTTGTTTTTCTTGCCGCCAGGGAAGAAGGATACGCCCGCGAGATCGCGAGCTTCTTTACAACCTCTCTTGCGCCGATTCAAAAACAACTCGACAAGCTTGAGGCTGGCGGCGTGCTTGTCAGCCGGACTGCCGGACGTACCCGCCTGTACAACTTCAATCCCCGCTATCCCTTTCTGGCTGAACTGACCGCATTTCTCACTAAAGCTATTTCGTTCTATGAACAGGATCTCCAGGACAGGCTTCTTCTCAACAGGCGGCGCCCCCGCCGGAGAGGAAAACCCCTGTGATCTCACTGGCCGGGCTTTCTATCGGAGAACTGGCTGCATTTGTGGCTGACCACCTGAACGAAAAGGGGATCGATGTTGTGCTGGTTGGAGGAGCCTGCATCAGCATTTATTCCGAAAATGCGTACAGCTCGTTTGATCTTGATTTTATTGCGACCGGCATGACAAGCCGTCAGAAAATCAGGTCCGCCCTCGCCGAAATCAATTTTGTTGAAGAGAAGCGCTATTTCAAAAACCCCGAGACGGCTTACTTTATCGAGTTCCCTTCCGGTCCTCTTGCCATTGGTGACGAACCGCCTGCTGAAATCACTACCCTTCGCTATTCAACCGGATTTCTTCGTCTTCTTTCTCCAACGGACAGCGTCAAGGATCGACTCGCTGCATACTATCATTGGAAAGATCAGCAAAGCCTGGAGCAGGCAATTCTTGTTGCTCGCGATCACCCTGTGGATTTTAACGAAATACTGCGTTGGTCCACTAACGAGGGATTTGCCGAGGTGTTCAATTCCATACGCGAGAGGCTTGCGCCTCATCAAAAGGAATCATAAGGGGACGTCGTAGATTAGTTGACTAAATCGACAATCCCTTCGCTAAGCCCATCCTTCCCAATATCCACAACCCGCTACATCGCCAGATACGCAGCAGGAATTCCTCTCTTGCACATTGTGTTGCTTATTGATAGTATGATTTATATGCATACTATGGAGGTGCAAACAGATGCTTACTGCGAATCGCTCTGTTGAGCGGGTAACAATTTCTGTACCCCACGAGCTTGCCAGCGAGGCCGACAACTGTTCAGCCGAGTTGAAAGTATCCCGTTCCGAACTGTACAAGTTGGCGTTGGAGCGTTTTCTCGCCGAGCAGCGGCGGGAGCGGCTGAAACTGATCGTAGCGGAGATGGCGGAGGAGTACCGCACTGACAAGGAACTTACGGCGCTTACCGTTCTCGATGGTGAGGAGTTTGTATGAGACAGGGGGAAATCTGGCTGGTCAATCTTGACCCGACGATCGGCGCAGAGATTCGTAAAACCCGACCCTGCGTCATCCTGAATGACGACGCCATTGGTGGCCTGCCTCTCAAGGTCATGGCTCCGCTTACCGACCTGAAAGCGCGCTACCGCGATGTCCCTTGGATGCTCTGTCTGGAGCCTGACAGCAGCAACGGATTGACCAAGCCATCCGCCATCGATCTTTTCCAGGTAAGGTGTCTTTCCGAGGCGCGCCTGGTTCATAAGATAGGCGCAATCACCACCAGGGAACTTGCGCTGGTTCAAAAAGCGCTCAAGCTGGTTTTCGGAATGGAGTGAGCATTTTAACATGACAGACCAGAACCAGCCAACATGTGCTCTCTGCGGGCAAACGATCAGCGAGGAAGAGTACGACTTCTGCCTCGCAAATACCGGGCGCTTCAACGGCCAGCTCTTCTGCTCCGAGCACCAGAAACGCTTCAGCGCCTGCCCGGCAATGCGCTGGCAGCCGGGCGGACGCGGTTCGTTACGGTAGCAACTCAGCGTCAAAATTTCGGAGAGGATGCATGATTCAAAACCACCCCCCCTCAATCCCCCTTTATGCCCCTGAGGGTACTTATCAGGGGGGAGGTCTGGTTCCGGCTTCATCAGAGAAAAGCCTGTCCCCCTCCCTTGATAAGGGGAGGGCCGGGGAGGGGTTCGCCTTTGATTCCGGGGATGGGTTGCCTTTCTACTCCGCCTATCTTCCCTACAACAAAAATCTCACCACCCTTGCCCGCGAAAACCGCAGCAACCCCACGGCAGCAGAAAACAGAATATGGCAGAAAATATTGCGTATGAGGCAGTTCGCCGACTATAAATTCCTGCGGCAAAAACCTGTTGGTGATTACATCGTGGATTTCTACTGCGCCGGGTTGCAGCTTGTAATTGAGATTGATGGCGACAGCCACGCCGAAACGGAAGAGTATGACGCGGAGCGGACATTGTTTCTTAACTCTCTCGGTTTGCGGGTGATTCGCTTTAGCAATGATGATGTGTTACGGAATATCGACGGTGTCTACGAAGAACTGAGCAGAATCATTGCCGAAATCAACCGCGTTTAGTGTTATTGAAATAGAGAGAGGGCCTCACAAGGCGTCGTATCTCAACGCCATACAAATTAAAAATAAAAAAGGAGATACCATGAAAAAATACGTCTTGATTCTGTTGGCCGTCTGTTGCACAGCCCTGACCGCCTGTTCCGGCGACCAGGGGAAGCAGCAGCTCGAAACGGCGCAGTTCGAAGAGAAACAGAACAACAGGGAGCATGCTGTAAAACTTTACGAAGAGGTGGTCACCAGGTATCCGGGCTCGCCAAACGCAAAGATCGCCCAGGAGCGGCTGAATGCGTTGAAGCCGGGCAAGTAGAGCGGGTAGTTATATCGTCATCCTTGTAATGTGCTGCCCCATGAATGCAAGCATTGTCGAGAAAAACAGAGCGAACAGTATCGCTAGAATTATACTTATTATTACACCTATGGAGATGACCCACTTGTTGACCCCGCCAGATTCCTGGAGTACCGGCAGGTAATTCTGCTGTGATTGTGTCGCCCGTATTTCAATGATTTTCCCCTTTGCATGCCTGTAGTACAGATAGTTGCCGATCATCCCGACACCTATATGCAGGAGAAAATTGACTCCCGGTATACAGAAAACTACAAAAGAGATTGCTGCCAGTGCATACATCTTGCGATAGAGGAACCAGATGAAAGTGAAGCCGAAACAAGACCAGTTCCAGGTGACACAGAATTTTTCTCTGCCTGTCATCGTGAACCTTGAAAAGCACTGAATGTAGTAGTGGGCATTACCACCCACAAACGCCCGGATTTCATCACTGCTGATGCTGTCGACATTAATGGTATTGGCAGGATCAAGATTGAGCATCGAGCCGCAAAGCTTACATTTTATCGCGCCATCCAGCATCGTTTCTTTGCAGTAGGGGCAGATCATTTATGGAGTACTCCTCATAAAAGTTATATAGTCAGTGTGGACGACGGGGGTTTCAAGGGTAGTCTGTTCAGTCCCTGGAGCGGGTCCGGGTCACACCGGTCAGGATCGCAACGCCGACGAGTATGAGGACAACTATCATTACGTAGACGGCGGTCACTTTCGCAATTGCAAGTGCCCAGGCGATGCCGCCTATTACAAATGCGAAACCGATGAGATAAATAATCAAAGACATGGTGAATCCTCCTCCTGTTTCTATTTGGCTAAACCGGGAAACGCCTTGAAAGGCGGCTTCTCATTTGAGTTATCTGCCGCGATCTTCTGGCTGAGACCAGATATGTAATAGAGCAGCATGCCGATCAAAGGAATAAAAAATACCGCCAACAACCAGCTTGTTTTAGTTGACGGAGTTATGTAATCGCTTCTGACTATATCGGCAATGGTTAGTGCCCAGACTGTGATCAGGAAAAGTGCTATCACTATCCATGTGACAACCAGACTTGCCAATGAGGGAAATGTTTCTTCGTTGATCCTGTCTCTTACAGCAGATGCTCCCGCGGGCAGTTGTTTGATCGCCACCAATACCCGCCTTTGCCGTTCACGATCAGCCCGGTAGACTGCAGGCTGATATTCATGAGTAATCACCGGTCGCTTTTGCCGTGTTATCCCGTCCCTGTCTTGCGGAATGGTGGTGTTACTCTGCGCAACTGGCTCATCTAACGCCTCTTCACGGCGCTCCTCAGGCATGGAGGAGGGGTTGTCCGAGAAGTTTATCCCGTTTGCATCTTCCCACGTGTATACCTCGGCATATGCAACCGAGGAAAGATGGAGCAGTATGTAAATAATGATAATGATCTTCAATTCTCACCTTCCTGCCAGTAACACAGAAAGGTAATAAGCAACTTGCACGCCAGTGGGCTTGAAACAGCTTAAGGATGTAACGGTCTTATTTTACAGGACAAACTGTAAAAGCTTGTTGCCGGCTGAATGGAAACTGTCAGTGAAACCTGCCATTTTTAACATTACTGCCAAATATGACGGACCAGGTTTCCCCGCACAGCGGGACGGGATTCGGGGGACATCCTTACTTAACTTTAGATGATAGTCACAATATATTTTACAGCTTGAAATGGACAAATTGAAATCGTAAATTTCAATTTGACAAAACGCTTGACGGCCCGGGAGCGCTGAATGCATTGAAGTCGGGCAAGTGAAGTGGTAGTTTATCGTCAATGACTGACCATGCAGAGGTTATTCCCGGGATCGTTCATTTTAAAGGCTTACCAGCCGCCATTGAGGGTCAGGAGGTAACATGATCGAACTATTACGAAAACGCCGCAGTATCCGTAAATTTACTGCCGACAAAGTTTCACCTGAGGCCAGGCAGACACTGATAGAAGCCGCTCTGCGTTCACCATCGTCACGGGGGATCAATCCGTGGGAGTTCATCGTGGTGGATGATCCCGAGCTGCTTCGTCAGCTTGCCCGGGCCAAGCAGCATGGGTCGCAGTTCCTGAAAAACGCCCCGCTGGCGATCGTGGTTTGTGCGGACAGCACCAAATCGGATGTGTGGGTTGAGGACTGCTCCATCGCTGCAATCATTATCCAGCTCACGGCCCTGTCAGTGGGACTTGGCAGTTGCTGGGCACAGATACGGAACCGTCAGCACAATCTCGACATAACGGCAGAGCGCTATATTCAGGAGCTGCTGGGTCTTCCGGAGCAGATGAAGGTCGAGTGCGTACTGGGAATCGGGTATCCGGACGAGATAAAACAGCCGGTGCCGAAAGGCACGCTGCATCACGACAAGGTGAAATACAACCGATGAGTCAAAACCAACCTCCCTCAATCCCCCAGGGAGAGGCCTGTCCCCCTCCCTTGATAAGGGGAGGGCCGGGGAGGGGTTTGCCGTATGACGCGGAATATTAGTCAAGGGCTGGAGTAGTTAGGCAACACCTGCACAGAAGTGTATAATATAACCATGGAAACAGCAGACACTTACAGTATCGGGTTCTTTGTGCGGGGTAACTATCACTTGCTTTGCCGTGAGGGAGGAGAATATCGATTCCACGTCATCAAGCCGTACGGCGATTACAAGCCGGTGATATTCGACTATACTGTGGCTCGCAATTTCATTGAAACCCACCCGGTATGCGCCAACATCTCCCACCATGACATACGGATCATGCACAACAGTGAAGTCCGGAACATCCTGGAGGGCAAGTCTCCTGAAAGCAAGGTGAAATCACTCAGCCTCAGCGGCGAGGAAGAGGAAGAGGAACCGTTGCATTGATTTCTGCCCGTAAAATCACTTGAAGCCGGGAGGCCGATGGCGTAGACTTCAATCACCCCTGTTCGGGCTTGCCCGGGCGGGGTTTTCGTTTGCCTGATGCCGGTGGGTATGTAATCAAGGCGGCGGAACACCCATAGATGTCTTTTGATACGGTTTTTGTGCCGTTGGAGGAGCTTGTAATTGCAGATCGTATTCGGTATCGACTTTGGTACAACCAATTCGGCGCTTTCGGTGTACAGGAACGGCGCGGTTGAGGTTGTTGCCGTGGATGGCAGTGACCGTGCCGGGGAGCTGATGCGCTCGGTGCTCTACTTTAACGAGGAAAACGAGATTTTTACCGGCCGTGAGGCCATTCATCAGTACGTGAGCGATGGGGCTGCCGGGCGCTTCATGCAGTCGATCAAGACCTTTCTGCCGAACACCAGTTTCGACAGCACCGAGATATTCGGCAAGCGTTATACCATCGATGACCTGGTGGCGATCATTCTCCGCAAGATCAAGGCGCGGGGAGAGGCGCATGTGGGCTGCCCGGTGGAGAGCGTGGTTCTGGGACGACCGGTGCTGTTTTCGAAGGATGCCGCCAAGGACGCCGTAGCCGAACAGCGCCTCGAAAAGGCTGCCCGCAAGGCCGGCTTTAAAAATATCTGGTTCCAGTATGAGCCGGTAGCGGCGGCGCTGACCTTTGAAGAATCTCTGCGGCCGGGACAGGAACGGATCGTGTTCATCGGCGATTTCGGCGGCGGCACCTCCGATTTCTCGGTAATTCGGGTCAAGGGGGGCGCTTTTGCCCGCTCCGACCGGCGCAGCGACGTGCTCTCGCTGGGTGGTGTCTATGTGGCCGGCGACAAGTTCGATTCCCAGATCATGTGGGATAAGGTGGCACACCATTTCGGGCGCTATGCCCGCTACAAGACCATGGGCAAGGATGAGTGGAACAATATTCCCAAAAGCATCATCTACACGCTCTGCCAGTGGCACCGCATCCCGTTGTTGCGGGCGCGCAAAATCAGGGAGCATATCCGGGTGATCAAAGGCACCACCGATGATCGCCGGGCTATCGAGCACCTGGAAAACATCATCAACGACAATTACGGCTTTTTCCTGTTTCAGGCGATTGAAAAGGCCAAGTGTGAGCTTTCAGGCCGGGAGCAGGCCCTGATAAGTTTCAAGGACCGCGATCTGTGCATCAACGAGGAGATCGGCAAGGGAGAGTTTGAAACGCTCAATGCCGACAATTTTCAGCAGATTGAAGCCTGCATCGATGATGTTTTAGCGAAGTCCGGCCTACTGCCGGCGCAAATAGATACGGTCTTTCTGACCGGGGGAACCTCGCGGATTCCCCATATCCGGACCCTGTTTGCCGAGCGCTTCGGCCTGGACAAGCTGGAACAGCGGGATGCCTTCACCAGTGTCGTCCACGGCCTGGGGTCCAGCGTTCCGCTGTTTGTCTGATGGGGGAGGAATGCAGTGAGTGGACATAGTGGCCGCGCTGTTCTGAAAGCGGACCGGACCGGCCGGCTGCGGCGATCCGGACCGGGCTCAACTTTTCAATCGGGAGGAAAGGTTTATGTGCGCCATGGAATCCGGCACTGCCGGTGATATCAGGGGTTCAGCGATCCGCATCATCATCCGGCTTGCCCTCGGCGAATACACCGCTGCGGGGCCCAGGGGGAATATTCTGGAGCTGGAGTCGCGGGTGGCCTGGGCCACCGTGGGCAACGAGCTGCAGAACGAGGGCTACATGATGGTGAGTCCGGAGGAGTACGCAAACGCCTACGGCTTGCCCCTGGATTCGGTCATCGACCGCATGGAAGGTGCCGGTAGCCTGTTTGCGCTTGTCTTCAGGTCCGGGGGACAAACTTTAGTCCTTGTCCCCCTGGAAGAGAAGGAAGAGCGCGAGGGGTTGGGCCCCATACCGGAATAAGCGCTGGAGCGGATTTTAGCTGTGCAGCACATGGATTTCGATAGTTGAATAAACTCTACGGATCATTTCCAGTTGTCAGTGCCGTAGGGCAGGTGCTTGTTGTGATCTTCCAGCCAGGCAACTATGTCAGCCAACGGCATATCCCTCCGCAAATCCCGCAGCAGCATGTGATAGCCGTGCTCGTAGAAAGCCTTCCGCGTTCCCTTGGGCATCCTGTCGAGCATGCGGAACGTCGGTTCCCTGGGAATGATCTGGTCGTTTTCGCCGTACTGGACCAGGGTGGGCAAGGGCATCTTCTCCGCCCGCGACAACGCTTCGTCCATAAGGTTGGTGAGGCCGTACAGGGTGTCCACTCGGGTGGCCCTGATGACGAGCGGATCGCGGCCGAGGGAGCGCAGCATCTCGGTGTTGTCCGAGGGCTTGACATGTATCCCCTTCCCCGTCACCTCCATCCAGGGGAACGTGTGCGAGGTGACGGCAAGCAGCCATCTCTGATACCAGGGCATGGTTTCCCGCCCCCAGACCGCCGGTGCGACGAGAATGACGCCGTCGACATCGGGAGGATTGCTCCCCGTCATGGCGACGATTGCCACGGCTCCCCCCATGCTCTCTCCCAGGACATAGAGCGGCACACCCGGGTGCCGTTTGCGGATCTCCCTTACAAAACAGGAGAGGTCATTCGTGTATGCCTCGATTCCCGCCCAGAGCCCGCGTCCCGGCGCGCCCCCGAAGCCGCGCTGGTCGTAGGCGTAGCTGGCGATGCCGTGGCGGCTCAGGTACTCTCCGGGAGTGGCGAAAAAGTTGCTGTAATCGTTGAATCCATGCAGGGCAACGATGACCGCCCTGACCGGACCGCCTTTCGGCAGCCAGCTGCGTACCGGCAGTATCGCCCCGTCACCGGCCACAAAATTCTCCTTTTGAATTTTCGGTTTCAGGACCTGTTTGCCGGGGTGGTTCACCACCGGCGAGCAGGCGGACAGGATGAGCAGCATGGCTGCCATGATGCCGGAAATGGATGTTCTTCTCATGCGAAACATGTATTGGTCCTGTCCGGGCGGCATTGAACAATTCACCGGGGCGATGATACTTATGGAGTATATCAAGTTGCCGGGATAACGTCGAGAAGTTGGCTTGATGAAGACCAGCCGGTTATTGCGTGATCGATATGCCTGAAGAGCCTGCTTGCCAATGATTGTATTTTGGTGTATATCTTAGCCATATACAAGGAGCTGTGATGGGGCCATTTGACAGGATAACCGGCTTTGACTGGGACGATGGTAACAAGCAGAAAAATATAAAGCACGGTGTGACGCCTGCCGAGGCGGAGCAGGTTTTCCTGAATGAGCCGACTATCATAACACCGGATGTATCACATTCCGGCAAAGAGCGAAGATATCGGGCCCTTGGAAAGTCAAACGCCGGAAGGCAGTTAACCGTCATTTTCACGTTACGCAACAACGACACGCTGTTTCGAGTCATCTCCGCACGAGACATGCACCGAAAGGAGCGAACAATTTATGAGCAAGAAGCTTAAAGAGATACCGAAGTTCGCCAACGAGGCTGAAGAACGGGAGTTCTGGATGACCCACGACACGACGGATTATTTTGACCATTCCAAATCCTTCAGGGCCAGCTTCCCGAATCTGAAGCCGACGACTCAATCCATATCCCTGCGGCTGCCGCTCTGGATGCTGGATTCCATCAAAACCACCGCCAACAGGCAGGATGTGCCGTATCAGTCGCTCATCAAGGTCTGGTTGAACGAAAAACTGGAAGAAGCACATCACGGAGCCAAGTGACAAATGCTGCTTCTCAGCCCTGTACAATCCAATCGCTGTCCATGAACAGATCCTGTCAGACATACTGGCGGGGACTTGCCTCCGGCAGCAACACCGGATTGGCCGACAAGCTCGTGCTGCTGTTCCTGATGCCGCTTGCCCGGCTGTATTCGTTGATCCTGCGGCTGCGGGCCGGGCTGTACCTGAGCGGCATCCTGAAAACGCACCGCCTCCCCCGCCCGGTGGTGTCAATCGGCAACATTACCGTCGGAGGAACGGGGAAAACTCCGGTAACCGCCCATATTGCCCGTTTTCTTCTGGCACGGGGGTACCGGGTGGCCGTGCTTTCCCGCGGCTATGGCGGATCCCTGGAGGGGCAGACCTGCGTCGTCAGCGACGGCGCCACGATCATGCTGGGCGCGGCGGAATGCGGGGACGAGCCGTATCTGCTGGCATCCACGGTGCCCGGACTCATGGTCGTGATCGGCACGGACAGGTATGCCGCCGGCCAGCTGGCCGTGCAGCAACTGGCACCGGACATTTTCCTTCTGGACGACGGCTTCCAGCATCTGCGTCTTCATCGTGACCTGAACATCCTGCTGCTGGACTTCTCCCGGCCCTTCGGCAACAACCTGACCCTGCCGGCCGGAATACTGCGGGAACCGTCATCAGCGATACGGCGGGCAGATCTGGTGATTTATACGCGTGCTCCGGAGGGATCGGGCCTTCCGGCAGATACGGGGAAAATTTCTGCCTGTATCTCCAGCCACACCATCGTGGACCTGCTCCCTCTCGGCGGTCAGACTCCCGTTTCCTGCTCCGGCTGCTTCGGCCGGAAAGTGCTCGCCTTTGCCGGCATTGCCGATCCCGATTCATTTTTTGCCGGGCTGCGAGCGAAGGGATTAAATCTCGTGCAGACCATCAACTTCCCGGATCATGTCGTCTACAACAGGGAACGGTGTGATGAGATCGCTGAAGCCATGCGGACAACCGGGGCGGACTTACTGGTCACTACCGAAAAGGACGGGGTAAAGCTGAAGGGTTTATCCGCGGATTGTGCGGCACGGACGCTGCTCGCCAGGCTGGAGTTGACGATCCGCGATTCGGAGATATTGCAGGGGAAGTTGAACGGGCTGCTGCAACCAAAACAGGCGCCTGAAACCACTAACGGTACGGCCTAAGAGTAATCCTGAATCCGTGACGGCGGAGTGCCGGAATGCGCGGAATGCCGGAGCTGCCCGTCGCTTGTGCCGGAACAAGCCTGTTTTGTCAGGTGTCCTCCGCTTCCCGGTCAATTAATCATGAAATCCTTAAGCTATAGGCGTTCCGGGCAAATGGAGGCACGCAGACGTCACGGATTCAGGATAACTTGACCGCCACACCTGGACCTTCTCAAGGACATCGCGCACCGTGATCCGCTGCATCCGGTCGGGGCGATTTTCCATCGAGACCGGATACTCTTCACCCGGGTCGCCGTAGGCGTCAACCATCAGGTCGCCGAACTTCCGGTACGGACCGACCCGCTTCGGGTTGGAATACCCCATCAGAGACACCACCGGGCGATCCAGTGCCACGGTGATATGCAGCGGGCCGGTATCGAGCGAGATGACCAGCGCCGCCCCCTCCAGAATCCCGACCAGACCGCGCAGGCCACCATTTCCCAAAGCCGACAGCGGGGCATGTTGCGCCCGTTCCATGATGATCCGCTCGCTCTCGACTTCAACCGGAGAGCGCCCCCCGACCAGGATCGGCTGCAGGCCGAAGTCTGCGTAAAGTGCGTCGCACACCTCCGCCCACCGTTCGGGAAGCCAGTTTTTCTGGAGCTTGCTGGTCGCCACGACGATCGGCACCGCCGGGCGGTCGATTGGAGAGTAAAACGTACTCTGCCAGGCCCGCTCCTCGTCGCTCCACGGCCCGAGCCCCCAGGTTACCGGGGCGGTCGGCGCCCCCAGCCAGTCGCAGAATTCAAGGTACTGGTCCTGAACATGCTGCATGTCATGGGGTGGGATGCGGTGGGTGGTAAAGAGCCAGTTCAGGTCGCGGGCGCGGGCAAAATCAAAGCCGAGCTTCACCGTGGCGTTGACAAACGAAGTGATGATATTGGCCTTGAAATAGACCTGCAGATCGAGGACGAGATCAAACTTCCGGCTGCGCAACTGCTCGCGAACATCGAGAAAACCGCGGAGCCCCCTGGTGCGGTCGAAAAGAATGATTTCATCGACCAGTTCATGACCGCGCACCAGCATGGCCGGCCCCGGCTGCAGTATCCAGGTCACCTGCATGGCGGGGTTGGCCCGTTTGAGGGCGTGCAGCACCGGCAGGACATGCACCGTATCGCCCACGGCGCTCATCATCACGATGCAGACCCTGTCTGTTGCAACGCGCATCATTTCCTCTCCCCCTCAAGGACGGCCAGTCGGGTCAGCGAATCCTCGTCAAAATCAAGTCCCCAGCGTTCGCGCCACTTGCGGGCCGAGCGCGCCAGCCGCGCAAAGTTGCGGGCGGCGATGCCGCTCCCCCCCGGAAATGTCACCCGGTCCACGTCAAGCAGGTAGGCGGTCAGGTCATTGCCACTGCCGGCGATGTAGATATTTTTGAGATTCAGGTCGGCGTGCCACGCTCCGGCATCTGCAAGAGCGTTCAGCAAGCGGGCCACGGCAACCAGCATCGAATCACGGACCGTTTTGTCCGCCCTCTTCCAGGCTGCGGGAAGGTCGTCCCCTGAAGGGAGCCGGCGGGTCATGACATCGCTCCGGGCGAAAATCCCTGCTGCAGGGTAGATCGCGTAGGCAATCACTTCGGGCGTAGGAATCCCGGCATCCGCCAGGCGCAACGATGTTGTCAGCTCAAGCGGCGCCCGGGTGGGAAACAGGAAGTACTCTCCCGTCAGCCCATGCAGCAGTCCCCCGTGACGGTTTCTCCGGACAACCACCGGGGTTGGGGGATCAGTCGGCAGGTCAACGGAGTAAATGACTCCGCGCCCCCGCATCTCCTCTTTCGAAGGCTGCCCGGCCGCCCAGTCATGCAGGGTGCCGGAGCCAAGTGACAGGGCAACTGCCGAGACGGCCCGGTCGACAGCGACCGCACGGCACCATTTTATATCAAGCTGAACGTAGCCGCACTGGAGTGCGTCAAAGTTTCGAATGTCCGGAGAAATAATGGGAAGTATCATGGGTCCCGAATGTGATTGAGGGATTGAAATCGCTGTTTTTATGATCATTTTGCCAACCGCTAGTAAATATCATTCCTTTCAAAGCATCGTCAACATGAAACTGGAACGGCTAGCGGCGGCCGGCGGTGTAATTTGCTTCAAAAGTAATGTCATTTATGGCATATTGTTCAATCACTTTATTTTTCATTGGTATTCATATGCTGCCTCCTGAATTACTACAGATACTCGCGTGCCCGATCTGCAAGGGAGAATTGACCCGGAGCGAAGACGGCTCCTCTCTGCTCTGTAAACCCTGCAACAGGATGTATCAGGTCATTGAAGACATCCCGGTGCTGCTTCCGGATCAAGCGGGCAGCGCTCTCCAGACTCAGGGCAAGCCGTCTTGAAACAGTTCCGCCACGATTCCATCAGGAGAATTCTCATCCGCTCGGTCAACTGGATCGGTGATGCCGTGATGGCCACACCGGCAATCAGCGTGATAAGAGAGCACTTTCCGGCCGCTGAAATCACCATTCTTGCCAATCCGATGGTGTCCCAGCTTTTTCTGCATCATCCCGGAATCGACAGAATCGTTACCTTCGACCGGCAGGGGCGGCATCACGGTGTTGCCGGGAGATTGCGGCTGGCAACGGAGCTGAGAAAACTCTCGTTTGATCTTGCCATCATCCTCCCCAACTCCTTTGATTCCGCCCTGGTACCCTGGCTGGCCGGCATTCCTGACAGAATCGGAAAATGCAGCGATGGCCGTTCATTGCTGCTGAACGGGCGCTACGATGCATCGAAAGTACCGGCCACTGGCCACGAAGTGGAATACTACCTGAACCTGATCCGGCATTTCGGTATTACCGGAGGCTGCACGCAACCACACCTCTTCGTTACTTCCGGGGAGTCGGACCGGGCAGCCGCCCTGCTGGCTGAATGCGGCATACAACCGGACGATTTCATACTCGGCATCAACCCGGGAGCGAGCTACGGCTCCGCCAAGCGCTGGTATCCGGAGCGGTTTGCCGGGGTCGCCAGCCGCCTTGCCGATGAGTGGTCGGCCAGGGTCGTCATCTTCGGGGGGCCCGGCGAAACGGCAATTGCCGCGGATATCGAGAGCCGTCTGCAGGGAACCGCGGCAAATGTGGCCGGAAAAACCTCCGTGCGGGAATTGATGGCTCTGATCAAGCGGTGCAATTTCTTTATTACCAATGACTCTGGCCCCATGCATATCGCCGCCGCGCTTGATGTGCCTCTGGTGGCCATTTTCGGTTCAACCGACCACACCGGGACATCTCCCTATAACCGTAAGGCGGTGGTCGTGCGAAATGACGTCGAATGCGCGCCGTGCAAACTGCGGGAGTGCCCGACCGATCACCGCTGCATGACTACGGTTACGGAAGAATCGGTTATCGACGCGGCGCTGGAGCTTGCCGGCAGATTGCAAGCCGGAGATGGGGCGTGAAAGTCAGCGGCTTCACTTTTCTGAATGAAGCCGTCGAACGCGGCTATCCCTTCCGGGAATCGATCTTGTCGGCATTGCCGATCTGTGATGAATTCATTGTGGTGGTGGGCTCAGCCGAAGATGGTACTGTTGAGGCCGTCACCGCCCTTGGCGATCCGAAAATAAAGATGTTCCGGAGCCAGTGGAATCCGCATGTCCGGACCTACGTATATGGCCAGCAATCGAACATCGCTCTGTTTAATTGCACGGGGGATTGGGCGTTCTACATCCAGGGGGATGAGGTTCTTCACGAAAACGATTACGAGTTGTTACGCGCACAAATGCGGAAACATCTTGATGATCCGGAAGTCGAGGGTCTCGCCTTCGATTATGTTCACTTTTACGGCAACCACAATACCCAGGCCTGGAGTCCCCGCTGGTACCAACGGGAAATACGCATCCTGAAAAACAACATCAGGGTGATTTTCCCGAATGATGCGCAATATCCCATTCTGTTGCTGGGCAACAGGCGCTCCCGCTACCTTAAAGCTGTAACCTGTGGCGCTAAAATGTATCATTACGGATGGGTTCAAAGCGAGTTCATGCATAATGGGGGGCAGAACAAGACTTCAACATGCCGGCAGGCTGACCCTGCAACGCTCCGTCGCTTTGAAGGTACACACCCCGCCATGATGAAGGATGTTCTAAAACTTGAACTGCATGAACTGTTTGAAACAGACGCGGCTCACAAACTCTCTTTCAGAGAGAAGAGGCACCGGGGCATCATGTTTATTGAACGAATGACCGGTCTGGATTTCACCAACAAGCACTTTATTTCAATAAATAAATAATTCTTATTCCATACAAAAGCTTCAGCACTCAAGGACCACCTGAAATGCCCGTATTCAAAAGACTTGCCCTGTACATGAAACCCTACTGGTGGCGCATCCTGCTTGCCGCGCTGGCCTCATCGGCATATGGAGGGCTTGATGCCGCCTTTGCCTATATGGTTGAACCGCTCCTGAAGAAAATCTTCGTATCGAAAGATGTCTTCATATTTTCAATCCTTCCGCTGATCATAATACTCATTTTTCTCTTTCGGGGCATTTGCCGCTATCTGAACGATTACTTCATGAGAACTGCGGCCCAGCTTGCCGTGCAGGATGTGCGCAATGAAATTTTCAGAAAGAATATTTTCCTCGATCTGAATTTTTTCCATCAGAATCAAACGGGTTCGCTCATGTCCCGTATCGTGAACGATGTAGCCATTATGCAGGAGGGGGTCGGGGGAATAATCTCGGGAGTCTTCAGAGATGTTATCGGGCTTGTGTCCCTGCTTGGAGTTATTTTTTACCGTGATTGGCAGCTCGCAATCATATCCATACTCGTTGTTCCGTTATCAATCTATCCAGCCCAGCTTATAGGCAAAAAGATCAAGCTGAATGCCCGCAAGGGACAGGAAGAGGCGGGCGATTTTGCCAACATCCTCCAGGAATCTCTGAGTGGTATCAAAATTGTCAAGGCATTCTCTCTTGAAAAAACAATGATCGATAAATTTTCCCGGGCGAACCGGATGTATTATGACTTCGTACGCAAGGTGATAAAATACAGCTCCCTGTCTTCTCCCACGATGGAAATCATAACGTCACTCGGTATTGCCGCAGTGGTGCTTTTTGGCGGCAGCAAGGTGATGGCCGGCAAGATGTCGGCACCGGAATTTTTTTCCTTTATTACCGCCATGGCGCTGGTCTATTCACCCGTCAAGAAGTTGATCAGCGCTTATAACGATGCCCAGCGAAGCCTGGGTGCCTCGGAGCGCGTGTTTGAAATTATTGACGCCAGACCTGAAATTATCGATGCACACGACGGTTACAAGCTCACTCCGGACGATAATCGCGTAGAATTTAAAAATGTCTCGTTTAAATATCAGGACGATTACATCCTCAACAATGTCAGTTTAGTCGCCGAAAAGGGGCAGATGGTTGCACTGGTTGGACCATCCGGAAGCGGAAAAAGTACGCTTGTTTCCCTGATAGCCCGTTTTTATGACGCCAGTGAGGGGCAGGTAATTACCGGGGCACACGATGTCCGCGAGATATCAAAAGACAGCCTCATGAGGCACATCGCCCTGGTTGACCAGGAGACAATCCTCTTCCATGACACCGTAGCAAACAATATCCGTTACGGAAAACAGGACGCAACCGACGATGAAGTAATCAAAGCGGCACAGGCCGCCTATGCCCATGACTTCATTATGGAGATGCCGGATGGCTATCAGACGAGCATCGGAGACCGCGGCGTCAGACTTTCCGGGGGACAGAGGCAGCGGCTCTGCATTGCACGGGCAATCATTAAAAATGCCCCGATCCTGATCCTGGACGAAGCCACCAGTGCGCTTGACACCGAAAGCGAACAAATGGTGCAAAAGGCACTGGACAATCTGATGGTTAACCGCACTACATTTGTAATCGCCCATCGGCTTTCCACGGTTATTAATGCCGATAATATCGTTGTACTCGAAAAAGGAAAAATTGTTGAAAGCGGCTCTCACAGGTCATTGCTTGAAAACAACGGGCTCTACAGCAGACTCTGCTCTCAACAGTTCGGTAGTGAGTTATCATAATGGATTCATCTGCAAACGCATCTGCCGGAATCAGCATCGTCATCCCGAATTACAACGGCGAGCAGCTTCTGCGCGAAAATCTGCCGTCGATTTTTGCAGCAGCAGAACAGTGGCAAGGCCCCGCCGAGGTCATCATAGTTGACGATTGCAGCACGGACGAAAGTTGCCTCCTTATCCGGAATATGTTTCCTGCCGCCAGACTGCTGGTAAATTCAGTAAATTCCGGCTTCTCAAAAACCTGCAATATCGGTATGGCTGCAGCCGGATTCTCCATATTGCTCTGCATCAACACGGATGTGAAGGTAGAGGCGCATTTGCTTACAGCACTTGCTCCGCACTTTGGCGATCCGGAGCTTTTCGCAGTCACCCCGCGCATCATCGTGGAACGGGAAGGGAAAAATCAGGGAGCTGTTTTCGGTCGATGCAGCGGCGGATTCATAAAGGGAAGTTTTGCATCCGCCGAAGATGAATTGCCCGAACGGGAGAACCTGTACGCGGTCGGCGCCTGCGTGGCGTACGATGCCGGCAAGTTCCGGGCTTTGGGCGGCTACAGCGAGATCTACTCACCCTATCTATTTGAAGATGTGGATATTTCCTACCGTGCCTGGAAGCGGGGCTGGAAAAGCGTCTACGACCCGTCAGTGACAGTGTGGCACTACTCCAATGCCACGCTGGGCAAGGTCAAGCGTCGTACCAACAATGTGATCTATTACCGCAACAGATTCATCTTTCACTGGATAAACGTGAGCGATCCGTCCAAAGTCATCTGGAACATGCTGAATACCTCGTTACGCCTGATGTTCAGCTTTCTCCTGCTTAAATTCTATTATTACGAGGCGTTCCTTGGTGCCTTGAAACGCCGGAAAGCAATTGCCGACCAGCGGCGGAAAGAAAAACCATTTCGAACCCTGCGGGATGCCGACGTCATAAGACGCACTTCCCGCAATGCGCGTTAGCACCTCTGTATGGAGAAGGCCGTGAGCAGCTGTAAAGTCAGTGTCTGCATTCCTACCTACAACTACGGAAATTATATCGCTGAAACGATCGAATCAGTTCTTGCCCAGAATTATTCAGACTTTGAACTTCTGATTATTGATGACGGTTCCACAGACCGGACGGCGGAGATCGTCGACTCTTATGCCCGGCAAGATCCACGCATAAGGCTCATAGTCAACGAGGTCAACCTTGGAATGGTGGAAAACTGGAACTCATGCCTTGAGCAGGCAAAGGGAGAGTACATAAAATTTGTGTTTGGAGACGATCTTCTGGCTTCTCCGGATGCACTAGGCCGCATGGTTTCCCAGCTGGACGACGATAATGCTGTCTCTCTGGTCTGCTCAGCCAGAAACCTGATCGATGAATCTTCGCGGATAACAAGGATAGTGTCACATTTTCATTCCGGTATCATGACGGGAACCGACGTAATTAATCACTGTCTTGCAGACCAGGGAAATTTGATAGGCGAGCCTTCAGTGGTCATGTTCAGAAAATCCCAGGCGGGACGCGGGTTCAACCCGACTTACAAACAGATTGTAGATCTTGAAATGTGGTTTCACCTTTTGGAACAAGGCTCATTTGCATATATCGACGAACCGTTGTGTTCATTCCGGATACACGGAAAACAGCAGACAGCAATAAATGCCGGGAATTTTTCCCTCTGTTATGATTTCTACCATTTTCAAAGTGACTATTTAAATAAAGGCTATGTAAATTTATCCGGCCCCCTGAAGACTTACCTGAAATTTGACAGTCTCTATGGAGTCTGGAAACTTTATAAAAATTCCAGAGTCAGTCGTGAAGAAGCCATCCGGATGATTAACGCGAAGAGCAATTTTTCTTGTTTTATGATTTGGTATCCATTTTATAAAATATTCAAGCCCTTCTATAAGCACTACAGGAGAATCGCAACAAAACGTCCAGGACCTGTTTTGAGGTCCCCGTGATGCTGAAAAGAGGATTTCACGGAATTATCCATTATCAGGAAGGTTTTAAAGATGTCTAGCCGCTCTCTTTATCATGAAGGCATCAGGTCGGAAGTAGTGAAATTCATACCCGGTAAATACTCCAAAGTCCTGGAAATAGGGTGCGGTGAGGGCAATTTCTCCACCCATTTCAACCGGCAGTGTGAATACTGGGGTGTTGAACCGTTTCAAGCTGCAGCCGGGATTGCATCCAACAAGCTGTTCAAGGTTCTTGCAGGAACTTACGAAGAAGTTTATGAACAACTTCCTGATGGTTATTTCGATTTGATAATTTGTAATGATGTCATAGAGCATATGGTAAATTATGACGCGTTCTTTCAAACCATCAAACGCAAGATGAAGAAAGATGCGTTTATCATGGGGTCGATACCTAATGTCAGGTTTTTTGGCAATCTGACCGAACTGTTGATCAAGAAAGATTGGGAGTATAAAGACTCGGGGATACTCGATAGAACGCATTTAAGGTTCTTTACTGAAAAAAGCATTAAAAGAACCTTTACTGAACACGAATTCCTGATCGAGGAGCTTTGCGGGATTTGTGGATACAGCTCAACCAACCTTTTAAAGTGGCTGCAGATTTTCATTCTCGGTGGAGATAGCCGGTTCCTTCAGTTCGGTTTTCGTATAAAATATACGGAATCTCTAACCAATCAGTCATGACCATTGGAAAACGAATCTGATGAAATCCAGCAAGGAAATGCCATCCCTCTCAGTCGCGATTATCTCCTGTAATGAAGAGGCGAGGATTGCGCGGTGCCTCGAAAGCGTGCGTGCAATTGCCCGGGAGATCATCGTCGTCGACTCCGGGTCGACCGACGGAACTGTCGCAATTGCAGAAGCGATGGGCGCCAGGGTGTTTTCCGAGGAATGGAAAGGTTTCGTCGCCCAGAGAAATTCCGTACTGGAAAAATGCTCCTGTGAATGGGTCCTGTTTCTGGACTGCGATGAGGTCCTTTCGGAGAGTCTCCGCAATAACATTGCAGAAGCGATCAGGGATGACTCATGCAACGGCTACAAGCTGAAATACGTCTCGTTTTTTATGGGGCGCTGGATAAAGCATGCCTGGAGCCAGGATTGGCACACACGGCTCATCCGGCGCGGGAAAGCGGTCTGGACCGGTCATGATGTCCATGAGACGCTTGAATGCCGGGAGCCGGTCAAAAAGATTGCCGGGGACGCGTATCATTACACATACCTCAATTATGAACAGCATATGACTAAGGGGGTGCATTACGCTGCTCTCGGCGCCCGCTCGCTCTGCAAGCGGGGCAAGAAGATCAGGCTCTATATGTTGTTTGCCAATCCGCTCTGGTGCTTCCTGAAGCACTACGTCGTCAAAGCGGGTTTTATGGATGGTTTCCCCGGATTTATCATTTCGCTGACCAGCCTGCACCACAATTTCTACAAGTACCTCATTGCCTGGGAAATGCAGAATGGGGAATCGCCGGAATCACCTGCACACTCCCCGTACGAAGCAGAGCGATGATCAAGAGACTGATCATAAGCCGCACGGACGGCATCGGCGACGTCATCCTGACCCTGCCGCTTGCCGGTTTGATGAAAAAACTGCATCCGGGAGTGAAAATCTGGTTTATCGGACGGTCGTATACAGCCCCCGTCATTTCCGCCTGCGAGAACATCGATGCATTCATCAACCGGGATGAACTGTTCGCGTATTCTCCTGGGGATAGAATTGAGTATTTCAGGGCACTGCAGGCCGACGCAATCGTTCACGTATTCCCCGACCGGGAACTTGCCCGTATCGCCTGTCTCGCCAAGATCCCGCTGCGTGTCGGCACTTCGCATCGCTTCCATCACTGGCTCTACTGCAACCGCCTGGTACACGTAGGCCGCAAAAGATCACCACTGCACGAGGCCCAGTTGAATGCCCGGCTTTTGCAACCCTTGGGCGTCAAGACGACTCCTGCGCTCGACGAACTTGTGCCCCTGACCGGGCTTACCAGACCGGAAGAACTTGACCCCGCTTTTGCCCGGTGGCTTGATCCGCACCGGTTCAATCTGCTGTTGCATCCCAAATCGAAGGGGAGCGCCCGCGAATGGGGCCTTGAAAATTTCAGCGCACTGATCCGGCTGCTCCCGGGCGACCGCTACAAGGTATTTATCTCCGGCAGCGCCGAAGACGGGACGGCACTGCAGCCGCTCTTCAAGGAGTGGGGCAGCGGCGTGACCGATATCACCGGCAAGATGCCGCTCTCCCAATTCATCGCTTTTATCAATAAAGCCGATGGACTCGTGGCGGCGAGTACCGGCCCGCTGCATATTGCCGCCGCACTCGGAAAAGTTGCCGTGGGGCTCTATGCGCCGATGCGGCCGATTCATCCGGGCCGTTGGGCTCCGCTGGGCCCGCGGGCCGGATACCTTGTCCTGGACAAACAATGCCGGCTCTGCCGCCATGACAAGCGATGCCTGTGCATTGAAAGCATCAGACCTGAGGAAGTAATGCAGAAGCTGGAACAGCTTGGCGCCCGGTGACGCCGGCCGTTTTTGGAAACGCTGCACGCTAAAAAGAGCCATGCTCAAATTCGCAAGGCAAGGGACTAAAAAGCAAGTGATAAAACCGGTTCTCACCTTCCTGGAGGAAGGCAAAAGATTCCTGCTATTCACCGTCAGCTACACCGGCTTCTGGCTGCTGTATTTTCTGCTCTGCCGTGCGCTCTTCGTGCTGTATCATGCCCCCCGGATCTCGGAGTTACCGTTGGCAACGCTTGCCGGCGTATTCTTCCACGGCCTGCGCATCGACCTTTCGACCGCCGCATATCTTGGAGTGATCCCGTTTCTGCTCTGGGTTATCCATTCGCTGTTTCCCTCGCGGCTCACTAAAAAGGCGATCACGGGTTACACGGTTTTCATGCTGCTGCTTGTGGCGCTGATAACAACCTCCGACCTGCAGATCTACAAGATGTGGGGAACCAAGCTCAATTCCCAGGCCATAGGTTATTTGAAATACCCCAAAGAGGCGCTGGCTTCCATGTCCTCTTCTCCGATCTTCCTGCTGGTCGGAATCTGTGCATTTATCAGCCTTGCCGGTTACTTTCTGTACGCTGCAATGTTCAAGCGGCTCTCTTTTGAAGTTTCATCCCGCTCGCTGGTTGAAGTGTCTTCACGGCTGCTCCTGTTCGTCGTTTTTTCCGGGGTGCTGGTCCTCGCCATACGGGGCGGCACCGGTCTCGCCCCGATGAACCCCGGTTTCGCCTATTTTTCAACCCATCAGCTTGCCAATCATGCCGCCTTGAACGCCAGCTGGAACCTGATGTACGACCTGAAGCACTATTTCAGGCACAAGAACAACCAGTTCGTCTATATGAGCGACGCGGAGATGCATAAGCGGGTAGATCGCCTGACGGCCGCCGGACTTCCCAACGACACGGAACGCATCCTGACCGCATCCAGACCGAATATCGTCGTCATCATCCTGGAAAGCTGGACCGCCGACGTGATCGGAGCGCTCGGCGCGGAGAAAGGCATCGCACCCTGTTTTGACGAACTGGCGGCGAAGGGGATTCTGTTCACGGATTTTTATGCAAACGGGTACCGGACGTCGTTCGGCATTCCCGCCGTATTAAGCGGCTTCCCTTCGACCCCGGAAGGAAGCATACTGAACCGGCCGGGTAAAATGGAGCGCTTGCCGACTCTGGCCGGCACCCTCAAGACCAACGGCTATGCCACCTCGTTTTATTATGGGGGGGATACTCACTTCGATGACATGAATGCTTTCTTCGTTCATTCGAAGTTCGACACGGTAACCAATAAAGCCTCTTTTCAGGCGAAGGATATGAACTCCAAGTGGGGCGTCCATGACCATGTCCTCTTTGCGCGAGTGCTGTCCGACCTGGCCCGTCAACCCGAGCCGTTTTTCAGCGCCATGCTGACGATCAGCAGCCACGAACCGTTTGAAGTGCCGATGAAAACCGTATTCACCGGCACCGATCAGCCGGCGCTGTTCAAGAATGCGATTCATTACACCGACAAGAGCTTGAAAACATTTATTGACAAGGCGCGGACCCAGCCCTGGTTCAAGAACACCCTGTTCGTGTTTGTTGCCGATCATGGATCTTCGCTGCCGCTGAACAGGCCGGAAGCCTTTATGCCGGAGCGCTACAGGATTCCCCTGCTGCTCTACGGTGAAGTCATAAAGAAGGAATATCAGGGGATCAGAAAGCCGGTAACCGGCTCGCAATCCGACATAGCCGCGACCGTTCTCGCCCAGCTGCAGATAAAATCTGACGATTTTTCCTGGAGCAACAACCTCTTCAATGCAAACCGCACCCATTTCGCTTTTTATAACTTTGCCGGGGGATTTGCCCTGACGACACCCGATCAAACCGCCATCTATGATACGGTTTCGAATAAGATGATCCGGAATGAAAAGACCCGGCTATCACACGAGGCAACGGCTGAAGCGCTGAAAGACGGACAGGCTTACATCCAGAATCTTTACCAGAAATACTCAGGATTTTAGCAGGGCGGGTTAAAATGAAAACGTACCTCTTTGTAAACCCCGCATCCGGCCAGCATTCAGCCCAACGACTGCAGTATGTCCTGGAGCGGCTGCGCGAACGAGCCGTAATTCCGGAGGTTTTACCGGTACGCACACCGGCGGAGATATTCGCATGTTGCGACGAGATCAATAAGGATCGCGGACCGCACCTGGTTATCGTTGCCGGAGGTGACGGCACGTTCAACGCGGTCGTCAACGGGCTGGATTCCGGCACCGCCACTCTGGCGGTGTTGCCATTCGGTACCTCCAACGTGCTGGCGGCAGAAATAGGGATAGCGTCGCTGGATGATGCTCTTGAGCGGATAGCCGCCGGGAAAACAGGCTCTCTGTCGGTGGGTGTGATCAAGACGGAAGGGCGTTCGCACCGCTTTGTACTCATGGCGGGTATCGGCCTTGACGGAGCAGTAGTCAGAGATGTGTGGCCACTGGGGAAAAAACTTCTGAAACAGGGGGCCTACGCCCTGTCGGCGCTGAAGAATGCCGTGGCATGGGATTCCGGTCTGTTCGAAATCAGCACCCCCGAGCGTAATGTGACATGCCACTCCGCCATCATCTGCAACGCCTCCCGCTACGGAGGAAATTTTATCCTGGAGCCCGGAAGCACCCCATTTGCCGCCGGCCTTACCGCGGTCTGCATCTCCGGCAGCCGGCGCAGGACGTACATTCGTATAGTTTCCGACCTTTTCCGCGGCACCGGGCGGCAGAGCGGGAATCTGGTCAGATTTCCCGCTTCATCCATTGAAATCCGGGGGGCCAAGGCGATACAGATCGATGGTGATTTTATCGGCTATGGACCGGCACTGATCTCGACGGAAGCGGATTTTGCAAGGATAATCGTGTAAGAGGAGAGAGGTCCGGCGTTATTTCTTCCTGATGATGTTGGTGAACAGTTTCCAGTAATAGCCGATCATGTTCCCTGTTCCGAACAGCTCATATGGATCTGTCATGCCGTCGGCGTTGACCCGATAGGTAACCCCGGTCGTGTTGCACCACGAAAAATTGACGGCATTGCCGATTCTCATGGCAAACTCGTAATTGCGCTTTACGGCCTGGCAGGCGCCCTTGTCGTATGTTCCATAGGGATAAACGAAGGTGCGTACCGTAATGCCGAGTTTTTCTTCCAGGATCTGCTTCGAGCGTGACAGTTCAAGATCAAGATCGACCGACCCGTCGCTGCGAATCGCTGAATGGCTGTACGAGTGTGATGCAATTGAAACGAGGCCGCTTTCGGACATCTCTTTCAGCTCTTTCCAGGTACAATACGGCGCTTTGAGTTGATAAACTCCGTCATGATGGGATTCTTCATGCGGGACGGACAGTCTGACGTCCACTGGAACTGCGGTGTCGTCCAGAATGTATTGCGCCGGGACCGCCAGAACCGCCCGGAGTGAATATTTTTTCAACAGCGGAAATACCAGATGGTAAAAATCAAAAAAAGCATCATCAAATGTCAGGCAGACATTCAGCTTTTGCCCGCTCAACGGTTCTCCTGGGAGGACAACGTGGCAATGCCCCGCAATATGGCGTAAATGGGCATCCATAATTTCAAGGGAGTTGGAATACACCTCCTTGTTTACCCTGTGGTACAGCGGACAAATCAGCATTACACGCCCCTCAAGAACTGGTATCATATGAACATGGACGGGACGGATACTACCACCGTTACTACTACCGGCGCAATCAATCTCATGTTGCGCAAAGGCAGGACTACTAATGGCACTTCATCGCTTTTCCCGCGCCGAAATTCTGATCGGCAAGAGCGGCTTATCAACCCTGGCAGACAAACACGTCATGATCTGCGGTATCGGCGGAGTCGGCAGCTATGCCGCCGAGGCCCTGGGGCGGGCGGGCGTCGGAAAGATCACGCTGGTCGACTTTGACGACATCTGTCTGACCAACGTCAACCGGCAGCTCCATGCGCTCTCCTCCACCGTGGGGCAGCCAAAAGTGGAGGTCATGGCGGCGCGCTTGCGCGACATCAATCCGGCGGCCGGGATCATACCGGTCAAGGCCTTCTTCTCGCAGGATAACGCCGACAAGCTGTTAGAGCCGCGCCCCGATTATGTCCTGGACGCGATTGACCATTTCACCGCCAAGGCATGGCTGATTACGGTCTGCCGCCGGCAGGGGATTCCGATCATTTCAAGCATGGGCGCCGCAAACAAACTGGACCCCACGAAGATCGAAGTATCCGATATCTCGGCCACGAGAAACTGCCGGATGGCCCGCAGCATGCGGAAGATCCTGAAAAATTCCGGCATCACCTCCGGCGTTCAGGTCGTCTACTCGACCGAACTGCACCGTGAGCTCGATCCTGCTTCATCAAACGCGTGCGGCATCGACTGCATCTGCCCCAACCGGTCCGAGCAGAAGTTCAGCTGTGAACACCGCCGGGTGATTCTCGGCAGCATTTCGTATATACCTTCCATCTTTGGACTGACCATGGCCGGTGTCGTAGTCAACCGCCTTTTGAACCCGAATCCATGCGGGACAACAAAAGAATGAGTTCATACCGGCAAACTGTGCTGTTTTTTATTGACAAGCCCTGAAAATAAAAGGTAACGTCATTACACCTCAGATTGAACCCTGGCATCCGAACAGATCCCTAGACTTTTCAAACTTAATTGATTCGACTTCTGAAAAAATCAAATCCTGCTTTTTCTGAGCAATAAGCTCCCGGCTATCGCAGATTTCATTACACAGCAGCTTCACGGCTTCCCCGGAAAATACTTTGTCCACCTATGCAAAATCCCCATATCATGAAGAACGTCCCGCAGGAGAACAGATGAATTTACAGGAACTCAAAGGCAAGAAAATCAGTGAACTCAACACTATTGCACGGGATCTCAACATCGAAGGTGCTTCCAGCCTCCGCAAGCAGGATCTTATCTTTGCGATTCTGAACGCCCAGACCGAACAGAACGGATCGATCTTCGGCGAAGGTGTCCTGGAAACGCTTCAGGACGGCTTCGGCTTTCTGCGTGCAACCGATTACAACTATCTGCCCGGCCCCGATGACATCTATGTTTCTCCCAGCCAGATCAGGCGCTTCAATCTGCGCACCGGTGATACCGTTTCCGGCCAGATCAGACCCCCCAAGGAGGGTGAGCGTTATTTTGCGCTGCTCAAGGTCGAGTCGGTCAACCATGAATCTCCGGAAGTTGCCCGCGACAAGATCCTCTTCGACAACCTGACGCCGCTCTATCCGGAGGAAAAGCTCACCCTTGAAACTACTCAGGAAAACATGCCGATGCGCGTCATCGAGCTGGTGGCTCCAATCGGAAAAGGGCAGCGCGGCCTGATAGTTGCGCCCCCACGCACTGGCAAGACGGTGCTGATCCAGAACATCGCCAATTCCATTGCCGCCAATCACCCCGAAGTGTACCTGATCGTCCTGCTGATCGACGAGCGTCCGGAAGAGGTGACCGACATGCAACGCTCCGTCAACGGTGAAGTTGTATCGTCCACCTTCGACGAGCCGGCCACCCGCCATGTCCAGGTTGCTGAAATGGTCATCGAAAAAGCCAAGCGCCTGGTGGAGCACAAAAAGGATGTCGTCATCCTGCTGGACTCGATCACCCGCCTGGCCAGGGCCTACAACACCGTATTGCCGCCATCCGGCAAGATCCTTACCGGAGGCGTGGATGCCAACGCCCTGCAGAAACCGAAACGCTTCTTCGGTGCCGCCCGTAATATCGAGGAGGGAGGCTCTCTGACGATCATCGCTACCGCCCTGGTCGATACCGGCAGCAAGATGGACGAAGTCATCTTCGAGGAATTCAAGGGCACCGGTAACATGGAGCTGCACCTTGACCGCAAGCTCGTGGAAAAACGTACCTTCCCGGCCATTGACATCAACAAGTCAGGAACCCGCAAGGAGGAGTTGCTGATAGAAAAAATATCCCTGAACAGGATCTGGATTCTGCGCAAGATTCTCCATCCGATGAATGTTGTGGACAGCATGGAGTTTCTGCTGGACAAACTTTCCGAGGCCAAGACCAATCAGGCTTTTCTGGATTCAATGTCGAAATAGATAAAAAATGGTTGCAAAAAACATTCAAAATGGCTAGAGTAACTCTTTGCAGTTCACAATTTGGTTACGTTACGCCGTTAAGCTGAAGGAGGAAGAGATGAAAGAAGGCATTCACCCAGAATATTCCGAGATTACCGTTAAGTGCCTGTGCGGTAACACATTCCAGACACGCTCCACAAAAAAAGAGATCAGCACCGAGATCTGTTCCGCCTGCCACCCGTTCTACACCGGCAAGCAGAAACTGATTGACACCGCTGGACGTGTCGATCGCTACAAAAAACGTTACGGCCAGGCTTGATAAATCGTTTCGTACACTCATGAGAGGGGCTTTGTCGCAAGGCAAATCCCCTTTTTTTTCTCCCGGCACCCCTGTCCCGGTGGAGAGAGTCGGGAGTTACTACAACCATATGAGCATGCCAGTTTCCGAAATGACCATTGCTACCCCTGAGCATGGCTCGAGCAGGACACCATGAACATCACCCTTATCGAACACACGCCCAATCCTGAACGTACCGTTGCGTTAGCTGCCCGTCTCTGTTACTCGCCTGCTTCAATCGATGATTTACGGGAAAAACTGGCGGCTTCCGATATCGAGTCTTTTCTGGACAAGATCATGTCGCTGGGTCACCATTCCGTTCTTGAGCACGCCTCGTTCACCTTCGGCATCGAGGGGATTTCGCGCGTTACCACCCATCAGCTGGTGCGTCACCGCATCGCCTCATTTTCCCAGCAATCCCAGCGTTACGTGTCGCACAAGGAGGAGTTCACCTCCATCATGCCGGACACCATCGCCGAAAATTCCGAAGCTCGGCAGATATTTGCCTTCATGTCGGAGACCGTTCACAAGGCCTACGCCCAGCTGATAGAGATGGGGATTCCGGCCGAAGACGCCCGCTACATCCTGCCAAACGCCACAGAGACCAAAATCATCATGACCATGAATGCCCGCGAATTGCTCCATTTTTTCGCTCTGCGCTGCTGTCAGCGCGCCCAGTGGGAAATCCGCGAGATGAGTATCGAGATGCTGCGGCTGGTGAAAAGGATCGCGCCGGTCATCTTCGGCCAGGCCGGCCCGGGCTGTGTCGAAGGTCCCTGTCCGGAAGGCAAGTTCTGCTGCGCGCAAACCGCCGAAGTCCGGGAGTTTTACAAAAATCTGGAATAATAATTGAGGTATCATGGATAAGATACATGTTGGCGGCCAGGCGGTCATTGAAGGGGTCATGATGCGTGCGCCCCGCTCGGTTGCCATTGCCGTCCGCCGGCCCGACGGCGAGATCGTTGTCAAAAAAGAGCTTGTGGCACCGCTCTCCGAGCGTTTTCCGATCGTCAAGCTGCCGATTGTGCGCGGCGCCGTGGCGCTCTTCACCTCCCTGATCATCGGCATCAAGGCCCTCAACTTCTCGGCCAACGAAGCGATGACCGAAGATGAAAAGGAGAAGGAGAAGAAAAAAGACGGTGGCAAAGAAGGAGGGGGCGAGATTTCTTCCTGGGCCATGGCCGGAACCATGGCGATCGCCTTCGGCTTCGGCATCTGCCTTTTTTTCCTGTTCCCGCTCTATCTGACCAAGCTGCTGACACCGGTCATCGGCGACAACAATATCGTTTTCAACCTGGTTGACGGCGTCATCCGTGTGGTTGTTTTTCTTGCCTACATCTGGGGAATCTCCAGGATGGAAGATATTCAGCGGGTCTTCCAGTATCACGGCGCCGAGCACAAATCGATCTTTGCCTTCGAGGCCGAGGTTGAGCTGACGGTTGAGAACGTCCGACGCTACAGCCGCCTGCATCCGCGCTGCGGCACCAGCTTTCTCCTGATCGTGATGCTGGTCAGCATCGCGGTGTTTTCGCTGATTCCCAAGCTCTGGCCGTTCTACCTCAAGGCCGGCTCGCGTATAGTGCTGCTGCCGATGATTGCCGGGATCTCCTACGAGTTCCTCAAATGGAGCGCCACGCACGACAGCCATCCGCTCGTCAAGCTGGTCATCACGCCGGGGCTGGCATTGCAGCGCCTGACCACCCGCGAACCGGATGACAGCCAGCTTGAAGTCGCCATCTGCTCCCTGAACGAGGCGTTGGAAGTCAATGCCGGCTACAAGGATGATCGCCTGGTTGTCTAGCTGTTATCCCATGCTGTTGTTTGGAGGCTCTCATGTCATGTTCCCGAACCGGTGCCGACTGCAAATGCACCTATACCCCCGCCTGTTCCCGGCGCGGCAACTGCTGCCAGTGTGTCGCCTTCCATCGCGAACGGGGCGAGGCTACCGGCTGCATGTTCACTCCGGCCGGTGAACGCACTTACGACCGCTCGCTCAAAAACCTGATGCGGGATCGCGGCGTCTCCCTCAATTGATTCATCCCACTTCCAGCCATGCTGACCTTTGATATTTCCCACAGGGACCACTGCCGCCGACTGGAAAGCTTCCTGCGGACCCTGATGCCTGCATCTCCCCCCGGCTATGCCCGCAAACTGATCAAAAGCGGAGCGGCCAGGCTCAACGGCGTTGCTGCCACCCCGGATACCCTGCTGGCCTGCCATGATGTCGTTACCCTCAAGGAGAGCGGTACCACAACCGGATATATGTCATCCGTCAGACCGGAACTGGACATCCTCTTCGAAGATGACCGGATCGTTATCGTCAACAAGCCCCCCGGTCTGCCGATGCACCGCACCGCAGAATTTGAGGACAACCTTGTGGAGGTCGGCCAGGAGTACATGATTCAGCGCGCCACCCCCTGCAAATTGTATCCGGTCAACCGCCTGGATCGCGGCACCTCAGGAACGGTCATTCTGGCCAAAAGCTCCAGCTCTGCCGGGATTTATGGTCGGCAGGTCAAGGAAACCGGTCTGGACAAGCTCTACCTGGCGGTGGTATGGGGAACACCCGACGCCAGCGGAGTCATAAACGAACCGCTGGACGAGAAGGAGTCCGAGACCCGGTACAGGATTTTATTGGAAGGTGACAACTGTTCCCTGCTGGCCGTTACCCCGATCAGCGGGCGGATGCATCAGATCCGCCGCCACCTCGCCTTGATCGGCCATCCGGTTGTGGGCGACAAGCGTTACAGCGGCGGCGATATGCCTGAATTATCCGGCTTTGCGTTGCATTCGTTCCGGACGGCGCTCGCTCGGGAAGAAGCGGGGGAATTGACTGTCTGTGCTCCCGTACCGAATGAAATGCTGTCACTATGTGATCGGAGAGGCATCGGGCAGGAATCTCTGCTGGATGCGGCATATAGTCTGGGAACCTGATATAATTGAAACTGTTTTGACGGGAGGAGTCATGAGCGGAAAAACCATCTTCATAACCGGAGCATCGGCCGGATTCGGCGCGGCCTGCGCCCGCATCTTCGCCACCGGAGGCAATCGTCTTGTTCTCACCGCCCGGCGGATCGACCCGCTGCTGAAACTACAGGAAGAGCTGGCACCACGTGCCGACGTCCACATAATTCCGCTGGATGTGCGTGATCGCGAGGCGGTGCAGGGGGCGGTCGAAGGACTGCCGGAGCGCTTCCGCGCCATCGATATTCTGCTCAACAATGCCGGCCTGGCTCTGGGTCTGGAACCGGCTCACCAGGTCGATCTGGATGACTGGGAAACGATGGTGGACACCAACATCAAGGGAGTTATGTACTGCACCCGCTTCATCCTCCCCGGCATGGTGGAGCGCAACCATGGCCATATCGTCAATATCAGCTCGACCGCCGGCGCCTGGCCCTATCCGGGCGGCAACGTCTACGGCGGTACCAAGGCCTTCGTGACCCAGTTCTCCCGCAATCTGCGCTGTGATCTGCTCGGCACGCAGGTGCGGGTCTCCTGCATCCAGCCCGGCATGGCGGAGACCGAGTTTTCAGCGGTACGCTTCAAGGGTGACAACGAAAAGGCCGCCGGTGTATACCAGGGAACTGAGCCGCTCACGGCGGAAGACATTGCCGAAACGGTGCGCTGGGTCACCGCCCAGCCGCCGCATGTAAACGTCAACACGCTGGAGCTGATGTCAATAGACCAGACCTGGGGACCGTTCGCCATCCACCGAAAGGGGACGCCATAATTCAGCGCCCGGTTCGTTGCCTCATCTGAATTCTGACGCCCCAATATACTAAACACAAGGATCAAACACATGGCAAAAGAACTATACGTCGGGCATATCTCGGAGCAGGCAACCGAAGAAGACCTGCGCAAACTGTTTGAATTGATGGGGGTCGTCACCTCGGTCCACCTGATCGTTGACGAGCAGACCGGCGAATTCAAGCGGTGCGGCTACGTCCGGATGCTGTCCGAGGTCGATCTGGACGAGGTTGTTGAGACTTTGGATGGTACGTACCTGATTGACCGCTGTATCGTCGTCAGCATCGCCAAGCCGCAAAAGGACCGCCCGGCCAAGACTCCGTTCGTCAAGAGGAAACCGACGGTCGGCGCCCGTCCTGCGGCCGGTGCTCGTCCTGCAGCTGGTGGCCGACCGGCGGCAGTTGAGAGCAGCGCCGGAAGCTCGCGACCGGCTGCGGCGAAAAGTGCCAAGAGCAGTCGTCCGGCAGTTAAAGAAGCGACAAAAACAGGTCGTTCTTCCGCAGCGAAAGAGGCGGTCAGAAAATTCCGTCCCAAAGCGACCAAAGATGCTGCCACAAGCGACCGTCCCGCGCCGGCAGCCAAACGAACCGCACGCCCGACCGCCGGCAAACGGCAGGGAGACGGTCCACGCCCGCCAGCCAAAGGTCGCCGGTAAGCAGTCAACCCTGCATTATCCCCTCTCCCGGCCTTCGGCCACCCTCTCCCGCCGGGAGAGGGGATGTTTCCCCCTTCTCCATCAGGACCCAAAATACGGGCCTAAAGGAGAAGGTGACCCGCAGGGGCGGATGAGGGGTTTTTATACCCTACTCAACAAACAGACACTTGGTTTCAGTTCACCCATCAAGGAGCACTGCCATGAAGATTCTGCGCTTCGCTTTCCTGCCGATTCTCCTGATTATTCCTGCCCTCTCCTTTTCCGCCGACCTCAAACGAATTCCCGCACCGTCCCGCATCACCGCCGTCACAGTCTACGCCGATCGCGCCCTGACGATCCGCAGCACATCACTGGACCTCAAGCCAGGCAGCTACCTGATCGCCTTCGAAACGCTGCCGGCCATGCTTCTGGACGACTCGGTGCGCGTGGAGGGGAACGGCACGGCCGTGACGACCATAACCGGGCTGGAGATCAAACGGACGTTTCTGGAGGCGAGCGGCGAGAAGCGGGTGCAGGAGCTGCAGGAAGAAATCCGCGGGCTGGAGCGGCGCTCCGCCGGACTGGACGCCAAAAAAGCCGGCATCACGGCGCAAAAAGCTTTCCTTGAATCGATCCGGGTCGCCTGGGGAGAACGCATCTCCAAAGAACTGGCAACCGGCCGCCCGACGGCGGCGGAACTGCAGGAAGCCTCCGGCTTCGTCGGCGCCGGTGTCACCAGGGCGGAAGAGCAGGGGCGCGATATCGAGTTTGACAAGAAAGTGATCAAGGACAAGATCGATGCCTTGAAGCGACAACAGAACGAAGTGACCGGTTCAAACCGGAAGGAAGTCAAAACGGTCGAGATTGCCGTCGAGGTCACACGCGCAGGGAGCCTGACGCTTGGGCTTGCGTCGATGATCCCCCAGGCAGGCTGGGAACCCTCCTACGATGTCCGGCTGGCCGACGACGCCAAATCGGCCGAGTTGACCTTCAGGGCCATGGTACGCCAGCAGACCGGTGAGGATTGGAACAATGTCGATCTGACCCTCTCCACCGCCCGTCCCGCCATTGGCGGCGCTCCGCCGGAGCTGTATCCCTGGCGCATATCGTTTTACCGTCCGCAGCCGATGGCTGAGGCGGCTTTTGCCTCAGCGCCGGCGCCGCGCGCCAAGGCGATGAAAGCGGGCCGGATGCCGATGGTTGGTGCCGTTCCCGAGGAGGAAGTCGCCGATGAAGCGGCGGCCGCACATGAAACAGCGCAGATCAGCAACGCCCAGACGTCCGTTTCTTTCCACATCCCCCGCCCGCTCGACATACCTTCCGACGGCACCCGCCACGGTACGGTCGTAGCCATAGAGCAGCTGCCGGTCAGCATCGAATACCTGGCGGTACCGAAACTCTCGCCGGCCGTGTTTCTCAGGTCGGAACTCATCAACCGCGCCCCCTACCCGCTTCTGCCCGGCAAGGTCAACACCTTCATCGGCAACAGTTTCACCGGCAGTTCCCGGCTGAAAAAGATCGCCGCCGGAGAGAAGTTCGACCTGTTTTTCGGCAGCGACGATCAGGTAACGGTCAAACGGGAAGAGGTAAAACAACGCAAGGAAGCCGGCCTGTTCGGCAGGAACCGGGTCAGCTACCGCTATCGCATCGAGCTGGGCAACTTCCGCAAAGAGCCGCTGACCCTCACCCTGCGCGACCAGCTGCCGGTTGCCGCCGACGAGGAGATCAAGGTGTCGCTGGAGGAGCCGTCCTTGAAACCGGAAGAGGTGAAGAGCGACGGCACTATCATCTGGAAGAGTCCGCTCAAGGCGGGAGAAAAGAAGGAACTGACCTTCGGCATCCTGGTGGAATACCCGAAGGAGAAGGAGGTTACCGGACTGTAGACTCCGTCAGATGCTTGCGATACCGCAGAGGAACATGTCTGCCGTCCCTCATTGCATCGTTCCCGACAACCTGTTCTCCGCCGTCACCAGGACCTGCCGTTATGAACCTGATGTGAATCCCCTATGCTGCACTCGCCGATCATTACTCCGTATTGCACCGGAGCATGGCTATACGTATTTCTACGCATTAAATTCTCCCATCAAAATAGTATATTAAGTTAGTAGGCGAAAGGAAATGTGGAGAGAAAGGAGTGTGCGATGAGATCCTATCTTGAAAATATAAAGCACATTACAAGTTTGATGGCCTTTATCGCCGCATTGCTGGTCAGTCTGACTTTCGCTACGGCCAGCAATGCGGTAGTGGTACCTGATAACCCGGTTATTGGCAATCCTGTAGCCATGAATGCGGTAGTTCCGCCAATGATGGTAGTTCAGCCAATGGCAGTAAAGGCTGTCAATTCTGATGCGGGGTTGGGCGTCAGACCGTTCGGGTTGGGCGTCCGGCCGTTCGGGTTGGGCGTCCGGCCGTTCGGATTTGGCGTCAACCCGTTCTTCAACAGGCCGTTCGGGTTTGGCTTCAACCCCTTCTTCAACAGGCCGTTCGGGTTTGGCTTCAACCCGTTCTTCGGTGCGGACATTGATGCGTTCGGGGCCGATTTTGATTAAATGGCCGGTGTTTGACTGAATTGAGTAAGTGACCAAAGGGTCAGGGCATTGAGTTCTGGCCCTCTTTGTTTTATGCTGTAACTGCATCCGCTTGTTTTCGGCCTGACAGGAGAGCGTATGATACAGATCAAGCGGGTCTACGAACCACCGGACAGCCATGACGGCAGGCGATTTCTCGTGGAACGGTTGTGGCCGCGGGGGATGAAGAAGGAAAACCTGGCCATGGAAGGGTGGCTGAAGGATGTGGCGCCCAGCGCTGCCCTGCGGCAGTGGTTCGGCCATGACCCCGCCAAATGGGAAATATTCCGGCAGCGCTACAGCGCAGAACTGGAGAACAACCCCGCCGCCTTGGCACCGCTGCTGGACGCGGCCCGGCAGGGGACCGTCACACTGCTCTACAGTGCCCACGATCGGGAGCATAACAGCGCACTGTTGCTCAAGAGCTTCCTGGATGAGCGGCTTGGGAATGCCCCTACGAATGGGTGAAAATTCCGGGGCAGCGGACAGTGCCCCGGAGTGGCGCCTACCCGGCAGCCAGTACGATGTCGAATTGCCCCTCGTAGCCGCCGGTCCCCTCCCGCTTGAGCGGAATGATCAGGGGAGATTTCACCATGGGGTCCGTCTTGTTGTAGGGGTCATCCTCGAAGTAGAGCTGGGTCGTGAGGCTCCCGCGGGAGGGGTGGCTCACGATGTAGTGGATGTGGCGGGGCCGGACCCAGGTCTCGGTGACCCGATAGTTGCCCGGCAGAATCGTCTCGAAGGAGTAGCGGCCGTCGGCACCGGTCCGGATACGCCCCCGCAGCTGGTACTCCTCAAGTTTGAGCGGCCGCGGTGC
>DATNCC010000128.1:0-15837 GCA_035571735.1 Dongiaceae bacterium | reverse complement strand
CAGGAGCCTGTGCTCAGATCAGTCCGACAGCCATTCGCAGGATTCCGATGACATCGTAGATGTTGATCACTCCATCACCCTTGGGCTTGTTGTTTGCTCCCAGTGGCGCGATGTCGGCACGGATCAGGTCGTTGGCTGTGGGGGTAATCTGCCCCAACGCGATGCTCAGGCCACGAATGGCGTCGCTGATGTCCGGCTTTGTCTTTCCCGGAGCCGGGATGAGAATGCCGTCAACCATTGCGAAATTGGCGGTAATGTTCTGGGATGCCGTGACGTTCGAGACGGTAAGAGGATTTATAGCGCTGGCGACGAAGCCGTTATCGCCGGTCCAGTTGACGAAATAATAACCTGCCGCCGGCACCGCGGTCACCGGGGAAGCCGAGGCGGAGTAATTGACGCTCTGGCTGACGGTTCCGGTCAGCGACCCGTTAGCGCCCGCCGCGAAGCCGATCGTGTAGCTGTTGATGGCGAAGCTGGCCGTTACTTGAATACTGGCGGTCACTTTCGCGTCAGTGCGGGCAGCGGTTGTCACGCCATCGCTCCATGAAACGAAGTGATAGCCGGGGTTGGCAACTGCCGTTACTTGAGAACCGCTTCCGCCCGAGTTCACGGTCTGCGGCGAAATGCCGCTGATGGTGCCGTTGGCGCCGGCGGTGTATGCCAATGTGTAGGTATTGACTGCGAAGCTCGCCGTAACTGAAATGTTGGCGGTCACTTTCGTGTCGTTGCGAAGGGGGGTCGTTACGCCGTCGCTCCATGAAACGAAGTGGAATCCGGGGTTGGCAACTGCAGTTACCGGAGAGCCGCTCCCGCCCGAGTTCACGGTCTGCGGCGAGATGCCGCTGATGGTGCCGTTGGCGCCGGCGGTATACGCCAACGTGAAGGTGGGGACGATCTGCGTGTTGACGCTCTGCGCCCAGTTGTTGACCAGCGCATTGGCGTCCACCGAGCCGAGGCCGGTGGCCATGTTGTAACCTGCTGCGCTGGAGTAGCCGACAACCCCAGGCACGCTGTTATTTCCGGAGGTTATGTCATGGAAAACCGCGACGCCCCCCGAGTCATACTGGGCCTTGCCAAGCTGATAGAAACGAATGTTGGCGTTTCCCTGCCGCTGGCCGGTCTTCTGCACAATGAGCGCCATCAGGCCGGCGAACGAGGGGGATGAGGCCGAAGTGCCGCTCATGATGTGGAGGGAGCCCTGGGTCTGCACCAGGTAACCGTCGTGGCCTGCTGCAGTGAGAGAGACATCGGGGACGTTGCGCCTGCCGTCTGCGGGGACGCCCGGCGCCACCTGCCAGGAGGGCTTGGCATAGTAGAGCGAGGCCCCGCCGCCGGTGGCCCACAGGCCGGAGCCGCCCGAGACATTGCCGCTCTCGTTCCAGGCCGTTTCAGGGATGTAGCCGATGGCGGAGGTATACCCGGTCCCGTTGGTCAGGTTCCAGTAGCCGCCACCCCCGTCATTGAACTGGGTCCCTCCCACGGCAACGTTGTAGGGAGTCGAAGCAAGGCCGTTTACCCCCGGACCAGAACCGCTGTCGGCACTGGGGTCGCTGCAGCCGGCGGCACCGGAGTCGCCCGAGGAAACAAAGGAGGTAATTCCCTGGGCCGCAGCCTGTTTCCACAGGTTGTTGTAAAAACTGTTTTCAGCCGAACCCATCAGCGATTCACACGAGCCGAAGCTGGTGCTCATCACCGGCGCCAGGTTGTTATTTACGATGTACTGGGCGGACAGGTCGACTCCGTCGGTGGCAGCGGTGCCTTGGGAAATTACGAATTTGATGGTGGCGTTCTTCGCCACCGCCCCGGCCCATTCCACGTCCAGGTCGGCTTCGCCGTCTTCGTCCGCGCCGAGGTCACCAGGATCGGTGCCGTTCACAATTACCTGCACGGGATTCGCGGGCAACCCCATACTGCTCCGGAAGGTAGTCCAGTTGGTGCCGGACGGATGGGTGCGGCCGACAATGGCGATGCTTTGGCTTGTTCCGTCTATCCCGGCGGCATAAAGGGGGTTGATGTTGTATATGGTTGCGAAATCGCCCGGCGAGAGGGAGTGTCTGCCGCCTGATGAGGTGCGGTTTGGCTGAATATCCTCCTGGGTGAGAGGGTGGATGCCGCTGTTCATCATTTTACGGGGAAAGCTGTGCAGGGAGACTACCCCTCCCACCAGATCGGCGATCCCGCGCGGGATCGCCGGATCCCGTGAGTTCGCATGGCGGAGATGACCATCAACCAGGTAGTCGTGGATGGATGTGTGAAAAGCGCGTTCGACCTTGGAAACCGGGCCCGAGAAATTGATCGAGGTGCGGCTCCTGGAAACTTCCTCTATGGTGAAGCCATGATGTGTCAGCCAGCCGGTTATTGCACCGATATCCTCCTGCTTCGGTCCAAACCGCTCACCAAACTCCTCGGGGGTGAGCCAGTGGTGGTAGTTGGCGGAATCCTGATCCTGCTGCTCGGAGAGTAATCTCTCCAGTTCTGGCTGTTTATCGGGGGAAAGCCGAAGGGAGAGGATCATATGCTCCATCGGCAGAGACGACTCGGTAGCTCCCCTGTCGAACTCCGGTCGGGCATGGCGGTGAACATTACCATGCAAGGGGACGGTGTCGTTGTCGTCAACGACCCGATGGGCGCGCGCAAAGGCGGGCGTCGCTGCGATCGCAGCCAGCAAAGTGACTCCGAGCATGATTCGGTTCAGCGTACAGTTCAGCTTTTTAATTGTCTTTGGTAACTTCATTCTGTAATTGCTCGGGTGTTAAGACCGGAAATGGTTCTGCCGAGTGACGCCGCCGCTCCCGATACCAGCAGGGCAGCTGTTTGGCTCGTTCCATAATACCAACCCCCCGAAATAATTGGTATCTTGTATACACTGGGACTGAAGGCAAATATTTTTGGATAACGATCGGTTATTGACGATCCTTTGATTTGGCAGGTATTATTCCCGGAAATCTTTTACTTCACGGAGCTTGCTTGACAAGCGGGAGATGACGGCTCTTAATACATTGCCCGATCTGGATTTTTTCAATTCATTTTTATAGATCAGGAGCAGGGGCCTTAAAACTTCCCTCATCATGAATTTTATCAAATCGCGGGTTTGTTGTTTGGCTCTTTCTCTTAGCGTTATGTTCCGTGCGATGCACATAACCCCCACAATTTCACCACCTGGCAATATCCAGGGGAATTTGGTCACTGAAACTTTTATCGTTTCGCCATTTTTGTGGGTTATGGTTTCACGCAGATCTTCGATCGGCTTCCGGTTTTTCATCACCCAAAGATCATCTTTAAGAGCCTTTTCTGCCTGATCACGGGGCAAAAGATCAAAATCCGTGTAGCCCCGGATAGTATCCATATTCAGGCCATAATGGCCGGCTTTGGTAGCGCTGGCACAGATTATTTTTCCACCGGTGAATTCTCCTCGATCGGTGGCAAAATATTCCTTGATTACTATGGAATCACTCGTATGTTTCATGAAGGCATTGAATAACAAGACATCCTGCATTGATCTGCCCATGGCATCCTCCCGTGATTTAGGATTCCAACCGATTATTGCCGTTAACACAATCAGTTTTACACTATCACCATAATAGTAGCAAGATGTGCATGTTGCGGCAAGATTGCCGGCTGTTCCGGTTTCCAATCTACCCTTTTCAGACCTATCCCCCCGTTTTTCATTCAATTTCGCGCTATAAAAGGGTTCTCTTGTAGAAGAATTTGTGGTAAGGTCTGCGTCTATTTTCGGGACAATCTTTCTGAAATCCTGTGTTCGTGAGTGACTCCACACTTAAATAAATCAATAACGTTCCCATCCATTTATGATGATGGAAAGCAGATACGAGGTATCAATGCAGACCCCAGCAGAAATCCCGGTAAACAAGATCGCGGTAAATATTGAAGACGAAATGAAGCGCTCCTACATGGACTACGCCATGTCGGTCATCATCGGCCGGGCGTTGCCGGATGTGCGCGACGGTCTCAAGCCGGTGCACCGCCGCTGCCTGTACGCCATGTACGACATGGGCAACGACTACAACAAGCCGTACAAGAAATCGGCCCGTGTGGTCGGTGATGTCATCGGTAAGTATCATCCCCATGGCGATACCGCCGCCTAAGATACCATCGTGCGCATGGCCCAGGATTTCTCGCTCCGCTACATGCTGGTCGACGGCCAGGGTAACTTCGGTTCGGTCGACGGCGACCGCCCGGCCGCGATGCGTTATACCGAGATCCGGCTGCGCCAGCTTTCCCACGAACTGTTGGCCGACCTGGATAAAGAAACCGTCAACATGGCGCCCAACTACAATGACGAGATGCTGGAGCCGACGGTACTCCCCTCCAAGTTCCCCAACCTGCTGATCAACGGCTCGACCGGGATCGCGGTCGGCATGGCCACCAACATCCCGCCCCACAACCTGGGTGAGGTGGTTGACGGCATCATCGCCGTGATCCGGAATCCGGAAATCAGTTTTGAAGAGTTGCTGGCAATGGTCCCGGGTCCCGACTTCCCGACCGGCGCCACCATCTACGGGCGCCAGGGGATCAGGGACGCGTACAGCACCGGCCGCGGCATCATCCAGATCCGCGCCAAGGCCCATGTCGAGGCCTCCAAACGTTCGGAGCGCCAGGCGATCATCGTCACCGAACTCCCCTACCAGGTCAACAAGGCCCGCCTGATCGAGAAGATCGCCGAACTGGTCAAGGAGAAGAAGGTCGAAGGGATCACCGAGATCCGAGACGAGTCCGACCGGCAGGGGATGCGGATCGTCATCGAGGTCAAGCGGGACGAAAACGCCGAGGTGCTGCTCAATCAGCTCTACAAGCAGTCCCAGCTGCAGGTCTCCTTCGGCATAATCATGCTCGCCATCGTCCACAACCGTCCGCGGGTGCTGACCCTGCGCGAGATGATGGACTGTTTCGTCGAACATCGCTGCGAGGTTGTGACCCGCCGCACCAACTTCGAGCTGAAGAAGGCGCTGGCCCGGGCCCACATCCTGGAAGGTCTCAAGATCGCCCTGGACTGGCTGGATGCCGTGATCGAAATGATCCGCGAGTCCAAGACTCCACCCGAGGCCAAGCAGGGGTTGATGGAGGGGAAATTTGCCGATCCGGAATTCCTGACGCGGCTCAACCTGCCACGGCCGGCAGGTTTCGAAGGTGCGGTGCAGCTGTCCGATATCCAGGCCCAGGCGATCCTGGAGATGCGCCTGCAGCGCCTGACCGGCCTTGAGCGGGACAAGATCATCGCCGAATATGAAGAGATCATGAAGCTGATCGCCCGTCTCCGGGAGATCCTGTCATCAGACACCGAGATCCTCAAGATCATCGTTACCGAACTGACCGAGATCCGGGACCGTTTCGGCGACAAGCGCCGCTCCGAGATCGCAGACAAGAGCGCCGACATCTCACTGGAAGACACCATCGAGGACGAAGAGATGGTGGTTACCATTTCGCATACCGGCTATATCAAGCGGAGCGCCGTTGACCTCTACCGCTCGCAGCGCCGCGGCGGCAAGGGCAAGACCGGCATGAAGACCAAAGAGGAGGATTTCGTCGAGCAGCTCTTCATCGCCTCGACCAAGGACTACCTGCTCTGCTTTACCGATGCCGGGCGGATGTACTGGCTCAAGGTCTACGAGATACCTGAGGGAAGCCGCACCACCAAGGGGAAGGCGGTCGTCAACCTGGTCAACGTCTCGGCCGGTGAAAAGATCACCACCATTCTCCCGGTCAAGGAGTTCAGCGAGAACACCTACCTCTTCATGGCCACCCAGAACGGAGTGGTCAAGAAGACCTCCCTTGTGGATTACTCCAATGTCCGGAGCGGCGGCATTATCGCCGTCAACCTGGATGACGGCGACAAGCTGATCTCGGTGGCGCTGACCGATGGCACCAAGGATATCTTCCTGGCTTCACGGGGCGGCAAGGCGATCCGGTTCAACGAGGAGGACGTCCGCCCGACGGGACGTGCTACCCGCGGGGTGCGCGGCATGAACCTTGCCAAGGACGACCGGGTGATCGGCATGGAGATCGTCGACAACACGGCGGTCGGCTCGACGATCTTCACCGTCTGCGAAAACGGCTTCGGCAAGCGCACCGACCTGGACGAATATCGCGACCAGTCACGAGGCGGCAAGGGAATCATCACGATCAAGACGACCGAGCGCAACGGCTCCGTGGTCAACGTCATGCAGGTCGCTGATGATCACGACCTGATGGTGATCACCGACCAGGGCAAGATCCTGCGGGTGCCGGTCTCCGGATTCTCGGTCATCGGCCGCAATACCCAGGGGGTCACGCTGATGAATACCGAGGAAAACGAGAAGGTCGTGGCTGTCGCCCGTCTGGCCGAGAAGGATGAAGACGAGGGCGATGACGGCGTGGATGAAGGTGCCGAAGAAACGGAAGCGTAGATGGCCCTGGCTCTCAACATAGATAAAACCCTGCGCGAGCGTCGCCGCATTAACCGGCTGCTGGACTTCCTCAAGCGGGACGACCTGACCGGCGAGCAGATGGAGCGGATCGGGCGGCGGCTGCAGAAGTCCGGCAAACGGGCGCTGTCTCCGCTGGTGCGCAAGCTCTGGCGCGAGCAGAACGGCACCGCCCTGTACCGCTATACCTGCATGCTCGATTTTTTCGACGCCTCGGCCTGGATGGATCAACTTATCCAGATTACCCTGCAGCGCAAGGATCTGGAGGAGGATGGCAAACTGGCCCTTCTGGATGTGCTGCACGAAAGCGGCATTGACGTTACCGCCCCCCCCTTCGCCGCAATGACCGGCTACGGCTCCCCCACCTTGGAAGGTTTTGTCGACGACTGTCTCGGCGATAACGAGCGTGGGCTGGTCCGCTTTATCGACAGTTTTCTCGATGTGGCGGACGAATTTCGCGGGCGGATGATGCAGCGGCTTTCCGAAAATCCCGCTCCGGAAGCGGCGGCGCTCCTGGAAATCCTGCTCTCGTTCGAAAAAGAGGAGATCGTACGCGAAGCGATACTCGCCCTGGGGCGCAGCAAAAGCGCCTATGCGCTCGATGTTCTGGAACGTGCCGAAGTGCGTTACGAGGGGGACCTGGCGGACTTGATCCGGCGCAGTATCCGGCGGCTCTCTTTCACCGGAGTCCGTGAGGCCCGGGAATTGCCGCATTCCTTCCAGCAGCCGCTCCCCTTCCATGAAGTCTATGCCGGCCCGGTCGATTTCTACGGCTCCCGTACGCTCTGGTTCTCCTGGCGGCTGGATGATCACTCCTTCGCCGCCATGCTGATCCTGACCGGTGAGAGTGACGGCATGCTTAACGCCATCAGCTACCGCATGAAGGACGAAAAGGAGTACGGCCACATCCTGAAAGACGTGGCGGGAGGCGAGATGCTGGCGCCGGTGGAACATGGCTATGCACTCGCTTCGCTCCGCGACGCACTCCACCGCAGTCGCGAGGCGGGCTTTTACCTCCCGCCCGACTTCTATGTCGATATGCGCCTCTTCCGCCCGGATTCCCTGAAACCTGAAGCATACATCCCACGTTTCAAACTCAAGCACCTGGAAGACATCGTTGAGAAGATTCCCGGCTATGTTGCCGCCAGCAACGATCTGCTCGATGAGCCGGGGCTTGAAGGGTGGGTGCTTACCGAGACTGCGCTTTATGATGCCGCAGATCGCTTCATCGCTCTGGAAGCGGACGGCGGTCCCGACTCCGTGTCGTCAGAGGCCCTGGAAAATGAAATTTCCCGCTGCTGTGAGGAGTTGATCGTGCCGCGGCGTGCCGACATCATCAAGCGGCTGCTGCTGACCGCCGATTACCTGCAGCAGATCGACGGCGAAGAGAGTGCGGTACAAAAGACCCTGGCTACATCATTAAGTCTCGTCGGCGGGTTTTTGCCCGATTGCCGCCACCCGTTCATCAGGCGGCTGCTGCTCGACAGTGTCGACGCTGCCCGGCAGACGCTGGCAGAGGGGTATGACCCGCGTCTCGAGGAAGGGTTTGATGACGATGAATATGATGACTAACGGGGCGATTGATGTGACGCCTGAAATCGAGCGGATTGCCGTCATCGGCGGAGGCAGCTGGGGCACGGCGCTGGCGGGACGGCTGGCGGCCAACGGCAACGACACGGTGCTGTGGGCCTATGAACCTGAACTGGTGGCCGAGATCAATGCCGACCACACCAACTCTCTCTACCTTCCCGGCATCAATCTGCACCCGGCCCTGGCCTGCACGGGAAATCTGGAAGAAGCGGCCAGCGGGCGGAGCATACTGCTGCTGGTGACTCCGGTGCAGGTTATGCGCGGCGTACTGAAGCAGCTTGCCCCGCACATCGCACCGGATGCTATTATTGCCAACGCTTCCAAGGGGATCGAACTCGAAACTCTTGAGACTGTGTCGCAGATCTGCGGGGAACTGCTCGGAGATGCCGCGCTGGCTCGCTATGTTGCGCTCTCGGGCCCGACCTTTGCCCGCGAAGTAGCCCAGGAACTTCCCTCGCTGATCGTGGCCGCCTCCCGCAACGAAGCGGCCTCGCGTCGTGTCCAGGCCGCCTTCAGCTGTCCCTGCCTGCGGGTCTATACCAACAGCGATGTGGTTGGTGTCGAACTGGGGGGAGCGGTCAAGAATGTAATCGCCATTGCCGCCGGGATCTGCGACGGCCTCGGCTTCGGTCACAATGCCCGTGCGGCCCTGATCACAAGAGGGCTGGCCGAGATGAATCGCCTCGGGCAGGCCATGGGAGCGCAGGCCGCCACCTTTGCCGGACTCGCCGGCATGGGGGATCTGGTGCTGACCTGCACCGGCGACCTCTCCCGCAACCGCACGGTCGGCTTCAAGCTCGGCCAGGGAATGAAACTGACGGACATCCTGGCCGAGATGCGCATGGTGGCCGAAGGGGTAAAGAGCGCCGAATCGGTCTACCAGCTCTCCCGCCGCCTGGGAGTAGAGATGCCGATCGTGGAGAAGACCTACCAGATCCTGCACGAGGACAAGCCGGCCCGGCAGGCGGTTATAGAGCTGATGGCGCGCGATTTAAAGGCGGAAGGATAGAAGCTATGCGCATAGGTCACGGCTACGACGTCCACCGGCTGGTGGAGGGGAGAAAGCTGATCATGGGCGGGGTGGATATCCCGTGGGAGAAGGGACTGCTGGGGCATTCCGATGCCGACGTGCTGCTGCATGCGATCGCCGACGGCATTCTGGGGGCGATCGGTGAAGGGGATATCGGCAGGCATTTTCCCGACACTGACCCGGCGTATAAGGGGGCCGACAGCCTGAAGCTGCTGGCCCATGTCATGGGTCTTGCCGAAGGGCGCGGTTACCGGCTGGGCAATCTGGATGCCACCATCATCGCCCAGCTGCCGAAGATGGCGCCCCATATCCAGACCATGCGGGAAAATATCGCCAGGGTGCTGAACGCCGATGTTGCCCGGATTAATGTCAAGGCCACGACCGAGGAGGGTCTCGGCTTCAGCGGGGCCGGAGAAGGCATCGCCGCTCATGCGGTGGTCTTGATGGCAGCAGTACAATAAACAAAAAAACCTCCGAAGTTTTGAAACTTCGGAGGTTTTTGCATTTTATGCGGCAGGCCCTCTGTTACAACCCTTTTCCCGCCAGCGCCTCCACCAGCTTCTTCTGCTCGCCGTTCAGTGATTCCGGAATATGTACCCCGATCTTTACGTACAGATCCCCCTTGGCGTTTGAACCGAGCGATTTGATGCCGCACCCTTTCAGCCTGATCTTGGTGCCGGGCTGCATTCCGGCCGGTACCTTGATCCGTTTGTCCCCCTCCAGGGTGGGAACGTCCAGGGAAACCCCCAGGCAGGCGGCGCTGAACGGAATTGAGCGTTCGACGAACAGATCCCCCCCTTCGCGGCTGAAGATTGCATCGGGCAGGACATGGATGATCAGGAACAGGTCGCCGGCGGGACCGCCCCCCTCCCCCTGGGCTCCTTTGCCGGCAATACGGATCTTGCTGCCGTTATCCACCCCGGCCGGGATTTTTACCTTCAGCTCTTCCCGCTGGCCGTTGCGACGGAACGCGATCTGCTTCTCGGCACCCTGGGCCGCATCCCGGAATGTGACGGTAAGCTCCATCTCATGGTCGGCACCTTTCTGCGGGCCCTGTCGAAAGCCGCCCCGTCCCCCGCCGCGCCCGAAGGCGCCGCCAAACAGGCGTGAGAACAGATCGTCAGCCCCTCCGCCGCCGACTCCTCCCCCCATATCCTTGTAGGCGTTGCCGAAGTCGAAGCCGCGGAAAATATCTTCCTGGCTGTACTGCTGACGGAAGCCGCTGGAACCGAAGGTGTCGTACTGCTGCTTCTTCTCCGGATCGGAAAGCACGGCGTACGCTTCGTTGATCTCCTTGAACTTGTCCTCGGCGCCCTTGTTATCCGGGTTGCGGTCGGGATGATACTTGACCGCCAGTTTGCGGAAGGCCTTCTTGATGTCATCCGCCGAGGCCGCCTTTTCGACACCCAGCGCCTTGTAATAATCAACCTGTGCCATCAATGTTCTCCATCGTTCATTATTTGATCACAATGTAAGCCCTAAGTACCGGGCTGTCAACTCCGACAGCGGTGTACACCTTGACAGAGGAAGTTATGGCACGTACTATCAGCCGTCAGGTTACACCATCTAGTCCCGACAAACTGAACACGTTCATTAGCGGAGTTGTTTCAGCTGGAATACTGCATAAAACAAAAGCCTAACTTGCTGTTCGGGGGGAATCCATGAAAAAAATCGTCATCATCGGCGGCGGCATCTCCGGCCTGGCTACCGCCTGGCTGCTCCGTTCCAAGGCCCAGGCCACCGGAAAAGAACTGGACATCACCCTGCTGGAGAAGGAAGAGCGGCCGGGTGGGAAGATCAAGAGCATCAAGGCCGACGGCTACACCTGCGAATGGGGGCCGAACGGTTTCCTGGACAGCAAGCCGCAGACGCTGGATCTCTGCAGGGCGCTCGGAGTGGAGGGGAACCTGCACCGCAGCAACGACAACGCCCGCAAGCGCTTCATCTTTTCCGGAGGCGAGCTGCACCAGCTGCCGGACGGCGGTCCCGCCTTTCTGAAAAGCCGCCTGATTTCGTGGCCGGGCAAACTGCGCCTGGCGCTGGAGCCGACACCTTTTATTGCAAAGGCGCCCGCCGGCGTGGACGAAACCCTGGCCGCCTTCGGCCGGCGCCGCCTGGGGCAGGAGGCGCTCGACAAGCTGATCGCACCGATGGTTTCCGGCATCTTTGCCGGTGATCCCGAAACCATGTCGCTGGTCTCATGCTTCCCGCGCATTGCCGAACTGGAGCGGGAATATGGCGGTCTGATCCGGGCCATGATCATGCTGGCCAAAAAGAAAAAACAGGATCAGGCAGCCGGAAAAGTCGTCTCCAGCGCCGCGGGGCCGGGGGGCGTGCTGACGTCGTTCCGCGAGGGGATCCAGTATCTCTCCGATGCGCTTGCGGCCTCGCTTGGCGGGATGGTCAGGCCGGGCGTTACCGTCACGTCGGTGGTGAAGGGAGACTCTGTCCCCTACCGGGTGAAGTGCGGTGATGGCAGTGAATATGAGGGTGATCAGGTCATAGTTGCTTCCCCCGCCTTTGCGGCAGCGGAAATGCTGGCCGGTCTGGACGACGGCATCTCCGGAATCCTGCAGCAGATTCCCTATGCCAGCATGACGGTCATCTGTTTCGGCTATCGTCGCGACCGGATCGGGCGCTCCCTGGACGGCTTCGGCTATCTGATTCCGAAGAAGGAGGGGCTGAGTACGCTCGGTACCCTGTGGGATTCGAGCATGTTCGAGAACCGGGCTCCGGAGGGGAAGGTACTGCTCCGCAGCATGATGGGGGGCGCGTGCTTTCCGCAGTATGTCACGCTGAGCGATGATGAAGTGGTGGCCCGGGTCAGGCAGGATCTGATGAAGACGATGGGAATCGAAGCCGTACCGGAATTTATCAGGGTCTTCCGCCATCCGCAGGCCATCCCGCAGTACACCGTCGGGCACGGCAAACGGCTGCAGGCGCTGGATGAGGCGCTTGCAGCGCATCCGGGACTGATCCTGACCGGAAACTCCTATCGCGGCATCGGCCTGAATGACTGTGTTGCGGCGGCGGAGCGGGCGGCGGACGAGGCGCTGGCATGCGCGTAGCCTCCGGGAGTCCCCATGTCATTTGAAAATCTCTTCAGTATTGGTGCCAGCATGCGCGTAGCGCTGGGAATAATATTTGCCCTGTTCATCATCTGTTTCGTCGTGATTATCGTCGAAGAAACCTTTCTCGGCGGCCGGCGCCGGCGCAAGGCCCTTAAACTCGCCCGCGAGAGAGGGCAGGCAGAAGGGGCGGCAAACTCTCCTACATCAGGCCCCGCTCCACAAAGCTCAAATACTCCCCGTCACCAACGATGATGTGGTCCAGAACCTTGATCCCCATGATCTCCCCGGCCTCCTTCAGGCGGCGGGTTATGGCGATATCCTCGCCGCTGGGGGCCGGGTCGCCGGTGGGGTGATTATGCACCAGGATCACGGCGGCGGCTGATTCCTTGACCGCCGGGCTGAAGACCTCGCGCGGATGGACGATACTCTGGTTCAGGCTCCCCTCGGAGACCTGGACCCGCCGGATGATGCGGTTCTTGCCGTCCAGCAGCAGGACCAGAAAATATTCCTTGCGGCTGTCGCGGAATTCGTGGTGGAAATAGTCGAAGACCTGCTGCGGAGAGGTGAAGCGGTCGAGGCGCTCCAGCTTGCGGTCCTTAAAACGTGAGGCCAGTGTGAAGGCCGCCTTGACGCTGGTTGCCTTGGCCAGCCCGACCCCCTTGATGGCACACAGCTCGCCGATGTCGGCACTCCCCAGTTCGCGGAAATTGCCGCTGAAGTGTGAAATCATCCCACGCCCCAGATCGATGGCGCTCTGCCCGGAGCCCGGATCACCCGTTCTGAGGATCAGAGCCAGCAATTCAGCCTCTGAGAGGGTCGCAGCCCCCTGCCTGAGCATCTTTTCGCGCGGTCGTTCGTCCTCGGGCCACTCCTTGATGCCACCGCTCATAGATCCCCCCTGCCATCGGTATGTTAAATTCTAACCCTTGAAGCCCGACAGTGGCGACAATACTGCAACTGGTCGGCAAAGGCAATCCATGTTGCACGGATTGATGGCGGTGGTGAGTAAATTTATTCTGTGAACGGAGTTGAAAGTATGCTATTACTCAACAGTTTTAAACTGAAGCCGGCACGAAATTTAACGGAGGCGTAACCATGTTTGGATTGATACCCAAGGAAGAAAAATTCTTCAAGCTTTTCAAGGAGATGACGGAGAATATCATCGAAGGAGCCAAGCTCCTCAAGGAGATGCTTGACAACTTTGAGAACCCGGCCGAGAGCCAGCGCAGGATCAAGGATATCGAACACAAGGGGGATTCCCTGACCCACGAGATCATCCAGACTCTGAACAAGACTTTTGTAACTCCACTGGATCGCGAAGATATATATTCCCTGGCATCAAAGCTTGATGACATACTTGACCTTATCGATGCCTCCGCCCAGCGGATCATCATGTACAATGTCGAAGCCATTCCCCCGGAAGCCAAGTCGCTCGGGTTCATCATCCTGCAGTCATGCCACGCAGTAGACAAGGCGGTTGCCATGCTGGGCAAGAAGACCAACGAGCAGATCTTCGAGGCCTGCATAGAGATCAACTCGCTGGAGAATGAGGCCGACAGGGTTTCGCGCGAGGCGATCAGCCGGCTGTTCGACGAGGAGAAGGATCCGATCCAGCTGATCAAATGGAAGGAGATCTACGAGACGCTTGAAAAGGCTACAGACAGGTGCGAAGACGCCTCCAACATCCTTGAAAGCGTGGTGGTCAAGAATGCTTGATGCGGCTTTTATTATGCTCTGCCTGGTTATCCTGGCAGCGCTTGTTTTCGACTACATCAACGGCTTTCATGATACGGCCAATGCCATAGCAACCTGTGTTTCGACCCGGGCTCTCTCTGTCAGGTCCGCCATTGTCATGGCAGCCACACTCAACTTTGCCGGAGCGATGATATCGACCAAGGTGGCCGCAACGATCGGCAAGGGCATCGTTGATGGTTCCAACGTTACCCAGATGGTGGTGCTGGCAGGGATTATCGGTGCGATTGTCTGGGATCTGGTTACCTGGTATTTTGGCCTTCCATCGTCATCATCCCATGCCATCATCGGCGGTATCATCGGGGCGGTGTTTGCCCATGCCGGCCTCGGCGCCATCAAGTGGGCCGGTCTGAACAAAATCGTCATGGCGTTGATCCTCTCACCGATCCTGGGAACGGCGATAGGATTTATTTTTATGATCATCATTTACCGGCTCTTCCGTAACAATGCACCGAGCGGGCTCAACAAGAATTTCCGCCGGATGCAGGTGTTTTCGGCAGCCCTTATGGCGTTTTCCCACGGAACCGCAGATGCGCAGAAATCGATGGGGGTAATCACCCTGGCCCTGGTCAGCTACGGAACCCTGAAAACCTTTGCCGTACCCTGGGAGGTCATGGTGGCATGTGCGACCGCCATGGCGCTTGGTACCGCTGCCGGCGGCTGGCGGATCATGAAGACGGTCGGTCGCGACTTTGTCAAGCTGCAGCCGGTGCATGGCTTTTGCGTGGAGACCGCTTCGGCCGGAGTAATCCTGGGGGCCTCGGCCTTCGGCATGCCGACCAGCACCACCCATGTCATTACCTCGACTATCCTGGGAGTCGGGCTCTCCAAGCGCCTGACCGCCGTCAACTGGAATGTCGCCAAGCGGATTCTGGTAGCCTGGATTCTTACCATTCCCGCCTCGGCGCTTGTGTCTTACCTGACCTATCAGGTCATGAGCCCGCTGCTGGGAAAATAAAACAAACCCCTCCAAACCTCCCCTTATCAAGGGAGGCTTAAAAGCTTCCCCCCTGATAAGGGGGGATTGAGGGGGGTTGATTTCGGAGGAAACCACGATGAAAAAAGCGCTTATTACCGGCATCACCGGCCAGGACGGCTCCTATCTGGCGGAACTGCTCCTCGCCAAGGGGTATGAAGTCCATGGCATGGTGCGCCGCTCCTCATCCTTCAACACCGGCCGCATCGATCACATCTATCGCGACCCGCACGAAAAGGATGTACGCCTGTTCCTGCACTACGGTGACCTGAACGATGCCAGCTCGATCAACATGCTGCTGCGCAACATCCAGCCGGAGGAAATCTACAACCTCGGCGCCCAGAGCCACGTCCGGGTCTCCTTCGACGTCCCGGAATACACCGGTGAAGTCGATGCCCTTGGGGCGGTGCGCATTCTGGAAGGGATCCGTGAAACCGGCCTGAACACCCGGTTTTATCAGGCATCTTCCTCCGAACTGTACGGCAAGGTGGTCGAGACCCCCCAGAAGGAGACAACTCCCTTCTATCCCCGCTCTCCCTACGCCTGTGCCAAGGCATATGCCTTCTACATCACCGTGAACTATCGCGAAAGCTACGGCATGCATGCCTCCAACGGCATCCTCTTCAACCACGAATCGCCCCGGCGCGGCGAGACCTTCGTTACCCGCAAGATCACCCGTGCCGCCGCCCGGATCAAACTGGGAATGCAGGAATGCCTCTACCTCGGCAACATCGACGCCAGGCGCGACTGGGGCTTTGCCGGCGATTACGTCGAAGCGATGTGGCGGATGCTGCAGCAGGAACGGGCGGAAGATTACGTCATCGCCACCGGCGAGACCTACTTGGTGCGTACCTTTGCCGAAAAGGTCTTCGCGCGCCTCGGCATGCCGCTGGAGTGGCGGGGGAGCGGCGTCGATGAACAGGGGATCGATACCGCGAGCGGCAAGGTCGTCATCCGGATCGACCCGAAATATTTCCTGCCGGCCGAAGTAGACCT
>DATNCC010000127.1:0-3674 GCA_035571735.1 Dongiaceae bacterium | reverse complement strand
GGATCCGGAAATCATCGGCAATACTGCTCGTTACGCCGTTTTCCCGCTGCAAACGCCAGGCACTGGCGAGCAGACAACACTTTCCATCGACCAGATATTCTCCCCGGAGCAGTTCGATCCTTTTACCCCCCCTGATTCTGGTTACCCTGATCTCACAAGGTTTCACCGGCACCGGCCCCAGAAATTCGATGGTCAGGCGTGCGACCTGGAAATCTTCCGGTCCGGGAAAAGTGCGCAGGGCATAGGCCAGTAGAGCGCACGGAGGTCCGCCATGCTGGAGATCGGCAGACCAGGGACCAATAGTCGCCTCGGTCGGCTGAAAAAAGTTTTCTCCGGCCATCAGGAAAAAGCCCGGTGGTAACCTCCGCTCAGCCATGGTCACCCCTTGACCCACCCTGGCTTGCGCTTCTCCAGAAAGGCCGACAGTCCCTCCTGCCCTTCCGCAGAAACCCGCCGGTCGGCAATCCGTGTGGCGGTATCGACTATCAGTGCATCGTCCAGCGGATGACCGGAGACCGCCGCGATCAACCGCTTGGCCTCGGCCATGGCGCCTGGGCCGTTCTGCAAAAGCTGCGCGCTCAACTGCGCCCCCCGCGCCTGCAAGGCATCGGCATCCTCCACCACCTCGTGTACGAGTCCCAGACGGAATGCTTCCATGGCATCGAAGAGCTCGGCGCTCTGAAAATAGCGCCGGCAGGCCCGTTCCCCGATGGCAGCAATCACATAGGGAGAGATAACCGACGGTATCAGGCCGAGCCTGACTTCGGAAAGACAGAAACCGGCGTGCTTCACGGCAATCGCCATATCGCAGCAGGCTACCAGCCCCACTCCTCCGCCATAGGCCGCGCCATGGACCAGGGCGATAGACGGCTTGTTCAGACCGTTCAGGGTTTCCATCAGTCCGGCAAGGGCCATGGCATCGGCCAGGTTCTGCTCCCGGGTGTAGGTGGCCATGCGGCGCATCCAGCCAAGATCTGCTCCGGCGGAAAAACTTTTACCGCTGCCCGCAAGGCAAACGACGCGCACCCGGCTATCGACCGCAAGAAGCTTGAGTTCGTCGGTGAGTTCGTCGATCAGGATGTCGTCGAAGGCATTGTGCAGCTCGGGACGGTTCATGGTCAGGGTGGCAATGCCCCGTTCGTCGATAGTCGTAAGAATTGTCGGTCCGGACATTAAAACTATCCTCTATTTGATTTTTCCTACCGGATTCGAGAAAAGCTCCAGCTGCAAGGCTTGCGAGAAGCGGGACGCGAGGCGTACGACCGTACGTTGAGCGTTCCGCGACGAGCATAACGCCGCAGATGGACTTTTGTCGGATTCGTCACATGCGGAACACGCCGAAACTGGTCTTTTCCTGCGGCGCATTCATCGCTGCGGAGATAGCCAGTCCCAGAACCATCCGGGTATCGGCCGGGTCGATGATGCCGTCGTCCCAGAGGCGGGCGCTGGCATAGTAGGGATGCCCCTGGGTCTCGTACTGGTCACGGATCGGCGCCTTGAAAGCGTTCTCCTCTTCGGCGCTCCAGCTTTCGCCGCGCAGCTCCATCCCGTCCCTCTTGACCTGGGCCAGCACGCTGGCAGCCTGCTCGCCCCCCATGACCGAGATCCGCGCATTGGGCCACATCCAGAGGAAACGCGGCCCGTAGGCCCGGCCGCACATGCCGTAGTTACCGGCTCCGAAACTGCCGCCGATCAGGACCGTGAATTTCGGGACTGCGGCGCAGGCCACCGCAGTGACCATCTTGGCGCCGTCCCTGGCGATGCCGCCCGCCTCGTACTTGCTGCCGACCATGAATCCGGAGATGTTCTGCAGAAAGATCAGCGGAATGCCGCGCTGGCAGCAGAGTTCTATGAAGTGGGTCCCTTTCAGGGCCGACTCTGAGAAGAGGATGCCGTTGTTGGCGACTATGCCGACCGGGTACCCCCAGATGTGGGCGAACCCGCAGACCAGGGTCGTACCGTAGAGCTGCTTGAATTCGTCGAACCCGGATCCGTCGACTATCCTGGCGATGATCTCGCGCACATCGTATGGCTTGCGCGTGTCCGTGGGAATGATGCCGTACATCTCCGCTGCATCGTACCGCGGCGCCTCCGGTTCGCGCAGCGACAGCGGCGGCCTCTTGACCCGGTTCAGGTTGCCCACGATTCGGCGGGCGATGGCCAGGGCATGACCGTCATCAGCGGCATAATGGTCGGTAACGCCTGAAGTCCGGCAATGCACGTCGGCGCCCCCAAGATCCTCGGCGCTGACGACTTCACCGGTGGCAGCCTTTACCAGCGGAGGACCGGCCAGGAAAATCGTCCCCTGGTTTCTGACGATGATGCTCTCGTCGGACATGGCCGGCACATAGGCCCCGCCGGCCGTGCAGGACCCCATGACCACGGCAATCTGGGGAATACCCTGTCCCGACATGGTGGCCTGGTTGTAAAAGATGCGGCCGAAATGGTCCCGGTCTGGAAAAACCTCATCCTGGAGCGGCAGGAAGGCGCCTCCTGAATCTACCAGGTAGATGCAGGGCAGATTGTTCTCCCTGGCTATCTCCTGGGCACGAAGATGCTTTTTGACGGTGACCGGATAATAGGTCCCCCCCTTCACCGTGGCGTCGTTGGCGATGATAACGCACTCCTGGCCCCTGACCCGCCCTATGCCGGTGATGACGCCGGCTGCCGGCACCTCACCGCCATACATCCCCCAGGCCGCGAACTGGGACAGCTCAAGGAAGGGTGAGCCGATGTCGAGCAGCTGCCGGATCCGCTCCCGCGGCAGGAGCTTGCCCCGCTCCAGATGCTTTTTGCGTGCCTTTTCATCGCCGCCCAGAGTGATGACGGACGCCTTGTCGCGCAGATCCGCCACCAGCGAGCCCATGAGTTCGGCATTCCGCCGGAACTCTTCGGAGTCGATGCTGATGGAGCTCTTTAGTATGGTCATAAGCTAATCCTTAATCGTGGTTGCAGAACGGTGAATTTTTCGTTCTGGCAAGGAAATCGAGGAATCACGCGGAGACGTAGCAGCGCTACGTCGCACAAGTCGATTCCGCTGACTGACGCCGCCAGGGCGGAAAAGTCGCCGTTCTCAGCCAGTTTCGTTGAACAGTTCCCGGCCAATCAGCATCCTCCTGATCTCGCTGGTACCGGCGCCGATTTCGTAAAGCTTGGCATCACGCAACAGACGCCCGGTCGGATACTCGTTGATGTAGCCGTTTCCGCCCAGGATCTGGATCGCCTCCAGAGCCATCCAGGTGGCCTTTTCCGCCGCATAGAGTATGGCACCGGCGGCGTCCTTCCGGATCGCATTCCTGCCGTTGCAAGCATTGGCAACGGCGTAGACGTAAGCCCGGCAGGCGTTCATGGTGCTGTACATGTCGGCGATCTTCCCCTGCATCAGCTGGAACTCGCCGATCGCCTTGCCGAACTGCCTCCGCTCATGGATATACGGAATGACCACATCCAGGCAGGCCCGCATGATCCCCAGTGGACCGGCGGCAAGTACTGCCCGCTCGTAATCCAGGCCGCTCATCAGGATCTTCACCCCTTCCCCCAGCTTGCCCACCACGTTTTCCGCCGGCACCTCGCAATCCTCGAACACCAGCTCGCAGGTGTCGGAACCCCGCATGCCGAGCTTGTCCAGTTTCTGGGCCGTTGAAAAGCCTTTGAAAACCTTTTCAATCAGAAAG
>DATNCC010000126.1:0-8551 GCA_035571735.1 Dongiaceae bacterium | reverse complement strand
CGCTTCGCAGATGCCGTAGATACAGGCAGTGGCCGACGACAGACAGCGATTGGGCACGTCGCCGCTCCCCCACTCGGTGTGATCGTAGTTTCGGTTTTTCCAGACCACGCCGTGCTGCTTCGCCAGGAGGTCGTACATCTTGCGCACCCGCACCCCCTCGATGCCGCGCAGCTGCTCCACGCTGCGCCGCTCCGGCGGCTCCTCCCTGAAGCGGAGGGCATACATCTTGCGCACCACCTTGAGCCGCGCCGAGTCATCAAGAGCAAGTTTCGCTTGATAAAGCAAGCGGTCCGACCGCGCCCCGCCCGGCTGCCCCGCCGCATAAAGCCGCACTCCGGCCTCGCCGATCCAGACCAAGAGACACCCCACCCGCGCCGCCAGCACCACCGCAGCATGGGAAACCCGCGCCCCAGGCTCCAGCATCAGGCAGGCCACCGTACCGATGGGGATATGGGTGCGGACGCCGGTGACATCCACCACCACGAAGGCGCCGTCAATAACATCGAGATTGCTCCGCTCCACGTAGACCACCGAAATACGGTCCTTGATGGGGAGTGGCTTCAAAGGGGGGAGTATCGGTTCGGTCATAAATACCTCAGTCAGAAAGTTTTCTGTACCTCCAGCGTCCTGGAAATTAATCTTTGCAACCCACTGCAAATACACTATATTAAATCCATGGAAGGAGGTAAAGACAATGGCATACATCAAACCGGTCATAAATTCGACCTGCAAACAGGCGCAATCGAAACGATTAGACAGTCAATCCAGAGTCTCCAAGATTACCTTGGAACAGGCGATTGCCCAAACGCGGTTCATCCTGGAGCACACCGGAAACGACAAGACCGCAAAGCCCTTGAGTGGGCAACGCAAAACAAGAAGCAGATAATCCCTGAACAGGAATTCCTTGAGAAATGGCGCCGGGACGGTAAAATTCGCGGCGGCGAAAACCGAGTCTGCTTCGAACAAGACTCTGATGGCCTGATCTGGGCTATCAAGATGAACGAACTAACCTACCACCGAGACGACATGGCGGCTTTCGCCGACCGTCTGATCAAATCCTCAGAATACTTCCCCGATACAACTCTCGAAATAATTGGCATGGTCACGACTCCTCGCGGTGTAAAGCCACTCCTGCTTCAGGCGTTTGTTGTTACCAGACCGAAAGTGCTGGCATTCCCGGTACAAATACGTACTGCGCTTGAAGAACGGGAATTCAGGCTCCTTGACCCAGACAACGAAATTTGGCTGTCGCCCGACCGGGCTTATTACTTTTCTGATCCAGGGCAAAATAACGTCCTCGTGGATGAAAATGGAGAGCTGGCCTTTATCGACGTTATTTTCCGCAAGATAACTCCTGAGCAATTCCAGCGTGACTTTCCGAAACTTGCCGACCTGATGTTCTCCTGAACGGGCGGGCAAGGCAACCTGTGACAATATGTCACGGGTTACATTCATGCCTGATCCGTAGGGGTACTGCTCGCCGCGCCCGCTTGGTTTTGCACCCGATTCCGTAGGGGCGGCCCCATGTGGCCGCCCGCCTTTGATTCAAGTTCGCGCCAATGACAGCAACCCGCAACCGAAGGCCTTGGCTGGGCCGATGCCGGTTTTTATCAGGTTCGTCATGACTATCGGATCTTGAATGGAAAGTGATCCCTGATAACTGACCTGCTGAATCTTTCCGGCACGATTTTCTTTGCACTTCCTGAAACGAAGCGGAAATACCGGGTCGATGACAAGATTTTCCAACTGAGCAACATCGTGAAACTTCCGCTCGATCCATGCTCGCTGCTCTTCCTCTTTTACGAGCGGGACCCGGCACTTTTTGGGTTCGCCAGAGGAATTATTCCTGCCGCCTTCGTCGTTGATCATTTTGATCGGATTGGCGATCAGGAAAAAGCGTAACCGCTGTCCTTCTTGCAGTGTCAGCGGATACTCTTTGCACCCCAGTATTCTTGCCGTTTCAATAGATAACTCCGGTTTGCGCAGGGACTGCAGCAAAACCTCCGCACTGTTGCGCTCCGACTGCCCGACACGGAAGAGGAAATCCCGCTCAGCCTCCGCATTTTCAGGAAACAGCTTCCACAGTGCTCGATGTCTCTCATAGGGGTTGCGGCATGCTGAACCGCTGATCATGATTTTACTCAGATACATGGCCACCTCCCAGAACATAGAGGTTACGCCCGGCAAACTGGCGCGGTTGCTGGATCAACGGCACATCACGAACCCGCTTCATCGTGTCGCTGATTTTTTCCTCGCTGTAGATCGTGCCGCCCTGCGGTGCAACCGTCTGCAATGCCTCCACTACACCGTTTGCCGTTACACGTGCATGAAACAACGGTCTAGTAAGGGGGCAACTGCGCCGCCCCAAATATGGCGTAAAGAGTGGCTGCTGAACCGCTTTTTCCAGGTCGGCAAGCGACATTACGGCATCGGCACGACACCAGAGCGTTACGGTAAATTCGGCGTCATAGAGGTATTCCCGCCACGTCTGGATGGTTTCATGGCTTTTCAGTCCGCTGTAATCCTCGCGAGCATCTTTAACCGTATGGTAATCGGTCATTTTTACCATGCGCACCGGGTGTACCGATCCATTCCGACGGGGAACGCTGCGTTCATCGACCCTTACTGCCATACCGACGCTATCAGCCAAAGACTGTAAACGATCCCGCTCATTACGGCCAATACCGAGACAAGCACCGAGAAGTCCGAGCAGAGCGCTGCGTGTCGGAAAGTTTGCCGACGGTCGCAACCCCTCAAACGTATGCTCACCCCACGCCTGCATGGGGCCGTGAAGCTTGAGAATGAGATAGTCTCCCATGGCTTACCCCTCTCCGTTGTTTCGCACCCATGACTTCAGCTCGTCCAACGTCTTTGCCGCTTTTACCCCTTCGGGAACTTCGGCAAAGAGCGCAAACTGTGCGCATCGTTCATCAAGGCCATATCCGGAATGGACTGCCTGCCGGTACTCCTGCATCGCCTTGATTGACGGCTTTAGAAACCCTGACGATGCCTTGACCGGCTCTTCAAAGGCATTTGCAAGAGAGATCGGCAAATCGGAAAACGACACCATCGCCAGATCGGCAAGATTGTGGGCGGCAAAGCTCTGCTGCTTGGCTGAAGGAACTACCGTCGCCATCAGATGCAGCACATGGGCGGCGATTTCCAGCGCCTTTTCGCGCGGTGCGTTACCCAGATTCTTCTGCAACTGATCAACATTGAGACTGGCATAACGGTAGAAAACGCCGCTTGAAAACTCCTGGGTATCCAAATGACCAGAACCCAGCTTCTGAAGATCATCAACAGCAGTAAACCAGTCAATATCTGCGTCAACAGTATGAGTGGTAATGGCATGAGCAACAGCAAGAGCACCGTCAACTTTACCAAGCTCGCTCAATAGCCCTGATGTTGCCATCCGTCCGGAAAGCGCTATATCAAGCCCTTTTGCCAGCGCTTGACGCATGGCTTCAATCTGATCTTTCATCTGTTTTTGAAAAACCTTGTCATCCAGCTTTTGCTCCTCACTCTTTTTCACTTGTTCGCAGAACCAGGCAAACTCCTCAACCGCCCAAGGAGCAACAGCATCACCTTCAACAGGTATCTCGGCATTTTTATCCTTGTCCTTGTGTGTAAGAAGCGACAATGTTTTACCAATCAACTCCGCATCGAACCGCTCTGCGAGACGCTCGACAAGATAAGCTTTCAAGTCGCCAAGATGCTTGGTCCTGATGGTCGCCTCGCCAAGATTGTCAGCATGATACTTGCTCTTGCGCATGGTCCGCTTCAAGCTCTGGCTGGAGACACGCACCCGCCGCTTGCCGCCGAAGATGGCCGACTTCTGCATGTTCATATCGTCACGGTTTAGACAGGAAGGACTGTGGGAAATGAGGATGTGAAAATTGATAAAATTCTTTTTCATGGCTAATTCCTTTCGTATTTTAGTTTTGATTACTTGGGTTGATTGAGAAAATAATCTTCCAGAAGATCACGCTTGCTGCGGTCGTTCCAGTACCAGAGGGTTTTCGCCGCCAAGCTCCAGTTGACGGACGGTTCCACCATCTGCACAATGCGGCGCAGTTGAATCATGTCGTTGGGAGCATCCGAACGAACCACTTGAAACAGTCGTTTTTCACTGACACTTTTCCCTCTGGTCAGCGCTTTGCCCAGCCCGACGGAATCGTTGGTGTGCCTGATGTACGGCAAACAGAAAATCAGCCGCTGGTATGCCTGTTTCTCCCATTCGGCATGGGCTTTCCCGCTGAACAGGCGATAAAAGGTCGGCACCTCAAGCAGCTCTTCGGGCTTGGCGACCCGTCGCAATTCAGCTTTTGGCCCATTTTTCAACTGCTCCCAGGCATGATAGAGCGCCATGAAATCAGGGAGTCTCTGCTGTTCCATTGTCCCCTCCTTTATTCAGTTGTGGTTCCAGATTATTCAAATGCTTGAAGAGCGTTCGACGGGCAACCGCCAGCGTTTTGATCAATTGCGGATCATTCAGATAAGGGCGTGTCGCCTCATTGAAGAGGTCGGTGGTTATCGACTTCAAGGAGGTACGCATTCTCGTCAACTCCGGGACCGGATCGGCAAAATCCATTTTTGCCAAAGTATCTTCAATGGTCGGCTCGGATCGGCGGTAGAATTGGGCTTCCGCAGCTTGATTTACTTTCACGCCGGCCCCTTTCACTGCCTTATCGCTCTTAATGCCACCAACGAATACTGAAAGCCCTTTGTAAAGTGCCTCCCGATAGCCACGCCCCATTGTAACCAGTTCGCCGATAACTCCCGAATGCTTGTCCCACCCGTGATTCAAGGTAAATACTTCATGGCGTCGTTCAAGAACCGATGCCTGATTGTTTCGATACCCACCAATCAAAAGATGGAACTTTTGCAGTTGTGTCGGAAGAATCTTTCTAGCTTGCATAATGACCGCAGCCGGTTGCTGGCCGTCGGTGTTGGTCGTATCAATCTGTTGCTGCACTACAAAGCGACTTAGTTGAGTCCAGGCAGGTGCTGATGTGGTAAAGGCAGCAAACTTTTCTTCCATCTCACCTTTCTTACTCGTCATAATGCGGGGTGAATGGGGATGGGGCCATGTTCCGGAAACCGTGTAGCTGAATTTTGCCTTATTGAATGCGATGTATGCTTTGTCGGTTCGGTACCCACAGCATGAACATGACTCCGCCGCCACCGGTGGCAGCAGCTCAATATGCGCCGGTTGCCATAACAAACCACGGACAACACCGATTCTCTGCGCAGGAATAGTTTCTCCGGCTTTCAGCGGTTCTATCCAGGTAGGACTTTGCTGTGCTGTATCCCTGTGCCAAGGGAAATTCAACACCAGTTCCTCTTCATGCAGCACATTGAGCCAGACAGTCCGCCGCAGATGATCGCCTTGAGCCAGAGTTGTAATGGGTGCGCTGCCGCGTAATCCGGCCTTGAAACCGCCACCAAAACTCGGTGCGCACGATGCTTGATTAAACAGAACAATCGCCGCGCAACCGCCGCACAAGCCATCTGCTAACCCGGATTCGTTTACAAAGCAGCTGTTAGTTGCACCTGTCACCCCCGCCAACAATTTATCCATCGGCGTTAGTTCTTTGGCAGCCACCCCACGAACCTGCATGAATGGCTGCTTCGGATGATCAACACAAAACCAGTCGGCAAAGTTCCGAGTAGCTGCTTCATATTCTTCAGCTGTAATCGGCCTTGAAATACGGGTCTGCAACTCCTTGCCGTCTTTCGGTGCAAAAAGCGCCTGGGTAATGCAGATCAACAACTGCATCGCCGCAAGCTCCATGTCATCCCGTGGAAGGCATAGCTCCCACTTCCCCTCTCCGCACAGCAGTTCGCGCTGAGAGATTTTGACCGCTCCGCCGCTCTCCAGCGGCCGGACCGGTATCCACTGATCGATCAAAAGATTCATTTATCTCTCTCCAGTCCCATGTCTTTGTGATAGCGAAAGGTCACACCTTTCGACACACCCCGGTAACCGTCACCCTCCTGCTCCATCTCAAGCCAGAACCTCCCTTCGTGTGGATTTTCAAGATCGTACTTCCATGATTTCGGTACGCCGACACTGTTCAATGTCAGCGCCTCAAGTTGCCCGTTTTCGCCCAGCGTCTCGAATACAGTTCCATCCATCAGCATTCGTCCATGCGCCGTACGACAGAACGGCACTACGGAAAGATTCATATCACCGTCCCTCGTGACGGCAAGAACCTTGTCATCGGTATCATTGAACGGGTTCATTGCCGTATCTACCATATACCTTGCCTTGTAGCGCTTGATCTCCTCTATTTCATATTTGAATTTTTCGTAACCCTCGGTCACTGCCACCGGCTCATTCTCCCAGCCAACTTCATGATAGACCGACTCGATCCAGTCACGGTACGCCTTGGGGAAAACAATTTTTCCAGCGGGTGCAGCAACCAGTTTTTCAGCTGTTCGCCAGAGAACACGGGTGTTGGCATAGATAACCCCGTGCAAACCGAAATCATCCCCCTCTGGTAACAGCACCGTACAAAGCGGCTCTTCAAAACCAGCCGGACGCTTGCCCGGTCGCTGATGACGGTGCAGTCGCCCCATCCGCTGAAACAGGAGGTCTACCGGGCAGAGCTGGGTGATGAGCCAGTCAAAATCAATATCCAGCGATTGCTCAACAACTTGCGTCGCCACCAGGATTCTTCCAGCTTCACGATCTCCACCAAGACCAAACCGGTCAATGACATCCAGCTCTTTTTCCTGACGATGGCTATAACAGTAACGGGCATGGAACAGGTCAATCGGCAAACCGGTCATGCCTCGCAATGTGCGGACAAGCCCTTGCGCCAGATTCACCAGATTGCAGACAACCGCCACCTGCGCCCCGGCCTCAGCTGCAGCAACAATTCGGCGGAGTAAGGATTCATCGGGTAGCAAGCTGTCAATGCGGATTGGCTCCACTTTGACCGTTACATTTTCCGGTAACTGCCTAGGATCAAGTTCATGGAAAAGTGGCTTAGTTCCGTCCGTCCAAGTAATCAGCGGATACGGTGCTATCCCCTCCTGTTGCCCTGGTTTGATTCCCCAGGCAGAGCAAAGTTGCCTGCGCTGACACTCCGGTAGAGTTGCCGACAGGAGGATTGCAGAGCCTCCCGAGGCTTTCTGCTGCCGCAGCACCTCTTCCAGCAGGCCATACATGTAGGCATCGTAGGCATGGACTTCATCCACGATCAACACACTTCGCCCAACCCCGAAACCACGTACAAAGCGATGTTTCACCGGCAACACCGACACCAGCACCTGATCCACGGTACAGACACCGATTTGTCCGAGGAAAACCCTTTTCCGACTTTCCGCAAGCCACTGACTGCACTGCACCCAGCCATCCTCTTGGGAGTCAAACCCATCTATGGGGCCATGTTTAATTTTTGTGAAGGCATCATTGAAACGGGCTAAACCATGGGCCAGCAAAAGATTCGGCTTATCTGCGAACAGAATAGGAGCGATTCGTTCCAACCTCCCAAGCATGGCATTGGCCGTGGCTTGCGTCGGCAGGGCAAAAACTATGGAATCGGCCAGACCTGACGCAACAAGCCGCCAGGCATAGGCCAGCGCAGTTTCCGTTTTTCCGCTGCCAGTGGGAGCTTCCACCAGAGTAAGGCCAGTCTTCAGTGGCAAGTCATCTACCAGCGTTTGCAGTGATCGTGGCTTGTCTTTTTTGTCGAGTAACACTCTGACGCCCGCGTAGGGTTTCGGTTGTCCAACGACACCGGCAAGCTGCAAAGTCCTCGGCGCGTCAACAACGTAGCGGCCCTCGAAATATGTCTGCAGATCCAGTTCTTCCCGGCAAAAACAGAAATTCTCGTTATCACAGCGTGAACCAAGCCAATCGGCAACAGAGCAAAAACCGGCCATGAGTGGCGAAAATACCGGCGGAGAGTCGGCAAGAGAAATTCCGACCGGCGAGAGGAAAAGGGATTCAACCGCATGCAACCATTCGCTCCTGGCCAAGCGATCAACATCTGCCAAACGCTTGTCGCATGTCGAAGGGAGAGAAGTTTCAGGTACATAATCGGCAGATCTGACATGACCGTGATGGCCGGTTACTGCTTCAATCCAGGGTTTCCATACATCCCATGAACCGGAAGAACTTTCCATCTGGTCAAGGAAATCCCAGCCGATAGCCTCCTGCGAAACTGTTCTGCTCAACTCTGACGCATGGTCTTGCATAAACCAGGAAAGACCACCTTCACCATGATAATAGATTTTGCATTCTTGAATACTCGGAACGGGCTGATATTCGTTCGCACTTGGGTAAAGCGACCTCCAAAGCGGCATAACCCGTAGTTGAAACCGAACATCAAATTTTCCATAATCATGTAAAGCAATGAAGAAGAGAACCCAAGCACGCAACTGTTCTTCAGGTAATTCATTGTGCAGCCTGAACCCATGGCGAATAGCCGGGCTGGCATCCCACCACACTGCCGCCACCGCCGCAACATCCAGACAATGACACGGCAAGAGGTGATAACCATCCCCGTCCCGCTCCGCCTTCCCCCAATACCTCCAATAC
>DATNCC010000125.1:0-34532 GCA_035571735.1 Dongiaceae bacterium | reverse complement strand
CCACGTTGCATTCCGTCAGGAGCTTGTCGAAGAACTCCCAACTGCTCATCCCGCCCGGGGTCTTTAGCCAGATGTAGGGGGCATCCACGCCGCCGTAACAGGTGACGCCGGCCTCTTTCAGCCCTTCACGGATGATGCGGGCGTTCTCCATGTAATAGTCGATGATCTCCTTGGTCTCTTTCCACCCCTCGTCGGAGTAGACCGCGGCGGCGGCGCGCTGGACCGGGTAGGAGGCGCCGTTGAACTTGGTGGTGGTGCGGCGCAGCCAGAGCTTGTTGAAGCTGTACTTTTCGCCGGTCGTCGTGGTGCCCATGACCTCCTCCGGTACGACCACCAGGCCGCAACGGACGCCGGTGAAGCCGGCGGTCTTGGAAAAGGAACGGAACTCGATGGCGCACTTCTTGGCCCCTTCGATCTCGTAGATGGAGTGAGGGATGTCGGGGTTGGTGATGAACGCCTCGTAGGCGGCGTCGAAGAAGATCACCGCGTCGTTGGCGTTGGCGTAGTCGACCCACTTCTTCAGCTCGGCCTTGCTGGCCACGGTGCCGGTCGGGTTGTTGGGGAAGCAGAGATAGATGATGTCCACCTTCTGCGTCGGCAGGGCCGGGATGAAATTGTTGGCCTCGTTGCACGGCATGTAGACGATGTTCTTATAGTACCGCTTCTCGTCCGCCTCGCCAGTGCGGCCGATCATGACGTTGGTGTCGTTGTAGACCGGGTAGACCGGGTCGCCGATGGCAACCACGTTGTCCAGGGCGAAGATGTCCAGGATGTTGGCGCAGTCGCACTTGGAGCCGTCGGAGATGAACATCTCTTCGGTCTTCAGCGACACACCCAGCGGCTTGTAGGATTTCTCGATGATGGAGTTGATCAGCCAGTCGTACCCCTGCTCCGGGCCGTAGCCGGCGAACTGGTCGGTGGTGCCCAGGTCGTCCACGGCGGCGTGGAATGCCTTCAATACGGCCGGTGCCAGCGGGCGGGTAACGTCGCCGATGCCCAGACGGATGACCTTGGCGGCCGGGTTGGCTTCGGCGAAGGCGCGCACGCGGCGGCCGATTTCGGGGAAGAGGTAACCAGCTTTGAGTTTCAGATAATTGTCATTGATTTTTGCCATTGCTTCGTGAATCCTCCGGTTTCGTTTGTGTATAAAGTTAGGGCGGCCAAAGCCGCCCATTTTTATTTATTTGAGTCCTAGAACATCCTGCATGTCGTAAAGCCCCGGAGCCTTCCCCACCACCCACTTGGCGGCACGCACGGAACCGCGCGAGAACATGTCGCGGGTCATGGCGCGGTGGGAGATCTCGATGCGCTCTCCCATGCCGATGAAGTAGACGGTGTGCTCGCCGATGATGTCGCCGCCGCGAACGGTCTGCATGCCGATCTCTTCCTTCGTCCGCTCGCCGCAGATCCCCTCGCGGTGATAGTTGGCCACCTTGTTGTAGTCCCGTCCCAGCGCTTCAGCAACGACCTCGCCCATGCGCACGGCAGTTCCTGACGGTGAGTCTTTTTTCTTGTTGTGGTGCAGTTCTACAATCTCGACGTCAAAATCATCGCCGAGGGTTTTTGCGACATCTTTTAATACCTTGAAGCAGACGTTGACGCCGACCGACATGTTGGGGGCCAGCACCGCCGGGATATCTTTGGCCAGTTCGGCCGCGAGAAGCCGCTCCTCGGGGGTGAAGCCGGTGGAGCCGATGACGATCGATTTTTTCTTGAGGGCGCATACTTCGAGGTTCTTGAGCGACACCTTCGGGGTGGTGAAATCGATCAGCACGTCGCACCCTTCCACCACCTTGTTGAGGTCGTCGGAAATGGCAACTCCCAGACTGCCGCAGCCGGCGATCAGTCCGGCGTCCTGTCCCACCAGTTCATGGCCCGGGCGCTCCAGGGCGCCGGAAATGGTACAGCCCGCTTCCTTTGCGGCAACGATGATGCGCTGCCCCATCCGTCCCGCAGCGCCGCATACGGCTACTTTAATCATGGTAAACCTCTTCTTTTGTTAACATATATGGATTACTTCTAAATCTTTTTCAGCTTCAAGATTACTTCATGATTACCTCAAGATTACAGATTCAAAATCCTGGTAATCACGAGGTAATCATGAGGCAAATAAGACTTTGTCCGATTGTTTCAGGCTGGCTTGTCTCTGAATTAGATGAGCTTGTACTCTTTCATGATCGCTGCCAGCTTCGCCCTGTTCCCATCAGTCAGCGGCGCCAGCGGCAGGCGCACCTCGTCGGAGCACTTGCCCATCAGGCCGAGCGCCGTCTTCACCGGTACCGGATTGCTCTCGATGAACATGGCGTTGCTGATCTTCAGGGTATCCAGGTGCAGCTGACGGGCTTTGGCCATGTCGCCGGCAAAGAAGGCGTCGGTCAGGTCGCCTACGGCCTTCGGCATGATGTTGGCCAGCACCGAGATGATCCCCTTGGCGCCGCAGGCCATCATCGGGAAGGTGATGAAGTCGTCGCCGGAGAAGACGTCTATCTGATTGCCGCAGAGGGCCATGATCTCCGAGGCCTGCTGCAGGGAGCCGGTGGCCTCCTTGATGGCGACGATGTTCCTGTGGGGCGCCAGACGGGCGACCGTCTCGGGGAGCAGGTTGACGCCGGTGCGGCCGGGCACGTTGTAGAGGATCTGGGGGATGTCAACGGCATCGGCGATGGCTGTGTAGTGGCGGTAGAGCCCTTCCTGGGTCGGCTTGTTGTAGTAGGGGGTCACCAGCAGCACGCCGGCCACGCCCATCTCTTTCGCTTCGCGGGTAAGGTGGATGGCTTCGGCGGTGGAGTTGGAGCCGGTGCCGGCGATGACCGGGACGCGCCCCTTGGCCTGCTCGAAGACGATCCGGATAACGTTCAGATGCTCTTCGTTATCCAGGGTGGACGACTCGCCGGTGGTGCCGCAGGCAACGATGGCATCGGTGCCGTTGTCGATCTGGAAATCCACCAGTTCACGCAGTTTCTGCTCGTCAACCGCGCCGTTATTGAATGGCGTCACAATTGCTACAATGCTTCCTTTGAACATAATCGTGTTCCTCCTTGTGGAGTTGTCTTTTAAATTACAGAAACGAAGCGTAATAATTGCCTGATTCCGACATTCAGATAAAAAGTGGATATTTATAGCACAGGAGGCGGCGGGAAGTCAAAAAATATGGTGTAATACTGAGGATACGCACCTTTAGATGGGAGCCGACCGGCTATGATTCTCCCTCTGGGTTTCGGCCCATCATTTCGGTGTGTCTGCGACCGAGACACCGTTGCGTCCGGCTGCCTTCGTGCGGTACAGGGCCGCGTCGGCCCGTTTCAGCAGAGATTCCTCCGAATCGGTCCCGCGCGCCTCGGCAACCCCGATTGAAAGTGTCGTGGTGAGGTGAACATCATCGAGAAGAAACCGGCTTCCCCGCACCTCTTCGCACAGTTTCCAGGCAACTTCCGTCGCCGCCGCGGCGTCGGACTTGATCAGGATAACCGCATATTCATCGCCGCCGAAACGGGCGAGAAAATCACTGCCCCGCAGCGAAGCCTTGATCTTCAGGGCGACTCCTTTCAAAATCCGGTCGCCGGCCGGGTGTCCGTACGAATCGTTGATAACCTTGAAGTTGTCCAGATCGATCATCAGCAGGGAGAACGGTTCGCCGTATCGTTTGTGAACGGTGATCATCTCATTCAGCTTTTCATCAAAAGAGGAGCGATTGGCAAGCCGGGTCAAGCCATCGATCCGCACCGCCGTGCGCAGATCCTCGATCTGGTGCCGCTGTTCCGTCAGTACTTTCTGTGACTTGGCAAGTTCGCCCTTCAATGCGGCATTGCTTGAAATCACACGATCGATCTCCGTCATCAGCAGGGAGTGGGCGGCGCGCAGGTCAGGCGGCAGCTCCAGGGTGTTAATGGCGCTTTTTACACCTCCGAGCATCAGCGAAGAATCGCTGGCCGCCTTATCGGTGCGCTGAATACTTGTCGCCAGAACCAGCAGGATATTCTTTACCGTCTGAGTGGATTCGTACAGACTCTGCTCGCGGGGATCGACCGCATTCATGGGATCATCTCCGCTTTCCTCATACTCCCCATCTGGCTGCTGTGGCCGGCGTATGACTCCGGATATTTTAGAAATCAGTCGGCCGAACCCGCCGAACATGTTGATGCCCTCACCCGAACCGATCTTTCCGGCGATGGCAAGCGTGATCATGCCGGCAATCAGCCCGGAGCCGAATACGGCGATAAATGATGTAATAGTCACTGGAAATCCTCCTTAACATGCGCCACAAAAGATTATATTGTAATCGTTCTTGTCGGAGTAGCAATAACTTTTGTACAACTCACGCAGCATTGTGGACAGTCTGCTTGAAAACAGAGGAGGAACCGATGGTTGACCATGTGATCCGCTGCCCGTGGAGCGGCGATGACCCGCTCTACCGGGCCTATCACGACAATGAATGGGGGGTGCCGCTCCATGACGACATCCGCCTGTTCGAAATGCTGACCCTGGAGGGGGCCCAGGCCGGTCTGTCCTGGCTTACCATCCTGCGGAAACGGGAGGGGTACCGGCGGGCATTTGCCGGATTCGACCCTCGCAAGGTTTCAGCGTTTACCGATGAAGACGTCGTGAGACTGCTCGCCGACCCCGGCATTGTCCGCAACCGTCTCAAAGTCGCCTCGACCATCACCAATGCCCGGGCCGTGCTGGAACTGCAGGACCGCTACGGCTCTCTCGACAGTTACCTCTGGAGTTTCGTGGAAGGAGTGCCGATCCGCAACCGCTGGGAGGCGATGAGCGAAATTCCGGCCAGTACGAAGCTTTCCGACGCCATGAGCAGGGAGCTGAAGCGGCGCGGCTTCCGCTTTGTCGGGTCAACGATCTGCTATGCCTTCATGCAGGCGACCGGCATGGTCAATGACCACCTGACCGGCTGCTCATGGTATGACAGGAACGCTCAACACTGAAATCCGATTTCACGGATGATTACCTGACCCTGATGCACCCGGACCCGGTTGCAGGCTTGCCTGTGAAGTTTCTCCACTTTATACGCTTGATAAACGATTATTTTACTTTAAGATATGAGTTGAAGTTCATTCGTGATTATTCTGAAACTGCAGAAATACGGGGTTGGATTATGAACCTGTTGTCCCGGATACCGATACGTTTTCTGTTGATTCTCATAGTCATGATCGTGGCTCTTCCGGCCGCGGGTATTATTATAAATGCCGGCCTTCAACAGAGAAACGAGGCGCTGGCGGTTGCCCGGAAGGATACTCAGATAGTGGCTGAAAGAATAGCCTATGAGCAGCAGGGTATGGTCGCGTCTGCCCGGCAGCTCATGGTTTCGCTATCACAGGTGCCTGAGATCAAGCGAAAAGATGCCGTCAAGGTAACCGCCCTCCTGAGAGAAATCCTCAAATTGAATCCGGACATTACAAACATTTTTGTGGCCGACCGTTCGGGGACGGTCTGGGCGTCGGCTTTACCAATAACCCCTCCCTTTGTAATATCGGACAGAAGGTACTTCAAAAACGCACTTGCAAGCGGGCAACTATCGTCCGGCGAATACGTAGTTTCCAGAGTGACAAATCGACCAACTTTTAACCTGAGTTACCCCGTAAAAGATGAGCATGGTGTTGTTGCCGTGGTGATAGCCGTTGGGTTTTCGCTGGAAAAGTACACACGATTTCTGGAGCGGAGTAAATTGCCCGACGATGCCAGTTTTGCCCTTCTGGATCATAAAGGGGTATTTCTGTTCAGAGCCGTTGAACCTGAAAAATTTATCGGGAAGCGGTCTGATCCCGAACTGTTCAAGAAGGTCCAGGAAGCGCCTGATGAAAGCACCCTGGTGGGAACAGCGATGTCCACCGGGGATGAGCGGATCATTTCTACCCGGAAGCTGCGCCTGCAGGGTGAACAAACGCCGTACATGTACGTCCGGGTAGGGATTCCGGTGGAATCGGCCCTTGCAAGTGCAAATTCTCAACTGCTTAAAAACCTGTTGTTTTTTAGTTGTATTCTTGTCCTGGCGATGCTTTTTTCCGCTTTTGTCGGCAACCGTTCGATAGTGTCCCGTATTGCCGTATTGGAAAAGGCTTCCCAAAGCCTTGCCAATGGTGACTATCAGATAAAGGTCAACGACCTTGTCAAAGGGGGCGAACTTGGCAGGCTGGCGGAGTCGTTCGATACCATGGCCAACAAACTTGTTCAGAGAGGAGAAGCCCTGGCAAGCAGCGAGAGGTTCCTGAAGGCAATCATAGACACGGAGCCGGAGTGCATCAAGATGCTCGATGCCGACGGCAACCTGTTGATGATGAACCGGGCCGGGCTGGAGATGATACAGGCCGACTCATTTGAACAGGTAAAAGGAACATGTATCTGTCCGCTGGTCACATCCCCCTACAAGGATGCCTTTTTTGCACTTGTCAGGCAGGTATTTCAGGGGATTCCCGGAACACTCGAATTTGAAACGATCGGACTAAAGGGGCGCCATGTCTGGCTTGAAACCCACGCGGTTCCGTTTTGCAATGAGCAGGAAGAAATAATTGCCCTGCTCGGAATAACCCGTAACATCACCGCGCGCAAGCTGGCGGAGCAGGCATTGAATGAGAGTGAGGATCGTTTCAGACTGTTCGTGGAAAATGCCAATGACATCGTTTTTTCAATTTCAAAGGAGGGAGTCTTCACGTATGTGTCACCAAACTGGACGGATGCCTTCGGATATGAACTTGCCGAAACGATTGGTAAACCGTTTGTGCCCTTTGTCCATCCCGATGATGTCGCCGGCTGTTTCGCCTTTTTGCAACTTGTTCTGGAGACCGGAGAGAAACAAAGCGGTGTCGAATACCGGGTACTGCACAAAAACGGCTCATATCTCTGGTATTCGGCCAATGGCTCGCTCCTGCACGATCCCAGAAACGGCGAAGTCTCGTTTCTTGGCATAGGCCGTGATGTCACCGAGCGCAAGCGTGCGGAGGAGGAGCGGGACCTGCTTGAACGCCAGCTTCTGCATGCCCAGAAACTGGAGAGCCTGGGGGTGCTGGCCGGCGGCATTGCCCATGACTTCAACAACATCCTGATGGCCATCATCGGCAACGCCGACCTGGCACTGATGCGAATCAACAGGGAGTCCCCGGCCACGGAAAATCTGCACCGTATCGAGAAGGCAGCCGCCCGGGCGGCCGATCTCGCCAAGCAGATGCTGGCATACTCGGGCAAGGGAAAATTTGTCGTCGAGAATATAGATCTGAACACTCTTCTGAAAGATATGCTCCATATGCTTGAAGTATCGATTTCAAAGAAGGCGGTATTACGTCTCAATCTGCACCAGCATCTCCCCACCGTGGAAGCGGATGCGACCCAGATGCGCCAGATCGTCATGAACCTGGTCATCAACGCTTCGGAGGCGATCGGCGAAAAGAGCGGCGTCATCGCCATCGCCACCGGCTGCATGGACTGCGACAAGAACTACCTGAAAAATGTCTGGCTGGATGAGAACATCTCGTCAGGGCTGTATGTCTATCTGGAGATTGCCGATACCGGCTGCGGTATGAACAAGGAGACCATGGCCAAACTGTTCGACCCGTTCTACACGACAAAATTCACCGGCAGGGGGTTGGGCATGGCTGCCGTGCTCGGCATCGTCCGTGGTCACAAAGGAGCCATAAAGGTCTACAGCGAGCCGGGAAAAGGCACAACCTTCAAAGTGCTGTTCCCAGCGTCCAACAGACCGCCGGAAATCTTCAGCGGCGAATCGGGTGGGGATGACTGGCGGGGGAACGGCACGATCCTTCTGGTAGATGACGAGGAGACCGTACGGGGGATCGGGAAAGAAATGCTTCTGGAGCTGGGTTTTTCGGCAATCACCGCAAATGACGGCAGAGAAGCGGTCGAGGTGTTCAAAACCATCCCGGACATCGCCCTGGTTATTCTGGACCTGACAATGCCTCACATGGATGGCGAGCAATGCTTCCGGGAACTCAGACAGCTCAAGCCCGATGTCAAGGTGATGATGTCCAGCGGCTACAACGAGCAGGAGGTCACCCAGAAGTTCGCCGGCAAGGGGCTGGCCGGTTTTATCCAGAAACCGTACCGACTTTCGGTGCTAAAGGAGACAATCATGGGGATACTCCGGACCTGATGGCGCGCAATGCTGTATTTGTGCTGATCGGAGGTTTTTCTTCAGGCCGGAAACAGGTCGGATATACTGGCAAAAAAATGAAACGGCTTGAATTTCCCCTAAATGGGTGTCCTTCAGCTGCGAGTGAGGGGCTTGCCCATGTTGCAGGATTTCAAGGTTTTTCTCACCAAATCCAATGCATTGGCGCTGGCTGTAGGTGTCGTCATCGGTGCCGCTACCGGCAAGGTCGTTTCCGGGATCGTCGACGACCTCCTCATGCCGGTAATCGGGCTTGTTCTCCCTTCGGGAGACTGGCGTGAAGCAAAATTCGTTCTAAGGACTGTCACCGATGCAAAAGGAAAGGTAACCGAAAGCGCTATCGCATACGGCCATCTGATAGGAACGCTGATAGATTTTGTTTTTATCGCCTTCGTAGTCTATCTGGTGACCAAGGCTTTGCTCAAACCGCCACCTCCCGGACCTCCTTCCAGAAACTGCCCGGAAATCCCGATCGAGGCCCGCAGATGTAAGGCTTGTGGGTCAAGCGTGGCCTAGTTACCGGCAATATTTACTTCTTGATACAATGTGCACCTGTCTGCTCAGCATAGCTGTCATTCAGGTGCATTTCTTTTTTTTTTGCCAATGCGATTTCATACACGTAAGGTTATCGTACCAGAGCTGAATAAATCCTGCCTGTCAGCCATTTTTCTTATGACTATCCAACACCTCCCGCACCTTGGTGGCCAAATCGGGTAACGAGAACGGTTTCTGGATAAAATTCACGCCTTCGTCCAGTACACCGTGAGAGGCGATGACATCGGCCGTATATCCCGACATGAACAGACAGTTGAGCTGCGGATGGAGTGGCTGGAGTTCTTTAACCAGATCACGGCCGTTCATATCCGGCATGACCACATCGGTAATCAACAGATGAATTCCGCCGGCCTGCTCCTTGAAGAGGCGAATGGCCTCACCGGCTGTCCCTGCCGTTAGCACCGTGTAGCCCTGACCTTCAAGTATTAAGGCGGCCATCATCAGAATGGAAGGTTCATCTTCCACCAGCAGGATAGTTTCATTACCGAGAGGGACCGGTTCAGCCTGGCCTTCCTTCGGCGTCTGTTCAATCTCACCCATATGGCGTGGTAGATAGATCGTGAAGGTTGTACCCTGGCCAGGTTCACTATAGACATCTATGAAACCGTTATTCTGCTTGACGATGCCGTATACCGTGGCAAGTCCAAGACCGGTGCCATGGCCGACTCCTTTGGTGGTGAAGAATGGTTCAAAGATGTGAGTCTGTGTTTCTTTGTCCATTCCGCCGCCGTCATCGCTAACGACAAGCCGTACATACTCCCCTGGTTTGACATATCGGTGAGTAGCGCAATAGTTTGCGTCTAATTCGCTGTTTCCGGTCTCGATAGCTATCCTGCCCACATCTTCGATAGCCTGACGGGCGTTGACGCAGAGATTGACCAACATCTGGTCTATTTGGGACGGATCAACCTTGACCAGCCATAAATTCGATGACGTCTGCAAGGTGAGGTTGATATTCTCACCGATAAGACGTTGCAGCATATTGAGCATTCCCGATACGGTCTCGTTCAGGTCGACAACTTTTGGGGCAATCGTCTGCTTACGGGCAAAGGCCAGCAGTTGCCGGGTGAGGTCGGCGGAGCGTTCGGCAGCTGTACGGATTTGAATAAGCTTGCCATAATGTGGTTGGGACGGTTCCATCTTCTTAAGTGCCAGTTCTGCGTAACCCTTAATAACCGCAAGCATGTTGTTGAAGTCGTGCGCCACACCGCCCGCTAACTGCCCGATCGATTCCATTTTCTGAGCTTGATGAAGTTGGGATTCGAGTATTTTTTTGTCAGTGATATCCGAATGCGTTCCTGTTAGACGGAGTGGAGTGCCGTCAAGATCTCGTTCGACCACTTTCCCGCGTGTGTGTATCCATTTCCAGTCGCCTGATTTTGTCCGCAACCGTTGCTCGACCTCGAAAATAGCAGTCCGACCCTCAATATGGGCCTGTAGCCGTTCATTAGTGATGTGCAGATCATCGGGATGAACCAGGTCGGACCATACCTCTATTAAATCGTTTAACTCATCCTCACGATAGCCCAGGATTTCGCAGCTTCGAGGACTCAAATATGTTCTTCCACTTTTGAATTGTACGTCCCATAACCCGTCGTTGGTCCCTTCCAGCGCGTGCCGAAGCCGCCTCTCGCTCTCACTCATGGCCTCCACTGCCGATTTTAATTCGGTAATGTCGCGGCCGATACCCAGTACACCTACAAGCTTTCCCTCGCCATCTTTCAGTGGCGTTTTAGTCGTATATAACAAGGCGCGATGCCCGTCAGCGGCAAAAGTAACCCACTCTTCGTTGCTGCTGGGTTGATCCGCTGTCATGGCTTTGCGGTCCTTTTCTCGAAAGAAGTCCGCCTGTTCCTTGCTCACAAAGTCGTAGTCTGTTTTGCCGACAATGTCAGCTTCTTTAGCGCCAAAGAAGAATTCAAACATCGCATTGCAGGACAAATATACGCCATCGGCATCTTTAAGCCAAATCAGGTCAGGGATAGTATTCACCAAGGTGCGAAAACGTTTTTCGCTTGCAACCAATACATCTTCAGCCCGCTTTTGCTCGACAATCTTTGCTTCAAGGGCGGAGGTCCGTATCAAAATCTGCTTTTCCAGTTCCATTTCATGATTCTTCATCTTGGCCATCAGGATCGTAATATAGCCCAGCATCAGGCCAAACGTCAGTCCCAGTGCGATCTTAAATGAAATCCCAAGAGGATCCCCCCAACCCTTGGTGGGTGCGACACTCAGGGTCCAGGACCCGTTTGGGAGTTGAAGTGTCCCATCAACGGGCTTGAGTAACGGGGATGACGATGATGCGGAGATAACCTGTTTTTGCCCGGTGTCCGGGTGTATGCGCCAGAGTTCATACTGAAAACCTTGCGTTACCAGATGAGACAATCCGGCTGGTTCGAGAGTCTCGGGAAAACGAATTAATACTGTGGTAAATCCCCAGAAGGATCGTTGTCCCCGATCATTATCAAGATAGACCGGCAGGCGGGCGACGGCACCTATCCCGCCTTGTTTCAGTTCGAACGGCCCGGCAAGAGTCAGTTTACCGGTCTCTTTGGCGAGGATTGACTCCTTGGAGCGCGCCGGATCCTTCAGCATGTCGTGGCCGATGGCCCCTTCATTGCCGACCAGCGGTATAATGCTTTTAACTATGCCACCGGGGGCCAGCCCCAGAGCTGCTCCCGGATAGAACGGCAGCATCTCGCGGGCAATCTCATCGAAATCGTAAAGACTTCCATTCCCCTTGCGGACAAGGGCGGCAAGGGCATATGCAGAGCTCAAGGATCGGTCAATAGTCTGCTGGATTATATGTGCATAGCCACCAGCAATATTGACCACTTTATTACGTTCTGCCTGCATGCGGAGTTTTTCCGAATTCCATATCAAAGCCGCGGCGAAAACAATTGCTACAATGAACACAACAAAGCCTGCTGCTAAAGGTCTGAAAAAATGTGTGCCGGGTGTTTTCATACTGCTTTCCTTCCGGTGCTGAAAACATGTTGGGATATTTCTTGGTTTCCTCGGCTTGTTAGACTGCTTCAACTATCCAGATCATAGCCTGAAGTACGCTCCGGCAGGCAAGAGGCAATAAGCGGATAAATATCCAACGCCGGCTCTAGCTGCTGGAATATGGCGGCAGTAAACAGAGATATTTTGCTGATACTATTGATATCTTTAACAATGTCAATTAATAGTTTAGAATCACGCCTTCAAACTGCCGCCATCACAAACCGTTCTCATCCATAAAAATCCCTCCCGCCACCCCTCAAGTTATGCTACAGTTACATAATTTACTCAAAGGACGGTTCATGCTGATCCCCAACACATCGCCCACTTTCCTTCCGTGGGAAGAAAATGGCCCGGCCCCGTCATGGTGCGAAATATTCGGCAATGACAATCCCCTGGCGCTCGAAATCGGCTGCGGCGTGGGTGATTTTATCGTGCAGATGGCCGAACTGCACCCCGATCTGAATTTTATCGCCCTCGATTTCTACAATAAGGGCTGCATCAAAACATGCAAACGGATCGACAAGAGCGGTCTAAAAAATGTGCGGGTGCTGAGGGCCGAAGCGCGCAGCTTTATCAACGCGTGCATACCTGCTGCGGCACTGCGGATGGTTGTCATAAACTGTCCCGATCCCTGGCCCAAACTGCGCCACAGGAAGAGGCGTCTGGTCAATCCGGAGTTTGTTGCCTGGCTGTCAGGTTTTATACAGCCGGGAGCCGCCTTCTACTTTGCGACCGATTTTGTCGACTATGGCCTGGATGTTGCGGAGTTTATGGCTGTTCAGCCCGGATTCGCCAATCAGCTTGCCCCCGATACATTTCGCCATGCCCTGGAGGGGTATCCGGTTTCAAAATATATGCGCCGCTTTCTGGATATGGGGCAGCCGATTTATTACGTGCATTACCGGAAGACATAGGTTTACGGGCAGGGAGGCATCATGGATGAGTCATCTTCAAACAAGTATCCCAGTTTTTTCAAGCCGTGCGGCGCAACGATGCGGAGTGAGGTCCGCGTCATCAAACTTGTCCTGTCGGGGTGGCTGATTGCCATTGTCGGATTTCAGCTCTTTGCGTACCGGCTTGAAGTAAACTATTCCGAGCTTCTGCTCAAGGATCTGACTTTTTTCAATCTGCCGATTCAATTCTGGCTGAGCGGCCAGCTCCTGCCGCTCTGGTTCATCATCCTCTGCGTGCTGTTCAATGTCTGGATGGACCGCCATACGCAGCACTCGTTCGAGGAATCGCTCCGCTTTCGTATTAAACGGGGCACAGGGGAGGATGAATAAATGGCAGATGGCATTGTACAGCTAGTGCCGTTAGGCATTATGGCGGGCATGTTTGCGCTCTTTATCCTTTTCGGACTGCGCCATCGCGGGAGACAGACGTCGGAATACCGAATCAGCGGCAGCTACACCGGGCGGGTCGGCATTGGAGCGGGTATCGCCAGTAACTGGATGAGCGCCGCCAGTTTCCTCGGCCTGGCCGGCGCGTTTTATCTGAAGGGTTATTTTGCCATGGCCTACGTCGTGGGGTGGACCGGCGGGTATGTGCTGCTGCTGGTGCTGATGGCTACCCAAATCAGACGCTTCGGTAAATTTACCGCGCCCGATTTTGTCGGCTTCCGGTATGAATCCGGTGCCGCCCGCACCCTGGCGGCCCTGATTTCGATCATCATTACGGTAATTTACTGTGTCGCCCAGTTTCGCGGCATCGCCCTGCTGGTTTCCTGGCTGTTCGGTATCGCCTATATCCCCGCGGTTCTGGTCGGAACCGCACTGTTTGTTTCACACGTTGTCGTCTCCGGAGCAGTGGGGGTTACCCGTAATCAGAAACTGCAGTATTTCGTGCTGATCATCACCTTTATCCTGCCGTTGATGATGCTGACCCGCAAGCTGGGCTATTTCTGGATACTGCCCCAGTTCGGCTACGGGAGAGCTATCGGTGAACTTCAGACGCAGTTCGGCATCAACTGGTCGGAGCCATTTGCCGCGACCTCCCTGTTCGAGTGGTTTGCACTCTGCTTTACCCTGATGTTCGGGACCGCCGGGCTGCCGCACGTGCTCTCACGCTTCTACATGGTCCCGGGGATCCGGGATGCGCGGTGGGGAGTCGTCTGGGGTCTGTTCTTTATCGCCCTGATCTACTGGTCGGCTCCTGCCTACGGCGTACTGGCGCGGCTGTTTGAAGCACGGAACGGCCTGGCACTCGGCACGGGAGACGCCGATGCCGCCGACATGATCGTACTTACGGCGGCGGGACTGGGAGGGTTACCGCTCTGGGCGGTCGGTCTACTGGTTGCCGGCGGCATGAGCGCCGCTTTTTCAACATCAGCCGGACTGTTGATGGCCGGCTCGGCTTCATTTTCATTCGATATTTACCCCCGCCTGATCCGTCCGGACGCATCCGAGCGTGACAAGGTCTATGCCGCTAAAGGCTTTTTCCTGATTATTGCCGCTGTTGTCATGGTGCTGGCCTTCCGTCCGTGGGGAATGATCGCCGAGATGGCCGCCTTTGCCTTTGCAGTTGCCGGCAACACAATATTCCCGGCCTTCCTGCTCGGCATCTGGTGGCCCAGGGCCAATGCCGCCGGCGTCATCTGCGGCATGCTGTCCGGGCTGGTCATCAGCTTTGTCCCTCTGATTGCCGGCGACAGGCTGCCGTTTATCTCACATCTGTTTCCACTCACGTCATCCGCTTTTATCGGTGCGCCGCTGGTCATGATCGTCATGATTGTCACGTCGCTGCTGACAGCGCCGCCATCGGCAGCCATCCAGCTCTTTGTACGCAGGGATGTGCTTGACTGTCCTGAAGACTGATGAATTTCCTGCTATCTGCAAAGGGGGAAGATGTCACTGCCTGGCGGGCGGTTGAAGATTTTGTCGCCGCATATCGCCAGACCCTGCTTGACCTGGCCGCTTCCGATCGCAGCGGCAGCTCCGAATCCGTCATCCTGGAGAAGTGCACCGTTCTTGAAGAAGCCATCACCACGCATCGAAATATCATCGAGCGCCTGAACAACCTGATCGAGCAGGTCGCCTCGGCTCCGGCAAAAGAATTGACCGTCGCCTTCTACAGTGATCTGTATCGCCACTTTGGACAGTTTCATTCAGCGCCGGTTTTCTATCAGATGAGCATGTCCTTTCTGAGGCAGACAAGCGCCGCCGTCGTCACTCAGGCAACCGCTCAACTAGGGCTGCCGGCCGGTCATCTTCCGGAATTGGCGATGATAGCCGTAGGCGCCGCCGGGCGTTGTGAATATTCTCCCTTCAGTCCGCTGCAGGTTCTGCTGGTTCATGGTGAAGCAACAGCGTCACAACTCAGGAATATACAGGTTGTCTGCCAGCTTATTCATGCCGGATTCGAGTCAGCCGGGCTGGCTATCGACCCGGAAATCACCCCGCGCAACACGATCTGGCGGGGAACCATCGCCGAGTGGTCCCAACGCTGCGAAGATGGGCTGCATTCACAGGCTGATGAGGAAACAATCAACCTGTGGCGCCTCATCGACCAGTACCCGCTTTACCCCGGTGAAGGGTTCGGCCGGGAGTTGAAGCAGATTAGCAGCGACGCTCTGAATGGAAGCCGACCGGCACTGGCAAATCTTATCGAGCGGATGACATCGCTTTCAAACGGCCTTGGTTTCATGGGAAGGCTGAAGCTGGAGCGCAGCGGGAATGCCCGCGGCCTGTTCAGGCTGCTGGACTATGGCCTGCTGCCGCTTTCCGCCGCCTTGTCGGCGCTGGCTCTGATCAAAAAAAGCCCGGCCGTCAGCACCTGCGACAGGATCAACGATCTGCTGAGGCGACGTGAACTCGATGTCGATCTGGCGGAACGGATGCTGGCAACTTGGTATTACCTGCACGATCTGCGGTTGCGGCAGGAGCAATCCTTTCGCATTGATGATCGCTCCAGCCGCTCTTCATTTCTGAATCCGGATGAGCTGACTTTTGATCAGCGGCAGTCGCTGAAACAAAACCTTGAAGCGGTTGCATTCATTCTGCGCCACGTTGAAATCATTTTCTCCGGGATGGGAGAATAGAGCGGCATGATTTTATCGCTTTCAACCGGGAGCCTGTTTACCCTGCCGCTGCAACGGGTATTCGAATTGGCGGCCGAATCCGGGTTCGATGGTGTCGAACTGATCATCAACCAGGATTTTCAGCGGGTCAACTCCGCCAAGCTGGTACGTTCACTTCAGGAAATTGCCACGATCCATTCCATCCATTCCCCGTTCATGGAGCTGGATGGTTGGGGAGGACCAATCGAGTCGCTCAAGCATTCCGTTGCTTTGGCAGCCGAATGTAACATCCCGCTGGTCAATTTCCATCCCCCCTCGTGGATGGGTTTCGAGATCAGATTCTGGCGCTGGCTCTACAGCATAGATGACTATCAGAAAGAGATTGGGCTGGGCGGAAAAGTGGCCCTGGCCATGGAAAACATGCCCTGGATCGGCAAATGGAAGATCAATCCGAACATTCTCTCAAACACTCAGCGACTGGTTGATTTTATCCGGGACCACAATCTGTACATGACGTTCGACTGCACCCATATCGGGTCGGGAAAAACCGATTTCATCAACGACTTCTTCCTCTGCTACGACTCGGGGCGCATTCTTAATATTCATTTTTCCGACTATGGCCATGGTCGCGAGCACCTGCTTCCGGGGCATGGTATTCTGCCGCTTACCCGATTCCTTAATCATCTGCGCAGCACGGAGTATCAAAGCACGGTCACGCTTGAACTCGACCCCAGGGAGTTTCCCAAGGGGGAACAAAATATCCTGAGAAGCCTGAAAGAGATGCTCTCCTTCCTGCGCAAGGAAACCGGACCGCAGCCGGATTCCCGTCGCGAGTATGCGCAGGAAACAGTACTGGTAGCGTCGGCGCCATGAACCGCCGTCTGCCGTGACCCGGACAATTATGCTCCAGAGCGAAACAACCGTACCCAATGTCTGATCGATATATTGAAAAATCGTTTCTCTTTGTCCTGTGTGTGTCTCTCCTTCTTCATGCGGGAGTGTTTGCGGCACTGTATTTTTTCCCTCCTCCGTCGCCGGAGCCCCCCAAAGAACCGGTTTTTATCGATCTGCAGCAGGCACCGGAGCCGAAACAACCGCTGGAACAGCGGCAGATGGAGACCAGGCGCCGGTCAGAACAGCGCATCAGGGTTCCAAGGGAGAGTGCGCCGCGCGGTGATGCGCAACAGGATGCCCAGGCTGTTGAAAAACAGATTGCACCGTCACCGGAACGACAGTCCTCACCCCGGACATCCCGGCCGCCATCCGTACAGCCTCAGGTCGCTCCCGGCTCCTCAATAGCCAGCCTTCTGAAACCAAAGTCACAGACTGAACAGCAATCACCGCCTGTCCCGCATCTGTTTCCCGGAGCCGACCGTTTGGCAAAACTCGAGGAGAGCTATCGGCGCAAGTTTGAAAATGACGTTGCCGAGGGGGACACCCGCTTTCTGAACAGCGACGACATCGTGTTCGGCTCGTTCCTGCGTCGCTTCGAATCAGCGGTATACGGCGTCTGGCGTTACCCCCAGGAAGCAGCCTTGAAGGGGATCGAAGGGATAACGCCGGTCCGGATCACCTTCAACCGGCGGGGTGAGATCACCAACATCCAGCAGTTGGAGAGTTCCGGCGCCCGGATACTGGATGAAGAAGTGCTTCGCACCCTGCGGGCCATCGGACCGGTGGGGGGATTCCCCAAGGGGTATGACAAGGACGAGTTTCATCTGATAGCTTTTTTTCAATATGGCGGATCCAGAAGGTCGCTGAGATGAACACCAGGAATGGTTTCCTGATATCCGCCCCGCAGAGCGGCAGCGGCAAGACTACGGTCAGTCTCGCGATCATGGCGGCGCTGGCGAGGCGTGGTCTGACGATAGCACCGTTCAAATGCGGGCCGGACTTTATCGATCCAGGTTATCACCGGGCCGTGACCGGACGTCCTTCGATTAATCTCGATGACTGGATGTGCGGCGGGGAGTTTGTGCGCCGGACTTTTCAGACCAGTCTGACTTGTCCGACAAGTCTGACAATCGCCGTTATCGAAGGTGTCATGGGGCTTTTCGACGGCATCGGCGCATCGTCCGGAGAGGGGAGCAGCGCCCGGATCGCCGCCATCACCGGTGTGCCGGTGGTTCTGGTGGTGAATGCCCGCGGCATGGCGGCCAGCGCCGCGGCACTGGTCAGCGGCTTTGCCGGATTCGATCCGCAGGTCAGGCTGGCAGGAGTCATCTTCAACAACGTCGGGAGCGAACAGCATGCCGCACTGCTCAGGGAAGCGCTTGCCGCCCATTGCCCGGAGTTCGCCTGCTTCGGCTGCGTCCCCCGCGATGAGGCGCTGGTTATCCCTTCGCGCCACCTGGGGCTGGTGACCGCCGAGGATAACCCGCTCTCCGACGGTTTCATCGGGCAGCTGGCTGATATGGCGGAGCGGTGCCTGGATCTGGACCTGTTAAGTCAACTGCAAATCCCCGTTTTCCTCCCTCTCCCTGAGGGAGAGTACCCTCTGGGGCATGAAGGCCGGGGTGAGGGGAGTGTTCGCATCGCCGTGGCCCGCGACGCCGCGTTCTGCTTCATGTACGAGGACAACCTGCGCCTGCTCAGGGAAGCGGGGGCGGAACTCGTCTTTTTCTCGCCGCTCCGCGATGTCGCGCTCCCGATCGATATCCACGGTATCTATCTGCCGGGCGGCTACCCCGAGCTGTACGCTGGCAAACTGGCTGAAAACGTAAGCATGAAAGAATCTGTCCGGGAGGCGGTAGCGGCGGATATGCCGGTATATGCGGAGTGCGGCGGATTTGTCTATCTTACGGAGGGCATAGACGCTTCCGACAATCAGCCGTCGGCGGACTTTGTGGGGGTTTTTCCGGTGCGTAGCCGGATGCTGCCGCGCCGCAAGGCGCTCGGCTACCGGCAGGTAGATCTGACAGAATGCGTCGCTATTGGTGCCAAAGGAGCTGTTGCTCGGGGGCATGAATTTCATTATTCGGAGATCGGTGCGATGCCGGAAGAGGTCGAGCGCTGTTACCGGGTGTCACGGCAGGGAGTCACACTGGGAACGGAGGGGTTCCGGATACGGAACTGCCTGGCGTCTTATATCCATCTGCATTTCGGCAGCAACGGGGACATCGCCGGGGAGTTTGTCGCCGCATGCAGAGAACGGCTCAAACAAGTCTAAGTACTAAACTTTCCACGAAAAACACGAAATACACGAAAAATAAACCTTAAACAGCAATAAACCGCCGATAAATAGGATGAACGCGGATAAAACTTGAAAACCCTAACAAAACGGCATTCACTCTTTGGAATGTAAACCTGATTTTGTTCGTGTATTTCGTGCTTTTCGTGGACAAACGGTTTTGGTTTATTCGTCTCCCGTCACCACCATCTGCTTCTGCAGCCGTTTGTAGTAGAAATTCTGCCCGTACAGTACGGCAATGGGATTATGGCCGGTGACGCGGTCCTTGACGATCAGGGTTGTAACCGGTGCCTTGGAGTGTTTGTTGAAGAGCATGTCGTGGCCGACGCAGAGGCCGACGATGATGTTCATGTCGGTTCCCATCCGGTTGCAGATTTCGGCCTGGGCAAGCGGGTTGCAGGCCGGTTCGAACGTGCCCGGCCTGACCTTGTCCGCTTCAGCCAGCCCCAGTTCCAGCTTGTCGATGCTGCCGGCCTTGCAGCAGACGCTGAGCGGTTCAAAACCCTGTGCCGTCAGGATCTTTGCCAGCCGCTCGGTCTCGTCCAGCAGGCCGATACAGGTCGCCATGCCGATTTTCCTGTATCCCATCAGTTTCGCAAAGGCGATCGTATCCTCTACCCGCGTCCAGCGGGCGTTAACGGCATCGCTTCCCGGCACCGGCTGGTAGCAGAGCCCTTCGACACGTGCCGCGACGAAGGCGATCTTCGCGTCCTCGCTGTCGCCACGATATTCAGCCAGCGTATGCTGCACGACATCGTCATAGGCGCCGGTCGGGCAGTTGCCCGGCCTTGGGGGCGCCTGGGCCGGATCGCCGCTCCAGCAATTGGTGGTGCCGCACTTCTGCCAGACCGCACTGCATTTCGCGCATGAAACCGGTGTTTCCTCGGACATGGTGAACCTCCTTGAATTTAGGCGCCTCCCTTTTCCACCGGGAGAAAAGCAAGTGTCAAGTTTATATCAAGTTTTCTGCCAAGTAACCCGGCTTTCCGGATTTACTCTTTCTGTTCCACCAGCTCCAGGAACTCCTCTTCGGTCAGCACCGTAACGCCCAGTTCCCTGGCCTTGACCAGCTTGCTTCCGGCCTCCGCACCGGCTACGACGTAATCCGTCTTTTTGGAGACCGAGCCGACCGCGTGCCCCCCCTCGTTTTCCACGAGTACACGGGCCTCATCGCGAGTAAAGCGCGACAGCGCGCCGGTAAAAACGAAGCTCTTCCCGGTGAATCGGCCGCCTACCTTTTTCTGCTCGACCGCGGGTGATACGCCTGCCTCCAGCATGCGCCGGATGACGGCGATGTTTCCCTGATTGTCGAAAAAGGTCCGGATGCTCTGTGCAACAGTGGCTCCGATGTCCCGGATGCTTACGAGCTCATCGAACGTGGCCCGCTCCAGGTTTTCCAGGCTGCCGAAGGCCTGGGCCAGCGACTTGGCGGTGCGTTCCCCTACGTGACGGATACCGAGGGCGAAGATGAAGCGTCCCAGATCCCTTTTTTTGCTGTTTTCGATGGCAGCCAGCAGGTTTGAGGCAAGTTTCTCACCCATCCGCTCGAATTTCATGAGGTCGTCCCGCGACAGGTAATAGAGATCGGCTACGCTCGACACCAGTCCCAGCGACAGGAGCTGCTCGATGAACTTTTCCCCCAGACCCTCGATGTCCATGGCGTTGCGCGACGCAAAGTGCATGATCGATTCGCGGAACTGGGGAGGGCAGGCCAGTCCCATGCAGCGTACCGCAACCTCGTCCGCTATCCGGACCACCGCCGAGCCGCATTGCGGGCAATGCCCCGGAGGGAGGGAGGGGTGCTCGGCTCCGCTGCGCCTGTCCGTCAGTACCCTGACCACGGCCGGGATGACATCACCGGCCCGTTCCACCACCACGGTGTCGCCGATACGGATGTCCTTGAGGGCGATCTCGTCCCAGTTGTGCAGCGTGGCACGGGAAACGGTGACACCGGAAATCTCCACCGGCCTGAGCAGAGCCACCGGGGTGATTACGCCGGTTCTGCCGACTGAGTGGAGGATGTCTTCCACAACGGTTACCGCCTGGCGCGGCGGAAACTTGCAGGCCACCGCCCAGCGGGGAGAGCGGCTCTTTTCTCCCAGTTCGCGCTGGATGGCGAACGAGTCGACCTTTATGACGGTGCCGTCGATCTCATAGGGGAGTGACTCGCGTCGCTGCTGCATCTCCTCAAAGAAGGCCACGGCAGCCTCGATACCGGCGGCCGGGCGCGCCAGCGGGTTAACCGGCAGTCCCCACGCTGCTATGGCAGAGAAAAATTCCTGCTGAGACTGGAAAGAGGCGCCTTCGACAATACCGGGGGCATAACAGTAGATCGACAGGGGGCGCCGTGCGGTAATTCGCGGATCGAGCTGGCGAAGTGACCCGGCCGCCGCGTTGCGCGGGTTGACAAAGGGCGCATCGCCATTTTCTTCCTTTTCAACGTTGATCCGGCGAAAGGCTTCCAGTGACAGAAAAACCTCGCCGCGGACTTCAAGCAGGCGCGGCACCCGGTCGCCGGTAAGGCGCAGAGGCAGCGAGCGGATGGTACGGATGTTTTCCGTAACATCCTCACCGGTAACCCCATCGCCACGGGTTGAGGCGACCGTCAACAGCCCGTCTGTATAGACCAGTTCCACAGCCAGGCCGTCCATCTTGGGTTCGCAGACATAGGAAATCGGCTCTTCCGGGGGCAGCCCCAGGTTTTTTTTCACCCGCAGGTCAAAGTCCCTGATTTCACCGGCATTGACGGCATTCTCCAGGGAGAGCATGGGGAGGCGGTGGGTAACGGAGGAAAATTTATCCAGAGCCGCGCCGCCAACCCTCCGGGTCGGCGAATCGGCGCTGACAAGCCCGGGATACTGTTCCTCCAGTCGCTGCAGTTCGCGAAAAAGCGCATCATACTCGGCATCGGAGATTTCCGGCGCGTCAAGTACATAGTAGAGCCGATTGTGCTGCTCCAGCTGGCGGCGGAGCTCTCCAATCCGTATTCTGGCGGTATCTTCTGGGGTGGCGGCATCAAGAAGCGACAGCTGCATCGGGTTCCTCGCGGGATAGGTTGACTTCGGGGCAGGGTACAGTATTATACGGACAAAATCAAACCCTGACGGAGTAGCTTGACAGCATGAAACAATCGCAACTCGATGATCTTTGTTCCTGGTTCGACGGCTTTGTCGAGCCGTTCCTTGCTACCGATGACGAAGGCGCAAAAAATATCCGGCTCAAGATCGGGCATACCCGGAAAGTATGCGAAGCGATGGCGCTGTTATCCGAAGGGGAGAACCTTTCGGAGAATGAGTCAATCATGGCCTCCGCCGTTGCCCTGCTGCACGACGTCGGGCGCTTTCCGCAGTACCGCCGCTGGCGCACGTTCCGTGACAGCGACTCGGACAACCATGCCCGCCTTGCCGTAGATGTTATCCGGGACGAGCAGATTCTGGCGGAACTCGACCCGTCCGAACGGCTTCTGATCGAGGAGGCGGTCCGGTTTCACAATCTGCTGGAGCCTCCTGCCAGTTTTCAATCTCCTACCAGACTCTATATCGACCTGATCCGGGATGCGGACAAGCTGGATATCTGGCGCGTCTTTACCGAACTGCTGGCACAGCCGCCGGAGGAGCGGGCTTCTGCGGCAACCCTCGGGCTTGATGATATCCCCGGAGCGGTCACCGGGAAGTGCATCGCCGCTCTGGGCTCAGGCGCCATCGTCCGCCTCGACACCGCCTTGTACGTCAACGATTTCAAACTGCTCCTGATTTCGTGGGTATACGACCTTAACTTTGCCACATCTCGCCGGATCCTGCGTGAACGAGGATACATCCCGACACTGGCAGCCACCCTGCCGGAGCGGGCCGACCTCCGGGAAGCCGTAGCGAAAGCGCTTGCCTCGCTTTCAGCTTGACATATCGTCATTCGCTTTACACAATGCAGACCATAATTGTCCTTAAGGAGCCCTTGATGTCCGACAGCCGCCTCATACCTGCTGATAAACTGCGCTGGAATTGCGATCCTGATCTTCTTGATTTTGAAACAACTGCAGAACTTCCCGATTTTAATGATGCCATCGGCCAGAAGAGGGCTCTGCGCTCGATCGAGTTCGGCCTGGGAGTTGACGGCTCCGGCTTCAATCTTTATATATCCGGCGAAACCGGTACCGGCCGCACATCAACTATTGCCAGTATTCTCAGCAAACGCGCCAAAAACGAACCACAGCCGCACGACTGGGTGTATGTCAACAATTTCACGGATTCGGATTCAGCAATCTCGCTCGATCTTCCCGCCGGAAAAGGGAGTGAACTGGCCGCGGACATGAAAGATCTGATCGAGGCTTTTCGGAAGGATATCCCCAAAGCGCTTGAAAGCAGTGAATATGAAACCAAACGCGCCGAACTGCTCGAAGGTTATCAGACGGCGTCAAACGAACTTTTCCAGGGATTGGAAGCGGCGGCTGAAAAGGTGGGGTTCTCGCTGCAGAGGACGGTTTCCGGCCTGGTGATCGTACCGCAGAAAGCCGGTCGTAACTATACCCAGGAAGAATATGACGCTCTCAACGAAAAGAAGCGGCAGAAGCTTGAGAAACTGGGCAGAGAGCTGACTGAACAGTTGAATGAAGTGCTGCGCCAGGTTCGTGAACGGGAAAAGGCTACCAAGGAAGCCCTGGCCCAGGCCGATCGCGACCTCGGGATGTCCTGCCTGGGGTACCGCCTCGACCCGATGAAGGAAAAATATGGCGCGCTTGAAAAGGTGCTTCGTTACCTGGATTCCGTCCAGGAGGACATACTGAATACCCTGGACGATTTCAAGCCGCAGCCGACCCAGCCGCAGATTCCAGGCATCAAGCTGCCGCGTCAGGAGCCGACCTTCGACCGCTATCTGGTCAACGTGCTGGTGGACAACAAGAATACCGACGGGGCACCGGTGGTGTTTGAATCCAATCCGACGTACAATAACCTTTTCGGGCGTATTGAACATGTCATGCAGTACGGCGGCGTGGCCGTGACCGATTTCAGCATGATTCGTTCCGGCGCCCTGCATCGCGCCAACGGCGGCTATCTGGTGATAGACGCCCGTGAAGTGCTGATGAATCCGTTTGTCTGGGATTCCCTGAAGCGCTGCATCCGCAATAACGAGATCAGAATCGAGGATGTACTGGAGCAGTACCGGTTCATGACGATGGTTTCACTCAAGCCGGAGCCGGTTCAGATGCGGGCCAAAATCGTGTTGATCGGTACCCCCTGGATTTACTACCTGCTGTTTCATCTTGACCCCGATTATCGCAAGTTTTTCAAGGTAAAAGCGGAATTCGACAGCCGTGTTGCCCGGACCCCGGAGATCATGCGCGATTATGCCCTGTTTGTCGCCAGTCATTGCCGTGCCGAAGGATTGCTGCCGTTTCACAAGACCGGCGTTGCCGCCCTGCTGGAGCATACCGCACGGATGGCTGACGACCAGACCAAGCTCTCTTCCCAGTTTATGGAGATCGCCGACTTTATCCGTGAAATCAGTTTCTGGGCTACGAAAGCCGAACGTACCATCATCAGCGGTGAAGATGTTCGTGCCGCCGCGAAAGAAAGCCTCTATCGTGTCAACCGTATAGAAGAGCGGATGCAGGAGCTTTATGATGAAGGCACCATCATGGTTGATACCTCCGGCGCCGTAGTCGGGCAGATCAACGGCCTGTCGGTCATCGGCCTCGGCGATCATGCATTCGGCCGCCCGTCCCGCATCACCGCCATGGTCTATACCGGACAGGACGGCATGGTCAACATCGAACGCGAGGTCAAACTTTCGGGACCGATTCATGACAAGGGGGTCCTGATCCTGACCGGCTACCTTGGAGGAACATTTGCCGGAGAACGTCCGCTGTCGTTGTCGGCGTCAATCTGTTTCGAGCAGTCCTACGATGGCGTCGAGGGTGACAGCGCCTCTTCGACCGAACTCTACGCGCTCCTGTCGGCTCTTTCTGGGGTCGCCATCAGGCAGGGGGTTGCCGTGACCGGCAGTGTCAATCAACGCGGCATGGTACAGGCGATTGGGGGTGTCAATCACAAGATCGAGGGGTTCTTCGCGGTCTGCAAGGCTCAGGGGCTGACCGGGCAGCAGGGGGTCATGATTCCCAAGTCGAACGAACGCCATCTCATGCTGCACGAAGACGTCGTTCAGGCGGTAAATGCCGGACAGTTCCACATCTGGAGCGTAGAAACAATTGAACAGGGGATCGAGGTCCTCACCGGCACCGCGGCCGGGCAACGCGGCAAAAACGGGAAGTACCCCAAGGGGTCCGTATACCAGAGGGTTGACGCCCGCCTGCAGACAATGGCGGATCGAATGTTGGAGCAGAAACTGAAGCCGAAAGCAAAGAAACGAACGGTATCAAAAAAAACAGAAGAGTGATTCAGGCGAGGAAGGGGTGCATCATGGGCATAGCGTGGAGAGATTCATTATCCATCGGAGTTGAAGCTATAGACAACCAGCACAAGGAACTCCTGCTTCGATTTGACAGGTTGTTGAGTGCGTGTCAGGCGGGACAGGGGATTGAAGAGCTGAAAAAGTTACTGGCATTTCTTGAGGAGTACGTACTTACCCATTTCAATGATGAAGAAGCACTTCAGCGCCAGCATCATTATCCCGACTATGGCGCCCATCGGGCAGAACACCTATATTTTATTGAACAGATTAACAAGCTGAAAGCGGAAATTCAGGAAGAGGGCATCTCCACCCACCATGTTATCGAGACCAACAACATGCTCCTGAAATGGCTGCTGAACCACATCTCCAAGGTTGATAAGAAGCTTGGGGCATTTCTCAAATCCGGCAAGTCATAATACCCGGGCAGAGGGACGCGTGAACAGTGTGCCGCTCTCAGCATCCCTCTTTCCCGGCCACAATCAGGTGCAGTCCGGTCGCCAGAGACACCCCGCCTGACCGCAATCAGAAACGTGGCCTGTTTCGAAACAGGGGTCGTTCCTTTCAGCCGACTGTATGGCTCGCACCAATTCTGCTTTTTTCAATTTACCAGCCTTGATGCCATGCTGCTTGGCAATTTCCTTGATCTCTTCAAGCTTCATTCCCGATTCTCCTGTTGTGTAGGTGTAGGTGCAGCAAACTATCGACCGAAGTCTACCGCACAATTAAGCAGAGTCAAGACTCCGGGCATAAAGAAGAGGCGGTTCAGCAACTAACCGCCTCTTACGATATTATATCCTATGGGAGAGTTCCAGCCCTGATAAACAGGATAAGTGCGTTAACGAAGCATCGCTCCTAACTTACTAAGCCGTTATTCCGGCAATCCTCTGCAGTGCCTCGCGGTATTTATCGGCGGTCTTATCCAGGATTTCCTGCGGCAGCACGGGCGCCGGAGCACACTTGCCCCAGTCAAGGGTTTCCAGGTAATCGCGCAGGAACTGTTTATCGAAGCTTGGCTGCGGACCGCCCGGCTGATAGGCTTCCTTCAGCCAGAACCGGCTTGAATCGGGGGTCATGCACTCATCGATGATGATCAGTTCACCCTCATACACGCCAAACTCGAACTTGGTGTCGGCAATAATGATCCCCTTTTTATCAGCCAGATCATGCGCGCGGGCGTAAATCTTCAGGGTATAATCGCGGGCTTTTTCCGCCAGATCACGGCCGCAAAGTTCCACCATTCTGTCAAACGTGATGGTTTCGTCGTGAGCGCCTAAGTCTGCTTTCGTGGAAGGGGTAAAGATCGGTTCCGGCAGGCGTTCCGACTCCTTCAGGTCGGCCGGCAGCTTGATGCCGCTGATTGCACCGGTTGCCTTGTAGTCCTTCCACCCCGAGCCGGAAACATACCCGCGCACGATACATTCGACCGGCAGCGGCGTCGCCTTCTTGACCAGCATCGACCTTCCTTTGAGAATATCGGCATAAGGCCGGCATGCGGCGGGATAGTCGGCAACGTCAATGGAGATGATGTGGTTGGGAACGATATCTTCCATCTGGCGGAACCAGAAGGCCGATATCTGGGTCAGCACGAAGCCTTTATCAGGAATCGGTTCATTCATTATCACGTCAAAGGCCGAGATCCGATCGGACGTCACCATCAGCAGGGCTTCGCCAAGATCATAAATATCACGCACCTTTCCTCTGGCTATCAGGTTCAAACCGGGAAAATCGGTCTGCAGAACAAGTGTTGACATATAGGTCTCCTATTTTTCGGCAATCAATATCGGATTAATTTCAATCTTGGCCTTTTCACGCAATCCCTTGGCCCATTCGGTTAAAGCTTCTTCCTGCTTTTTGGGGAGCATCTTCTTCTTCAGCTCTTCCTTGGTTGCGGCAAACTGGGCTTGTGGAGCATCCGTACGGTTCTTTACCCGAACGGCGTACCAGCGATTGCCAACCTTGAACGGAGTGGCAGGCGCCTGTTTTGCCGTAAGCTTGAAAACCGCTTCCATAATCTCAGGTGAGGCGCCGATTACCGGAATGTCGCCTTTGGCGGAGTAGCCGAAACTTCCGGTAGTCTGGGTTTTGAGAGCGGCATTGGCAGCCAGCTGCTTTGCGGCATCTTCCGCTTTTTTCTTCGCCAGTTCGACGGCTTTGGCGCTCTTTGCCTTCTCCTCAACGGCGCTCCGGATCTCGGCCAGCGGCGGGATGGTTGCCGCCTTGCGCTCCATGGCCTTGAGAATATAGATTCCCTTAGGCGTTTCGACAGGGCCACCCAGCTCCCCCTGTTTCAGTTCAAGGGCTTTCTTGATCACCGCCGTTTCGCCGATGAGGGGGGCAGCAGGTGCAGCGGCGGTAAACAGGGGCGTTTCCTGAACTTTTTGCTTCAACGCGCCTGCAATCAGGTTCAAGTCGCCGGATTTGATGTTTTTATACAGCGTATCGGCTGCCAGTTCATAGAGCTGCTTGGCACTCTTCTGCTTGATAGCTTCCGCCCTTACCTTTTCCTTCACATCGGTCAACGGCTGGATGCCGTCTTTTCCCTGCCAGCGGTCAATATTCTTTTGATAAAAGGTCTGTATTTCCTCTTCCGACACCGTCGTTTTTGCTGCCTGCGCGGCCGGGTCGAGCAAGATATACGACAGCGCCACCTTTTCAGCGGTTTTGAAATCGTTCGGATTCTTCTGCAGATATTCGTTAAGGTCCGCCTCGCTCAGTTTTACCTCCGCCGCTACGTCAGAGGGGGCATAGGCAACATACTCCAGCTCCAGCTTGTCATTTTCCTTTTTGTATTGCGCCAGGGCATCGGCATCGGAGACAACAGCCTTGTCCTTGATCGACTGGCGAACCTTCTTGAGTGTAACTTCCGCTTCCTGTCCTTCCTCAAAATCCTTGGCGGTCATGCGGTTTGACCGCAATATCTGCTGGTATTGATCAAAGCTGAATTTGCCGTCTTTCTGGAACATCGGCATGGCTTCAATCGAGGCGGCGACGTCATCTTTTGAAACCTTGATTCCAAGAGACTTGGCCTCCTTCAACGCCAGCAGGTTATCGATAAGACCATCCAGAGCTACTTTCTTCAATCCGAGCATCTTCTCCATCTCGGGAGGGATGGACTGTCCATAAATCTGCTGGTACATGCTTCTGATGCGCTGATAGGCGCTCTGGAACTCTTCAAGAGAGATCTTCGTGCCGTTGACCCTGGCGGCATAACTCCCCTTGCCACCCCCCATTCCCTCGCTGCCTTTTCCCCATACCAGGAAAATGGTGCCCACAAAGGAAAGGACAATGATAACAAAGACAATCTTGATGATAATCGATTCTTTCTGCTTTCGCATGATACTCAGCATGAATTGGTGCTCCTTGAGAGGGTGAATGTACGAAAAAAGCCGCTAAGGGCGGCGGGAGCGTCATACTACTATACGAACACCATGATTGCAAGCGCTTGTTTATTGCTGCCCTGATCCGGCAGAAACAGGTGAATTGAATATATTCTTGAGTTTACCTCGCCATTCAGGTACGATTTTTATTTGAGTGAGTTTTGACTTTCATCACCGAACCCTGATAAGCAGGACAAGTGCGCTAACGAAGCGCAGAAAGCTGCTTCTAGCTTACTAATAACGTTACGGGAGCTCTATGAGTACAGAATTTGTTCCGAAATGGATCGCATGGGAAACCACGCAAAAATGCAACCTTCACTGTGTCCACTGCCGCTGTTCCTCCGATCTGACCTCTTCGGAAGGCGATTTTACTACTGAAGAAGGAAAGAAACTTCTTAAGGATATAGCCGATTTCTCAAAACCGGTTGTTGTGCTTTCCGGTGGAGAGCCGCTGCTGCGCCCCGATATCTTTGAACTGGCGGAGTACGGAACGTCCCTGGGTCTCCGGATGTGCATGGCAACCAATGGCTCATTGGTTACCGACGAAATCTGCCAGAAGATGAAGAAGGCCGACATAAAGATGGTCTCGCTGTCACTTGACGGTTCGACGGCCGAAGTGCATGACAATTTCCGCCAGTCACCCGGTTCATTCGAAGGAGTTGTGCGGGCCGCGGAAATATTCCGGAGAAACGGCCAGAAATTTCTGATTAATTCCTCTTTTACCAAACGCAATCAGACCGACATTGCCGCTACGTTCAAGACGGCAAAAGGATTGGGGGCTACGGCCTGGTACATGTTCATGATCGTTCCGACCGGCCGCGGCGAAGAGATCATGAGTGAACTGATCTCGAAAGAAGATTACGAAGAGATCCTTGACTGGCACTACCAGCAGGAAAAGATGGAAGACGATATCCTGATGCGGCCGACCTGCGCTCCGCACTATTACAGGATCGTACCGCAGAAGGCGAAGGCGGAAGGGACCAAGTTCGAGCGGCGTTCGCTGACATTCTCCACCGGCGGCGGCAAGGGATGCATCGCCGCGCAATCCATCTGCCTGATCGACTGCTTTGGCAATGTAAAGCCATGCTCTTATTTCCACCGCACCGCCGGCAACGTCAAGCAGACCCCTTTCCGTGAAATCTGGGAGAACTCCGAGCTGTTTAACGACCTGCGTGATTTCAAGTCGTACAAGGGGAAATGCGGCCAGTGCGAATATCTCAACGTCTGCGGAGGGTGCCGTGCCCGGGCCGATGCCGTGTACGGCGACTATATGGAAGAGGAACCGTTCTGCAACTATGTGCCGATAAAATTGCAGAGGGAGAAGTCTTAAATAGCGGAAATCGAACTTTCCTGTTGACATCATCCGCTCTATGACGTTATAAGGGAAATCCTTTTGCCCAGGTAGCTCAGTCGGTAGAGCAGAGGATTGAAAATCCTCGTGTCGGCGGTTCGATTCCGTCCCTGGGCACCACTAGACACTAAGAGCTAACCATATCATGTGGTTAGCTCTTTTTTTATGTCTAGCAACTGCGTTTGGTACACAAAGTGGTACACAGCGTGGGGGCTATCATGTCTACAAATCATCTCTATAAACGCAACAATACCTACTATTTCCGTCTTCGAATACCTCATGACCTCAAGCACGTCATACCCATAACTGAAATCAAGAAGTCTCTCAAATGTAATACTATCCATTCAGCAAAAAGCTTAGGCAGAGTACTCGCTAGCAAGGCTGAAGAGGTATTTATTTTGTTGAGATCTCAGGTGTTATCTCCTGAGCAGCAGATTGATGTTGCTGGTAGGTTGGCTGAGATTGGTGTGAATAGTAGCAGTTGGGTAAATCGAGCAGGCAAGGCGGTAACAGTAGATAATGCAGCAGTCAAAGTCGTGGCAAGTAAGCAGCAGGTACGAAAACTATCCAACGTCATAGGAGAATACATACAGGACAAAAAGTGCAGGTGGAGCAGCAAGACCCTCGTGGAGTATGAAAGTATCTTCCAGGTGATCTTGAAGGCAGCAGATGATAAAGACATCAGGGACTATAGCAGGTCAGACCTCATTGCCTTCAGGGATACCATACTAAAGCTGCCGCCCAACTTTACCAAGAAGGCAGAGTATAAAAACAAAACCATCCAGCAGGTCTTGGCGATGCCTTACACGGAGTGCATATCTGATAAGACCGCTAATGGCTACATCATCAACCTAGCAGCTGTGTTCAAGTGGTCGTTACAGCAGGGCTACATTGAGGCGAATTATGCTGAGGGCCTGAGTATGCCTGAGAATAAATCAAGGGTGGACCAAGAGCGGGAGGCATATAGTATAGAAGACCTTAAGCGGCTTTGTAGGACTGAGGGCTTTAGAGGCGAGACCAGACACCAAGAACCTGAGAAATATTGGATACCCTTGATAGCCTTATACGGTGGTCTGCGCTTAAATGAAATCTGCCAGCTGCACACAAAGGACATTCTTGAGATTGATGGAGTACCCTGCTTTGATGTCAACACCAAGGAAGACAAGCAGCTGAAGACCAGCAGTAGCGTCAGGATTGTTCCAATCCATCCTACCCTAATATCACTCGGTCTGATGTCTTATGTTCAAAAGCTCCGTGATCGTAACGCACCACGGTTGTGGATGAATCTAAAAAAGTATCGTGAGGGGTATAGTAAATATTTTGGGAAGTGGTACAGCCAAGTGAACAGGGAGTATATTACTGAGAGTCGCACCAAATGTTTTCACTCGTTCCGACATACTTTCATTAACGAGCTTAAGCAACGTGGCGTGCAGGACACCTTGATATCAGAGCTTGTGGGGCATTCTACCAGTGGATCTATGACTATGGGTAGGTACGGTAAGAGATATCAGCCGAAGGTGCTTCTGGAGGCTCTTGTGCAGCTGGACTATGGAGTTGATATCCCTAAGTGGAAAGTGTAAGGCCATTGTTAAAGGGCTGTTACAGCTGCATCTTCAATAGGTCCTGCTTTGATGAAAGCACCTAGTGTCGTACTTTCGTTGAGCATGTGGGTGATGAAATCCTCTTTGAGCTTGAGGAAGGCATCAAGAAGGTTGGTAGTATGGCACTCGCTGCTTACAATTTTGAACTGGTCAATAGAAGCCAAAAACAAATCATGTATGTGTTTGTGTTCTGAAGCTGAGGGATAGTTTGTATCATCCATCAACTGTTGCTCATTCAAAAAGTGCATCTGACAAAGAAGCTCCAACTGATCTAACATACCATCGAGAGGATCACACTTCTGCTGGTTGTCAGCCAAGGCATGATAGATAGCATCCATGCAGTCAAATATTTTTCGATGCTGAACATCCATCGTCTCAACACCAGTATTAAATATATCTTCCCAAACTAACGAAGTCATGATGTTCCTCCTGGTAATCAGCTAGCAAGACCGATGTGAGCCTTTGCTTCAGAGATCGGAACGATGGTCCACACCTGATGATTCTGGTTGAATACTGGCACCATTCCCTTATCATGTTCAGGCGGAGTAATTGCGGTGAGTCCATCTACATATTTAATGAGACTATCATCTTCATATGTCTCACCCTCGAAGAGACCACTTTCGGCATCGAACATATAAGCTTTCATGGCTGACCTCCTGTATCGGTATTACCTTTTCCTATGATTGTATGGTATCAGGAACTAAATAAAGGTTGTGTCAATATGGGATTCGAAGCAGTCAAGAAAGTATCAAATTTGTTTGAGAGCATATGTGTTATCAGCCGAAGGTGCTTATGGATGCTCTTGTGCAGTTGGACTATGGAGATGATTAAAGGGAATAGCCAAGTCTGGGGCTAGACAGGTTACACCAAATTACGGAGGGATACATGAGTGACGGTATAACGTATGAGATTGTTGATAAAAAATCAGCAGATGAAATCGCTAAATTGGCAGTGTGTCTTACTAATGAAATAATAGAGCGTACAGGCATTAAGCACTTCGATGTCGATGTGCCTTTAGCGATTAAGCTATGTAAAAGCTATATGGAAAATGGCCAATATGATGTTGTCGGAGCCCATGACGGAGGAAGGATCATTGGATTCGGAGCATTATGCGAAAGCCGTTCACTATATGCAGAAGGAACTTTTGGGATCATTCAGGAATTTTATGTTATGCCAGAATATCGGTCTCATAATGTAGGTAAGCAGTTGATTGATAAAATTGTTAGCCTTGCAATGCATAAAGGATGGAAGCGACTGGAGCTATGTACACCACCTACACCAGAGTTTAATCGCACAGTTTCGTTCTATCAGGCAAACGGTTTCGAAATCACTGGTGGTTATAAGATGAAGAGAGTGGTGCTTTGAATAGCTGACGATTGTCAAGCGAGATCATCCGAAGGTGCTTCTAAATGCTCTTGTGCAGTTGGAGTATGATGTTTCAGTGCCTAAGCGGAAAATGTAGTTTAGCCGGTGAATGTGTCTGTATGTGGAATCTGAGGTGTATTGATGGCTGGCAAGCTTGAAAGAGAGAAAGTAACTATTCAGAAGATGGTCAAGATCTACTGCGATGGACATCACAAGCCAGATGGTGAGCTATGTACTGAGTGCCAGGATCTTTTAGAATATGCTGTTGATTGTGTTGTTCACTGTCCGTATGGAGAAGAGAAGCCTGCATGTGGCTTGTGTCGCATTAATTGTTTTCTTAAGGATCGCTATACTAAGATATCATCTGTTATGCGCTATGCTGGGCCGCGAATGCTCTTCAAACATCCGATATTGGCTTTTAGTCATATCTATGATGCAGTTAGGCGAAGAGCCTAAGTGGAACATGTAGGACGGGGCTATTGCTCCTGATTGTCTGTAGGTATTCATGCCCCTTTCCTTAATGACGCTGGTTATAGAAAGACACCGCTATTGTTTTGTGGTGTTGGTGTCTGGTATTGGTTCTGCTGGTGGTAGTTGTTCTGGCGTATCGGTAGTGAGGTGATGATTCGCAGCTATCGTGCCAAGCTGGGAGTATGGTGGTGTATCGCTGACGCGCTTCGCTTGTCTCCTCACCTTTCAATGCAACGATAAGGCTGTTGCATTTCAAGGTCGAGGGTTGTAATCAAGTTAGTAATCTGTGCAAAAGCTAACTAGGAGTCAAAGGTATGGGGTCTGAGAGGATCAAGATTCATAGAGAAAAGCTTTACGAGATGGTCTGGGAGAAGCCAATGACCGTGCTCGCAAGGGAGTATGGACTATCTGATGTAGGTCTTCGAAAAATTTGTAAAAGAATGTATATACCACTTCCTCCACAAGGCTATCATCTACGCACTTCGAAAGGAAAAAAGGCTCCACTACCTCCTGCTGGCAATCACGAAGTTGTCTATGAGTTGTATGTCTCTAAGCTCATCACTGTAGAAGGGGTGAAAAGTGCCAAGGGAATGCAAGAGGTTGATTTTGAGAAGAACCCTGCTAACAAGATAATCGTAGGCGAGAATCTTGCGTCTCCGCATAAGCTGGTTCAACGAATGAAGAACCATATATACGATAAAAGGAAGGACCGTTCAGCAGAGCAAACCAGTTGGTTGGACAGTGGATCATTCCTATGTGTCTCCAAGGGTACTGTGGACCGGGGATTGAGAATAGCTGATGCACTGCTAAAGGCACTAGAGACAAGAGGATACGAACTATGCATAGAAAAGGATATTCTGTCTCATGTAACAGTCCTCAATGAGCGGATTTCGATCTCTATTCAGGAACCTACCAAACAAGTTCCGCATAAACCAACTCCTGAAGAAATACGTGAACACAAGAAATACAGTTGGATGACTTATCCTAAATTTGACTATGTAAAATCAGGTGAGCTCATCATCAAATTATCTGGTGCTACAGGTCAATCTACCATTTCAGACA
>DATNCC010000124.1:0-6994 GCA_035571735.1 Dongiaceae bacterium | reverse complement strand
ATATTGGGAACCAGGGTCGGATAATGCCGTTCAATCAGATCAACCACCGCCGGACAATGCGAAGAAATAAGCGGTTTTTTCGAGGATTTGAGTGTGTCGCGGTAACTGCCGGCGATCATGCGTGCGCCATAGGCACCCTCATGAACTTCGCTGAAGCCGAGGCTTTTCAAGGCAGCTACAAGCTGGCCCGGGCGCAGTGCATGAAAGAATGCCGGAAAAGAACAGCCGAGCACCGCTACGACAGGGGAGCCGGATGACAGCATCTCCTGCGTTTTGACCATGCGGTCAACCACCACCTTGGCATACTGCGCGCAACTCAAACAGTTGCCGCAGCCGATGCAGCGATCATAGATGATCTGCGCAAATCCACCGTCAACCTTGATGGCCTTGACCGGACAGCTGCGGACGCAGGAATAGCAACGACGGCAGCGTTCTTTATATGTGACGATAGGTTCCATGATTCCCGCTTTTTAATAGTATCCAGAGACAACACTTTATACGTAAACAAGTAAATGTGCAACAATTGGCACAGTATGTCACGACACTTGACAAACACTCCGTTATCTGTGATAGTTTGCCGCCTTTTTTTAAGACTATGCTACTTTATATCCAGCACGCGGAGACAATACAATCATGACGACAAAATCCAAAGTTACGAAAGAATCCGCGCCGAAAGCGGCTAAAGAGGCTTCATCAACGCCACCTGCGAAAAATGGTGGTGCCAAAGCGGTTAAAACGGTTGTTGCTGTAAAGGAGCCGGCACCGGTTGAGATCTCCAAGTCCGCAAAGCCCTCTGCAAAAGCGAAACCGCACCCCAAGAGCGATACTCCACAGCCTCAGCGGGAGGACGTTTCCAAACCGTCCGAGAAACCGGCCATAAAAGTGGAATCAAAAGAGAAAGATTCTGCAGAACAGGCGGATTACCTGACCACGCCCGTTGCGAACAAGGACCAGAAGTGGCAGGAAATCAGGTTGATTCTTGAAAAACTGAAAGAAGATACCATTCGCGAGATAAGGAAATCGGTCAAGATCGGCACTGAAGCGGTAGCGGCAATCGAGCCAGGTGGCGACATCTATGATCAGGCGTCTTCCGAGCGCGACCGTGAGCTTGGCTTGTTGCTCGGAGATCGCGAGCGTGAAAAGATTCATAATATCGATGAGGCGTTGTTGCGCATTGATGAAGGCGATTATGGCATTTGTGAGGAGTGTGATGAGGACATCCCGCTGGGGAGGCTTAAGGCGATGCCTTTTACCCGCCATTGCGTGAAATGCAAGTCCGATCTTGAAAAGCTGCAGGCTCAGACCAAGAGGGTGGAGGAGGAACGGGCCTACCGTGAAATTCCGCTCGGTTCCGAAGAGGAAGAGTCCTAGATCAGGATCTTCCTGATAACAGCTTCAAAAATCTGAGCAGCATTCCGCTTTTGGTCTGCATCGCACCATACGGGCAGAGCTCACGACAGCACCAGCAGCGAATACAGCGCGCATTGTCAACCGACAGCGCGCTGTTTTGTATGGTGATCGCCTCAGGAGGACAGGCGTCGCGGCAGATTCCGCACGACACGCACTTGCTCAAATCAGCATCAGGATATGAGGTAAGGTAGCTTTTAAGTGCCTTTGCGAGGAAGGGAGGCAACCCGAATTGCACGTCCAGGCCGGCAGGCAGTTTGAAACGGGTTTCAGGAATGGTCTCAAGCGGCGAGCCGCAGAGTTGAATGTCTTTGATCAACGCTCCGGGGAGTCCCATTCTGGCCGCCTCGCGTTCAATGTACAACAGGTCGGCAGGTATTCCGGCCACCTTTCCCGCGATTACATCTACCGCCACCGGATTCGCTCCGGCGATCAGCAGGCCGAGTCTGACCGGGTCGCCGCCCGCGGGTCCGTTTCCTTCCATTGCATTGATCGCATCGACAATATTGAGTGCGGGCTTCTTGAGCAGATATATTTCCAGCAGCAGTTTGGCAAACAACTCCCTTGAACTGCCGGCCTTGAGATGCCAGCCCGCTTTTTCCGTTCCGACAACCGCCCCGAACAGGTTTTTTACCGCACAGGTCATGGTCATCATTTCATGAGTCTTGAGCTTCGGAAGGTTGATGACTTTATCGGCCTCGTAGTAGGCTCTGGCGAGGCGAATGGAGCGAAACGTACCAGCACCCTGCAGTTCAACGCCTTCAATGAATTCCATCAGCTCTGCACCGCTTTCACGGGCGGCCTCCTGAATACCGCTTTTCTCTGCGACCCGCAAAAAACCGCCGATACCCGGACTGTCGCCGATCAGTGCTACGCCACCCGCCTCTCTGACGAGTTCGGCAACGACCCGCACCAGGGCCGGGTGCGTGGTGACGGCCATATCCGGTTCCTTGGCGGACAGCATATTTGGCTTAAGCAAGACGCGATCTCCGCAGTCAACAAACGCAGAAATGCCACCAATCGGTTCAAGCAGTGTGATCACCGCTTGCCGCAGTCCGGGAAGTTCGTACCCGCTCGATGTGGCGATTGAAACAGTTTCCACAAAAAGTCCTTTTTGCAACATAGTTACAGATATTTTGAACAAAAAAAGGGGATGGCCGAAGCCATCCCCACCATATCACAAACTTCAGTTTTTATGAAAGCATCAGTGGTCGATCGCCTTGGCCATGCCGAGACCGGTATTCTGGCGGACATAGACCTCGTCGAACATCTCTTCGGCACGCCGATTGGGGAACATCAGAGCGCCGAGGATGGCGGCGATGAAGCCGAGCGGGATCGAGATGATGCCCGGGTTCTTCAGTTTCAGGATCGGCTCGCTGAGACCCATGATGGACGTGCCGTCTTTGCCCAGAACATCTTTCCTGGCTTTCTCAAGAGCCTTGGTGTCCTTTTCACCCAGTGCGGTCCCGGGAGGAAGTGCAGCCTGTTTCTTCTCCATGGCGACGATGACCTTCTCGGCGCCCTTGGCAACCAGTTTCGGATAGGTCATGTTGGGGGAAACCATAACAAGACCGATCGAGGCGATCGTACCGACCACCAGGCCGGAGATAACGCCGGCGGTGTTGAACTTGCGCCAGAACAGCGACAGGACGACGACCGGCAGGTTGCCGGAGGAGGCCACGGCAAAGGCCAGGGCAACCAGGTGGGCAACGTTGGCCTTCTCGGCCATGAGGCCGATCATGATACCGACAGCGCCGACAACCAGCGAGGTGATGCGGGCAGCCATGACCTGCTCATGCTGGTCGGCATGGCCGTCCTTGATGACGTTGACATAGATGTCGTGGGCGATGGCGGCCGAGGCAGCCAGAACCAGACCGGAGACGACCGCCAGGATGGTGGCGAAGGCGACCGAGCAGAGGAAGGCCAGGAAGATGTCGCCGAGGATCGGAGCGATGTCGGCGCCCAGCTGCTGGGCCAGCATCAGGGTAGCCATGTTGCCGCCCGGGTCAACCGTAATAATTCCCTGGGGGGTCAGGTTGATGGCGGCGCCGAAACCGAGCAGGGTGGTCAGGACGTAGAAGCCGCCGATGATGAACATCGCGATGATGACGGACTTGCGGGCAGCCTGTGCAGTCGGCACGGTGAAGAAGCGCATCAGGATGTGCGGCATGCCGGCGGTGCCGAGCACCAGAGCCATACCGAGGGAGATCTGGTCGAGCGGTGCCTTCATGAAGAGACCCGGCTCAAGGAAACGCTGGCCGGCATCGATACCGTTAAGTATTACCCCGTCCTTCAGCACCAGCTTGGAGACGTGATCCTGGATGTCCGGACTGTTGACGATCTGGTCGAAGAAGAAGATCGGATTGAAGCCGGCCTTGGCCAGAACCAGTACCGACAGCAGGAAGGCGCCCGACATGAGCAGGCCGGCCTTGATGATCTGGACCCAGGTGGTTGCGGTCATGCCGCCGAAGACGACGTAGCCGACCATCAGGATGCCGACGCCGATGATGGCGGTCTTGTAGGGGACGCCGACCAGCAGCGCCATCAGTTTGCCGGCGCCGACCATCTGGGCGGTCAGGTAGAAGGTGGAGACGGCTACGGTCGAGATTGCGGCCACGGCGCGTACCGGCTTGGGATCGGTACGGAAGGAGAGAATGTCCCCCAGGGTGTACTTGCCGGCGTTGCGGCACGGCTCGGCGACGATCAGCAGAACGGTGATGTAGGCCACCAGCCAGCCGACCGAGTACATGAACCCGTCATAGCCGTACAGTGAGATCATCCCGGAAATACCTAAGAAGGAAGCGGCCGACATGTAGTCGCCGGCAATGGCCCAGCCGTTCTGGGTGCCGGTGATACCGCCGCCGGCGGCGTAGAAGTCGGCGGCGGATTTGGTCTGGCGAGCGGCCCAGACGACGACGCCCAGGGTGATGCCGATGATGACGGCGAACATCGAGAGGGTGATGGCCTTGTTGGCTTTCAGCTCTCTCTTCTTGGTCAGTGGCGGTGCGACAGCAGGAGCCGGTGTCGCTGCACCGGGAGCTGCAACTACGGGAGCGCCGGGGACGGCGGGAGCGGTTGCCGCGGGGGCGGCGACTGCGGGAGCGGAACCCGGAGCGGCCGGAGCGTTCTTCGGCTCTTCAGCAAAGGCGGCTGCGGCAACGGTGAGAGTCAAACTTGCGGCGATGATGATATTCTTTAAAGTCATGTCGTATCCTCCTTTTCTAAAGATGAAGTTCGTCGATAAGCTCTTTGGTCAACCGGTCAAAATCCTTGTTGGCCACGTGGGCGTAGTAGAGTGCCAGACCCCAGGAGACAAAGAACTGGGATAGCGCGAAGATGTAGCCGAAGTTGATGACACCGATAATCTTGATCTTGAACAGACCCGGCGCATAGGCTGCTCCGATGGGGAGCAGGAAGTAATACGCGCTGGAGAAGATCCACCAGCCGAAAAGGAAAGCCTGCTTCTTGTGATGGAGCTCTACAAATTTAGGATTCTTTGCGATTGCCGCCCAGTCATACTGTTTTTCTGCCATTAGTTACTCCTTTCTTGTTTGCGTACAGGATGTGCTGATGATGTGCCGACGGTATCTCCTTTCTGTTATTTTGAAAAATCTGGTTGTTGTGTACTGCATAGAGTTAAAAGCAACAGTAAATAGACCTGTGTTTACTTTTGTTGTAGGACACAAGGTGTCATCGGCGCGATAACAACAATTGTGATCAACTGTATACGATGAGTAATAAAATCTCCATTTGATCGAAAAATGGAAATGTCAAAAACAGATAATCAATAAATAAAGTTCAAACATTCAAGGTACATATTCGCTGGACAAATGCTGCAAAACGGTAATTGAGTCTTAAATCCCGGTATGAATACCACTAATGAAATGGTAATTGCAACACAAAAATAACCAAAACATAAACTGCGTTCTATATTTAAAGCGGAGCCTGTTTTGAAATATATGCTTACGGGATTCCGGATAAAGAACTAAAAATTGGAAAGCCGATGATGAACGAGATGATTTACGATGGCAAAGGCGAGAATCAAGGCATACTTCAGATTCAAAGCATCAGCAGCTTTGACTGTAATCCGGGGGAGTGAGGCGGGTTTTTCAGATCAGACTTCAGCTATATGGGCAAGGGTCCGGTAAAAGCTGATCATGCATGTTGCAGTAGTAGCAGCTGCTGCTGAATGATTATTCATGCATACTTTCCCGCATGATAGGAACTGCGTACATACGGGCCGCTCTCGACATGGCTGAATCCCATCTCCAGCGCCACTGTCTGCAACGAATCGAACAGCTCCGGGGGGACATACTCCTGCACCGGATAATGTCGGCGGCTGGGGGCCAGATACTGGCCGATGCTGAGGTAGGAACACCCGACATCACGCAGGTCCCTGAATACCTGCAATACCTCTCCTTCCAGCTCTCCCATCCCGAGCATGATCCCCGACTTGGTGCGGATATCCGGCGCCATTCCGGAGCAGGTCCGCAGCACCTCCAGCGAACGGCCATAATCGGCGCCGCTCCGGATATGGTAGAGGCGCGGCACCGTCTCGACATTATGGGCTATGATATCGGGGCGCGACGCAACAACCGCTGCCAGAGCCGGCACGATCCCCTGAAAATCGGGAATCAGAAGCTCGATCCGTGTAGCCGGAGAGGCGCAGCGGATGGCCGCCACCGTGGCGGCGTAGATCTCCGCGCCGCCATCCGGCAGATCGTCGCGGGTCGGGCTGGTGATGACCACATGGGAAAGCTTCAGGCGTTGAACCGCCTCGGCCACCCGTGCAGGCTCATAGGTGTCTACCGGCAGCGGCGCACTCTTCTCCACGTTGCAGAAGGAACAGAGACGGGTGCAGTTCCGTCCCAGGATCAGGAAGGTCGCCTGGCCGCAGGCAAAACATTCTGAAATGTTGGGGCAGAGCGCCTGCTGGCAGACCGTATTCAATTGCAGTTCACCCAGCAGTTGGCGCATCCCGTTCTGATCGCCGGGATTGACCTTCTTGCGCAGCCACTCAGGTTTGCGCTGAATATTCACTCCGCCACCCCTTCCAGATTCCAGAGATCCTTCGAATACCTGCTCGAAAGTAATTCATCCATATCTGCCCGTTCCCGTTCTGATTGAGCATTATTCAGGAGTTTCACACCGAAGTGCGTGCCGAATGCAGCGGCCAGCAGTTCCAGCAACTCCTCCCGCCCGGCAGAAACCCCGCACTCCGCCAGACTTACGGAACTCTCGGCATACTCTGCAATCCGTTCCCTCATGTAGCCAAGTCCCGTAACGGCGCGATTGTGCAGCGGGATTGAGCCGTGCTGAAAAATAACCCCCTTGAGACGGCGTTGGGCGTTGCCGCCGATCTTGCGGCCACCCACGAGGATGTCGAAGCTCTCCCTGCCGGCAAAACAGAACGCGGTCCGTTCGCCAAGACGTGTCCCCTCGGGCATGGTATCCACCGCATAGGCGGCCTCAAGACCCAATCTGCGGTAGAAGGCGAGCAGAAAGCCGGTCAGCACCCGGAAAGAGTCCTTGATTGACGCGGCCGGGGGGATCTGCCCCGGTGCGCAGACCAGCGAGTAGGTCAACT
>DATNCC010000123.1:0-14236 GCA_035571735.1 Dongiaceae bacterium | reverse complement strand
CCACTGATGCAACGACTGTCGCCAAGATGCGTTTCTCCAACGATGGAGTCACCTATTCCGCCGATGAGCCGTATGGTACGGCCAAAAATTGGGTTCTGGCTTCCGGAGACGGCATAAAGACCGTCTATGTCCGCTTCACCGACGGCGCCGGTATCCTCTATGATCCGGTAACCGCGCAGATTACTCTGCAAACCACCCCGCCGGTCGTTACTGCGACTCCCCCGTCCGGTGCATTTGTCAACTCGGTGAATATTTTCCTCACGGCAGACAAACCGGGCAGTGTAATCAAGTACACGTTTGACGGCAGCGATCCACGTACGTCCGTCACGGCGGCGACCTATACCGGGCCGTTCAACATCAGCGCAACCACCACGATCAAGTATCATGCTACCGATACGGCCGGAAACGCGTCTAATCCGGTTACTGCCCTCTATTCCATCACAACCGCCAACATTGCCGCCTCAATGGTCATCAACAATGGTGCAACCATCACCAATAACCGGTTGGTGACCCTGTCTGTTTCGGCAACAGGGGTAAGCATGATGAGCTTCTCGAACGACGGTATCAACTTCAGCACGGCTGAAACCTATGCAACAACCAAAAACTGGATGCTTGATCCGGTTGACGGTATCAAGGCCGTGTTTGTCCGTTTCACTGATGCTGCCGGGGCCACTTATGCTCCTGTGACAGCCCAGATTACACTGGATACAACTATTCCTGTTACAACGTCCAATCCTCCTTCCGGAGCATTTGTAAGTTCAATCAATGTGTTTATGACTGCCAGCGAAGCGGGAAGCGTCATAAAATATACTGCCGACGGAAGTGACCCGACGACGTCGGCTACTGCAGCTCTCTACAACGGGCCGATTGCCGTCAGTTCAACCACTACACTGAACTACTTTGCAACTGACCTTGCCGGAAACGCCGAAACGCCAAAAACCAGCACCTACACAATCACTTCATCAGTCATATCAGCCACTGTGTCGGTTAATGGCGGCGCGGCAATCACCAATAACCGGAACGCAAGCCTTGCCATCGCCGCCACCGGTGTAGACAAGATGAGCTTCTCCAATGACGGCATCACCTACACTCCCCCGGAAGCCTATGCAATCAGCAAGACCTGGGTGCTCAGCCCTGGAGACGGTGCAAAAACTATTCTTGTCAGGTTTGTCGACACGGTCAACAATCTCACATATGATCCGGTAAACACACAGATCACCCTTGACACCGTTACTCCGGCGACCACCCCTATACCGGCAACAGGGATTTTTATCTCGTCTGTGAACGTTTCGCTCACCGCCAACGAGCCGGGCAGCACCATCCGGTATACCGTCGACGGCAGCGACCCGAGCATTTCCGACACTACCCTCGTCTATTCCGGCCCGGTCACTGTCAGTGCAACCACCACAATCCGCTACTTTGCAACCGATCCGGCCGGAAACGCCGAGACTCCGGCAAGTGGCACATACACCATTACGTCTTCGATCATCTCGGCATCGGTTGCCATCAATGGCGGAGCCGCGGTCACCGCCAGCCAGAACGTCAATCTGGCGATTGCCGCTGCCGGTGTTGACAAGATGAGCTTTTCCAACAATGGCGTTACCTACTCAGCCCAGGAAAATTACTCGGCCGCTAAAGCCTGGTCATTGAATCCGGGCGACGGTGTTAAAAACGTGTATGTGAAATTCTATAATACGGCGCAAAACATATCCTATGATCCGGTAACGGCCCAGATCATCCTCGACACCGTGAAGCCGGACACGACTCCCATACCCCCCCCGGCGACGTTCATCTCCGGGGTTACCTTGACCCTTGCAGCCAGCGAGTCCGGCTGCACCATCAAGTACACTACGGATGGAAGTGACCCGGCCACCTCGGCTACCGTCATGACCTATACGGGACCAATCAACCTCAGCTCAACCACTCCGGTAAGATATTTCGCAACAGACCTTGCCGGGAATATCGAAACACCAAAATCCGGGCTGTACACCATCGCTTCTTCAGTTCTGGCTGCATCGGTCTCCATTAATGGCGGTGCAGCATACGCGAACACCCATAACGTCAATTTAAGCATCACCGCTTCGGGTGTAGACAAGATGAGCTTCTCGAATAACGGTGTAACCTATTCTGCCCAGGAAGCCTATGCAAGCGGCAAAACTTGGGCACTAAGCTCTGGAGACGGGATAAAGATGGTGTATGTCAAGCTCTATGACACCGCCAACAATATCTCTTACGATCCGGTTACCGCCCAGACAGTTCTGGATACATCTTCACCGGTAACAGCAACTTTTCCTGTTCCCGGCACCTTCATTTCTCCGTTTAACCTGACCATCTCTGCCAATGAGCCTGGCAGCACCATCAAATACACGGTTGACGGCAGCGATCCAACCTCATCGGCTACCGCTATCACCTTCGCTTCACCGATCAGCATCGGTGCGACGACAACTGTCAAATTCTTCGCACGTGATGCCGCCGGTAATGCCGAAGCGGTCAAGAGCGCCACCTATGTTATTCACACTGCCGATCTGACTGTGAACACATTCAGTATCAACGGTGGAGCCAAGTACTCCAGGACTCCGGATGTAACCTTGAACATCAGTGCATCTGACAGTGAGGGAGTACGTTTCATGCGCTTCTCGAATGATGGGGTAAACTACTCGGCCGATGAACCATACTCCGCCAATCCCAAAAGCTGGACCCTTACAGCGGGAGACGGAGTAAAAACGGTTTTTGTACGGTTCACCGATGGTAGCGGCAGGTTGTATGATCCGGCTGCTGCCCAGATAACCCTTGATACGACTGCCCCGGCAACTACCATCACCCCCCCTCCGGGGGTCTTCATCAATTCGGTGAACCTGGATCTCTCCACAAATGAACCGGGCAGCACCGTCAAGTATACCCTTGACGGAAGTGACCCTGCCACTTCGGCATCGGCGGCTACATATACCGCACCGGTCACCATCGATTCGACAACTACGGTCAAATACTTCGCCAAGGATGCAGCCGGAAATATTGAAGCGGTCAGTAGCAGCTTCTACTTGATTCACCCTGAAGATTTAACGGTGAAAACATTCAGCATCAATGGCGGTGCGGCCGCGACAAATAGTACCGCTGTGACACTATTGCTTGATGTCACTGATGAAATGGGAGTGGCAAAAATGCGTTTTTCCAACGACGGCGTCACATATTCCGAAGATATGGCCTACGCCTCCAGCATTGCATGGAACCTCCATTCCGGCGACGGCGTGAAGACTGTATTTGCCCGATTCACTGATGGGGCAGGCCGTCTCTATTCGCCGACAACCACCCAGATCAAGCTTGATACTGTTGCGCCTACAACCACAACGGATCCCCCATCCGGAACCGTGAGTATGACTCCATTCTCGGTCAGCCTGAATGCAGCTGACGGAAGTGGTTCGGGTAATTCAACCATACGCTATACTGTTGACGGTACTGATCCTGCGAATTCAGGATCGGCTTTGACGTTTACTTCACCAATTGCAGTTGCGTCCGATACCGAACTAACAATTCGTTTCTTCGCTAGAGACAGTGCCGGAAACAGCGAATCTACCCGGAGCGCCTTCTTTAAAGCCACCCATGATCCCGACATGCAGGCAAGTGTCATAATTAATTCCGGTGAAGCGGTAACTGTTTCAGAGGCGATAACTCTCAATCTCTCTGCAACTGATTCCGTCGGAGTTGCCGCAATGCAATTCTCCAATGATGGCAGTACCTACACCACCTTTGAAGTGTATCCGGCAACAACACCGACCGTAACCACGATAACGAAAGCATGGACTCTGACTTCGGGAGAGGGTCAGAAGAACGTGTATGTAAAATTCAAGGATAACTCGGGAAATATTTACGGACCGTATATTGCCCAGGTTATCCTCGCCCATAAGAACGGACTTCTTCCCGGGACGACAGGACAGCTCGCAAGCGCGATGAAAGCCCTCCAGATCGCAAACGGCACGGTAACCGCGTCTCCGATTGATCTGGCACATGCAGACTGTGCACCGTATGTAAATGGCGCGCCAAAGCCGGATGGTAAAATCGATCTGCTCGATGTCTATATCCTTTTGTTGTATACCGTCGGCATGGTAGAATTGTAGCCCCCCTCCCCTCTCCCTGGACACAGGGAGAGGGGTTTACCAATCAAATCGGAGGATCGACATATGATAAAATATTTATCAAATACGGCTGCTGTGTTAACCATGTCCATCATATTGGGTGGATGCGGAGGAGGGTCATCTGAACCGCCCAAAACCCAGGCGGTTACTAAAGTATACCTGTTCGGCAAGATGTCATCCTCCAGCAGGGTTGCTACCATAGAATCCGGAATTACCGTTCCGGATGGCATAATGGTCAATTACTCATCTCCTCTTGGAGCGACTACCGGAAAATATCCACTTCGTAGCGGTTCAATCGTACCTTCCGGTCCTGTAAAATTTTCACCGAATGATATCGTTTTTACTGAATACAACCTGTCTGACCGCAAACTTGTTTTCAAGTTCCTGAACACTCCGGAGTTAAACAACAAAGGGATCACAAAGAATATCAGAAGCGGAACCGAGGGTGATGGAGTCGAGGTTGCTACCATGTATTTTATACTTGCCAAGCCGAATGTCTTGCCGATACTTCCAACTCCCTGGCAGGACACCGCAGCATTAATAGGAGAAGATAGCGCTTCACAAGGTATCTATTATGCCGAAGGGCTGAATCTCAATTTTGTAACAGCATTTCTACCTTGACTCTACTTTTACAACAAGGAGGCTATTTGACACCAACCGAAGGCAGCAGATTAACATCTCACATAAAAATACTATTTAAAGCTACCATTTAAGAGGTTGAGGCTTCAACATGCCGATCTCGTCCAGAAGATTCCCAAACCACCATAAACAACATTTTCATCGGCCCGGCATTTGCTTTTTATTTTTTAGAGTGTATAAAAATCACTGGGGACAATAACTAAAAATATGCCCTGCCTTTATAACGCCTTATCAGAACTTTGATACTCAAACACTTCTGTCAGCCCATTTCACTTCGGCCATATAAAAGAAAGGAGAAAAAATGCAAACCATCATCGTTGCCATCCTGCTGACCCTGCTCGCCACTCCATCGTTTGCCGCGGAGGCACCAAAAACCGAAGAGGAGAAAACACTCTATGCCTTGGGGATGTTCGTAGCGCGTTCGATTTCGGTTTTCAACCTCACACCAAGCGAACTGGAGTTTGTCAAACAAGGCTTAACGGACGCGGGAACCGGTAAGAAACCGGCAGTGGAGCTTAGCTCCTATAATGAAAAAGTTCAGGAACTGGCTCGTACGCGGCGTAAGGCTCAAGGTGATAAAATGGCCTCGGCCAGCAAGGATTTTCTTGAAAAAACGGCCAAGGAAAAGGGTGCCATTAAAACCGATTCCGGTTTGATAATTTTCTCCTTGAAAGAGGGCGATGGAGCTTCTCCCGGACCAACGGACACGGTTAAAGTTGACTACCGCGGCACACTCCCGGACGGTACGGAGTTTGACAGTTCCTTCAAGCGAGGCAAACCGGTCGAGTTCAAATTGAATGGCGTCATCAAGTGCTGGACCGAGGGACTACAAAAGATGAAGGTGGGCGGTAAGGCCAGGCTGGTTTGCCCGTCCTCGATTGCCTACGGTGAGACCGGAGCGGGAGACCTGATCCTGCCGGGTGCAGCCTTGATGTTTGAAGTGGATTTGCTGGAAGTCAAGAAATAACAGGAATATCGCCGGTTCCTGGTTGGCAAAATTGCACACGCTCGTCAATCTTTGATTTTATTAAGAAGGAGAATTAACCAATGGTACTTAATATCAAAAACACCTTTATTGCCGCAATATTAACCTTGTACTGCGCGTCAACTTCCTATGCGCTCCCATCTGTAGCCATACCTCCATCCGATAGCGGAACATACATAGTTCAGGGCACGGAAATGGACCGCGTTGCCGGCATACAAATTGATATTACCTATGATGCCTCGTCGCTGCAAACTCCAACCGTAACCCAGGGCGGGCTTGTTTCCGGGGCGATGCTTGCCGCAAACACCAAGCAACCCGGCATCATCAAGATCGCCATCATCAGCACCCGCCCCTTTTCCGGGAGCGGACCGATTGCAACGATTTCTTTTGCATCGAAAACAGGGACCGGCGGCATTACTTCGGTCAAATCCAGCATGATAGACATCAACGGTTCGTCGCTCGGTTCTTCCACCAGCAATGCACCGGGTGAAACCGCAGCGTCCGGACTGATCCAGGCCCCCGGTGTCCCATTCAGTCAACCGTCGCAACCGTCTTCATCTTCAGCGCAGCAGCAGGGCTCTTCTACGACAACTGTTACCGCCCCCGCCGCAGTTACTGCAGCAACACCGCCCCATCTCGGAGCGGTAACAGTGCCGGCAGAACAGCCGCAACGCACCGATTCCCAGCCTGCACCGGCTCCGGCTGTTCCTGAAAGCACCGGAGAACCTGCAGCAGCCAAGGTTGCCGAACAGATTCAGCCTTCCGTTAAACTGGAAGCTGAGTCAAAACCGGCAGAAACGCCGCAATATGTTGTCTACAAGGGGATTATAGATCGATTCAAGCAGTACAGCGGCAGCAAGGACCTTGCCTCAATGACGGCTCTTTTTGATAAGGAGATTGCTCCGACTATCCGGCAAGTACCGGCACTACTGCTGAGCGATGGACATAGTAAAGCATCTCTGACCGTTGACATTCCCGCCAGAATAAGCACTTCACCGAATTTTGCGGTGAATGGCGGCACGCTGGTCTCTTACAAGCAGGACAAACAGATTAATGGGCGCTGGACATTTGAGATATTACCTGACGCTCGTGCTGTCAGGGTTTCCATAACAATTATCGCCGGAGCCGAAGAGTTTGAATCTCCACTAACCGTCGCACCACCGGCCAAAACCGAACTTACTCTCGACGAACGTGGCTGGAACAGGTTTCTCAAGGAGACCGGTACTCCCGCAGCCCCCCTTCACGACCTGAATAACGATGGAGCACGAGACTATATCGATGAATATATTTTTGTTGCCAACTTGCTTGCCAAAAAAGCATCTCCGGCAAGACAAACACCGCCAAAATAAAAATACAGGAACGGTTCTCCATATGGGGAAGCGGGGTCTTACCTCGTAATTATAAGACAAAAGAAAAGCCGCCCGATGCCGGGCGGCTTTTCCGTTATTCAAGTTGCAGCATTGAACTCATCCTGTCATGGAAACAACTTCCTCGTAGGTCGTTATCCCTTCGAGCATCTTGCTTATTGCAATTTCACGCAGTGTTACAAGCCCCTCCTGCCTGGCAACTGTTGCGACCTCTGCAAGCTCGACGGAATCTTTTATAAGCGACTTGATCTTATCATTCATATCCATAACCTCAAAGAGTCCGCTGCGCCCCCTGTACCCGGTGCCACGACACTCCTTGCACCCCTCTCCTTCCCACACTTCATACCGCCTTCCGGACAGCTGCAGATAGTCACATTCTTCCCGGGAAAGAGTACGGGCTTTCTTGCAGTGGGGACAGATTGTACGTACCAGACGCTGGGCAACGATACCGAGTACGGTAGCAGAGATCAGGAATGGCGGAACGCCCAGATCAAGCAGTCGAATGATGGTGGATACCGAATCATTCGTATGCAGCGTGGAAAGCACCAGATGTCCGGTCAAGGCGGCCTGAACGGCATTTTCCGCCGTCTCCCGGTCGCGGATTTCACCTATCATTATGATGTCGGGATCCTGCCTGAGGATGTTACGCAGAACGGTGTCGAAACTGACTCCGATGCCCTGTTGCACACCGATCTGGTTAAACTCCTCCATGACCATCTCGATAGGATCCTCAACCGTAACGATATTTACTTCCGGTGAAGACAACGACCGGAGCGAGGAATAGAGGGTCGTGGTCTTGCCGCTTCCGGTCGGACCGGTTACCAGTATGATGCCGTTCGGACGACGTAAAAATGAGTGGTAGAGAGTCAACTCGCGCGGATAAAATCCCATACTGTCCAGATCCTGCAGAAGGATGTCGGGATCGAAAACACGTATGACGACCTTCTCACCAAAAGCGACCGGTATGGTCGAAACTCGTAATTCGATGTCCTTGTTATTGAAATTGGTCTTGATACGACCATCCTGAGGACGCCGTTTTTCGGCCAGATCCATGCGGGAGAGCATCTTGATGCGCGAGACGATAGGAGCATGCAGAGGTTTTGGAATGACGTGGATGTTGTGTATGACACCGTCGATGCGGAAACGGATCAGCGAAGTGTCGCGTTTAGGTTCGATATGAATATCGCTTGCGTGCTGATCAAATGCGTAATTAAGAAGAAAGTCGACAGCGGATACCACGTGCTTGTCGGTCCCCTCGATTTCATGATGGCCTTTAAGTTTAAAAAATTGTTCCAGATTCCCCAGATCTATCGAAGATGATGACTCCTCCTCCGCGGCTACAACCGATGCACGGAATCCGTAAAACTCGCGTAATATCTTCAGAATGTCGCTTTTTGAGCTTAGTACTCGCCTGATTTCCAGACGTCTTGCCGATGCAAGCTCGTTGACGAGCGCCTCATTGAACGGGTCAGCCACGGCTACAGTTATGACGCCGTTCGACTCCTCGACGGCAACAATCAGGTTTTTCAGGGCAAACGGTCTGGGAATGTGATCTGTTACGACATGCAGATCAAGCTTGAGAGGGTCTATTTTAAAATAGGGCAGTCCGGTGGCAGATGCCAGTGCAACAGTAATGGCATCTTCCGTAAGCAGATTTCCGGGAGAACCGTGTATTGCCAGATTGAATGAAGCCAGTACTTCGGCGGGTGAAACAAGTTCTGAACCGGTACGGGTTCTGCGGGATGTACCGGAATTGTAATAAGAAAAAAGGCGCGATTCCTGCGCCTTCCCACGCGCCAGCACATCGCGGAGCTGGTCGTTCGACAATAACCCGCGGCGTGCCAGCATATGAGCCAGATTTTCAAAAGTAAGTTTTTTTAGCTCCGGCATAATCCCAACAATATTTTATCAGTTAAACTTCTTGATTGCATTTGCCTTCTGAGTCTCGATACGCCTTGCAACTTCCTCCACAACCTGCTCCGGCGTATAACCGGTTCTGGATGCGATCTGTGCGACAGCGGCCTGTTCCGACTTGAGCGATTCGTGAATACGCCGATCACCGGAATGGGTGTCCGACGGAGTTACACCCTGATATACGATCAGGGTTGACAGAAAGTTCCTGTACAGTCTGAACAGCATCCAGGTCAGCAACAGCAGAGGGACAATATCATTCAGCCAATAGTCAAAGCTTTGCAGGCGAACCATTTCTCCGGCCAGAAGGCCGGCAGATGCGATCAGAAGTCCGAATGCATTGCCTATGACGCGGTATTCGATATCTTCAGGTATTTTAACAGCAACTGTTTTTGCCACGCCCTGCCCTTAAATATCAATCTGGATTTTGCAGAATGTTTTTTTATTCATCGGCAGATAATTGAATTTCTACAGGATTTTTATAGCGTTTTACAACAAGAGACTGTAAGCGGTCCATATAGTAATAGACAACCGGAGTGATATAAAGCGTCAACAGCTGTGACACCAGAAGACCTCCGACAACTGCCAGGCCGAGTCCCCGGCGCGACTCCGCCCCGGCTCCAAGCCCGATCGCAATCGGGAGAGTTCCCATAAGAGCAGCATACGAGGTCATCATAATCGGACGAAAACGGACCAGACACCCTTGATAGATGGCATCCATGGGCGTTTTGCCTTCATTTCGCTGTGCCTCCAGTGCAAAATCGATCATCATGATGGCGTTCTTTTTAACAATACCGACCAGCATGATGATACCAACGAAAGAATACAAGTTAAGATCTTTGCCGAAAATCAGCAGAGTGATCAAAGCGCCGAAACCGGCAGACGGAAGGCCGGACAGGATCGTCAGCGGATGTATATAACTTTCGTACAGCACACCCAGCACGATATATATTACCAATATTGCAATGATCAACAAAAGCGCCAGTCCCTTGGTAGAGGCCTGGTAAACCTGCGCCGTTCCCTGAAATCCGGTCGTAATAGCCGCCGGCAGAGATTTGGCCTCTTTCTCTACGGCCGCTACAGCATCACCCAGGGGAACATCCGGCTTGAGGTTGAAAGAAATAGTCACTGCTGTAATCTGTCCCAGATGGTTGACCGACAGCGGCCCAAGACTGTTTTTCAGGGTGCCTAGTGACGACAACGGTACCAGTTGACCTCTGTTGGAACGGACATACAATAGCCCCAGGACTGACGGGTCAAGCCGATACTCGGGCTCAAGTTCCATGATCACCTGGTACTGGTTGGTGGGGGAAAAAATAGTGGAAACCTGCCTTGAGCCATAGGCCGAATAAAGGGTATCCTCTATTTGCTGGGCAGTGATCCCCAGCGATGCGGCCCGATCGCGGTCGATATCGAGATTGACCTGGGGATTTTTTATCTGCAGGTCGCTGCTCACGTCCTGCAGCATAGGCATGCCGCGCACTTTCATCTCGAAGGCGGCAGCCTGCCTGTAAAGTTCATCGGTATCCGGGCTCTGCAGCACGAACTGGTACTGGGCCTTGGCAAGAGTCGCCTCCAGACGGATCGGAGGAGGGTTCTGCATGAACATCATGATGCCGGGCACACTCATCACCTTCGGTCGCAGCTTCTGGATGATCTGATCGGCATTCAGTTTCCGTTCGTGGCGCGGTTTGAGTTTCATGAACATGAAACCGGAATTGGAGCCGACCCGCGTCCCGCCGGCCCCGACCGATGACATGAAGGCCTCGACGTTCGGCTCCTCCAGCACGATATCCATCAGTTTCTTCTGCTGGGACTTCATATCCTCAAAGGAAATCCCCTGAGCACTCTCGGTAACGGCAAAGATGGCTCCAATATCGTCGGCAGGCAACAGTCCCATCGGCATTCTGGCAAACAGCCAGGCAGTAACAACCAGCATTGCGAAGGTAACAACAACCGTTGTGCGTCGGAAACGGAGCACCTTGGAGAGAGAGCGCTCATACATGTGCAGCATGCCGTCGAAGAAGCGCTCCATAAAGTTGTACAACTTCCCGTGCTTCTGTTCACCAGGAGGTTTCAGGAAACGGCTGCAGAGCATGGGGGTCAGGGTAAGGGACACAATTCCGGAAATGAGGATCGCAAAAGAGATGGTGACGGCAAACTCGTGCAGCATCCTCCCCAGCATCCCGGCCATGAAGAGAACGGGGATAAAGACCGCTACCAGCGAAATAGTCATGGAGATGATCGTGAAACCGATCTCCCTGGATCCCCGCAATGCGGCTTCCAAAGGCGGTTCACCCTGTTCCATATGTCTTACAATGTTTTCCAGCATGACGATGGCATCGTCCACCACGAAACCGACCGAAAGAGTCAGCGCCATCAGGGTGATATTGTTGATCGAGAAACCCATGGCATACATGACCCCGAACGTGCCGATGATCGAGAGCGGCAGCGCCAGACTGGGAATGACCGTCGCAGACAGGTTGCGCAGGAAGAGGAAGATCACCAGGATGACCAGGGCAATGGTCAGAAACAGGGTGAACTTTACATCCGACACTGATTCCCGGATTGTATCGGTTCGGTCAAACAGGACATTCAGATCTACGGAGGCCGGGATCTGACTGCGGAAACCGGGCATCTGTTGTTTGATGCTGTTTACTACCTCGATCGTATTGGTTCCCGGCTGACGTTGTACGGCCAGCACGATGGCGCGGGTGGATACCCCTTTCGTGTTGTACCAGGCTGCGATCTTGTCGTTCTCGACACTATTGGATACCTTGGCGATATCCGAGAGTCGCACCGGTGCGCCGCCACGGTAGGCCACGATCAGAGGTTTAAAGGCATTTGCGTCATAGAGCTGGCCAGTGGCCTGGATGGTAAAGGCCTGCTTGGCCCCCTGCAACCCGCCGGTCGGCAGATTCACATTCCAGTTTCCCAGGCTGGCCGCCACCTCATCCAGGCCTATTTTACGGCTTGCAAGGGCTTTGGGATCGAGCTGCACCCGCACGGCAAATTTCTGAGATCCAAAGACCTGAACCTGTGCCACGCCATTGACCATCGAGATACGCGGAGCGATAATGGCATCGGCAAACTCGTTGACGTCCGAGAGCGGCAATGTCTGTGAACTGAGGGCAAGATAGATCACCGGCTGGTCGGCCGGATTGACCTTCTGATAAGATGGTGGAGTGGGCATGTTCTGCGGAAGCTGGCGGGCCGCCTTGGAGATGGCTGCCTGCACGTCCTGGGCAGCCGAGTCGATGCTTTTTTCAAGGGTAAACTTGAGGGTTATGATCGAGATCCCCTGGCCATTGGTGGAGGTCATGGAGTCCAGACCGGCAATCGTTGAGAACTGCCTTTCCAGGGGCGTCGCCACGGATGATGCCATGGTTTCAGGACTGGCGCCGGGCAGGTTGGCACTGACCTGGATAGTGGGAAAATCGATGCTCGGCAGATCATTTACGGGAAGCAGTCGATAAGCAAACAGACCGAAAACCATGACCGCCACCATGACAAGACTGGTCATGATCGGACGTTTTATGAAGATTTCGGATATGTTCATTTGCCGGCAGCTCCCGGTTGGCCGGGCTTTGCCGGAGGAACAGGAGAACCTGGTTTATCCGGCTGCTTGATCTCAACCTTGCCACCGGGAATTACCCGCATCTGGCCGTCTATGACGACCTGTTCACCAGGCTGGAGACCCTTTTCGATGACCGTCATATCCCGGAAAACCGGACCGGAGACAACCTGACGGATATCCGCCGTGGCATCCGGCTTGACCACAAAGACAAACTGGCCGTTCTGTCCGGTCTGGACCGCCTGGCTCGGGACAACCACGGCATTGTTCTTCATACCCAGAATGATGGAGAGATTGACGAACTGGCCGGGCCAGAGCTGCTTGTTTGCGTTATCAAAGGCAGCTTTGAGACGGATCGTGCCGGTTGTTGGGTCAACGGTGTTATCGAAGAACGAGACGACGCCCTTTTCCCTGATTCCTGCCGAACCCGGCACCTCGGCCTCTACGGTAATCCTGCCGGCCATCTGGCGTTTCACCTCCTGTAATTCCTTTTCCGGAATGGTGAAAGATGCATAAATGGGAGAAAGTTTGTTGATGGTCACCAACACCGTATCATTTGCCTTGACCACATTGCCGCGATTGACCGCAAGCGCACCCAGCCGGCCGCTGATCGGAGAAGTGATCGTGCAATAAGCCAGCTGTTCCCGGGTACTATCGACCGCAGCCGCATCTGCAGCCACATCCGCAGCTGCTGATTCTGCCTTCGTACGTAGTCCTTCTGTCTGTTCCTGGGTCACAATGCCATCTTTGACCAACTGGGAATAACGCGCATAATCCTTCCTGGCATTGTCCAGAATGACCTTGTCTCGAGCCAGTGTCGCTTCGGCCTTGCGTATTGCAGCCTGATAAGCCTTGGGATCGAGCTGGAACAGGAGTTCCCCTTTCTGTACATCTTGTCCCTCACGAAACGCGACCTTGGTCAACTCACAACTAACCTGGGTCCTTACTACGACACTTTCTGACGCTTCCATGGTACCTATCGCCTTGATAAGCACCGGAACATTCTGTTGAGTTGCTGAAGCGGTGATTACAAGCGCTGGTGGCCGCCCTTTCGGTTTTTCAACCTTCCTGGAACAGCCGGACAGTTCAAAGCAAGTCAGAAAAAGGGCGACAAGAATGATGCGGCTGAAAACATTGACTCTATGAAAATCCATACAACTCTCCGTTATATTGACTGTGGCAGCAAATCTTATGAATTATATATCAGCAGGTACATAAGATGGAACTAAAATCATGTTTTGTAGCCGAGTGTGTAAATCATGAGAAGATTGACCCTTAGTTTCCGCTTTGATACACTGCAAATATTATTTCATTACAGGGGGGATTACATGAAAAGATCGTTTTTATGCGGATTCGTAGCGGCAGCACTGACTCTTACAGTTTCACCGGCGCTGGCTGCAGACATCAGCTTTTCTAAAGCCATCGGCCAGGACGACTTCAAAAGCCTGAGCAAGGAGGCCGGTGCCGCACTCGGCTACAGAAACATGGCGCCAGCTGCTCCGCTCGGCATTACCGGATTTGATATCGGCGGCGAAGTAGCAGCCATGAGCATCGACAAGAACAGCAGCCACTGGAGCGCTGCTTTCAACAACGACGCTCCTTCATTCCTGATTATTCCAAAAATACGGGC
>DATNCC010000122.1:0-40901 GCA_035571735.1 Dongiaceae bacterium | reverse complement strand
TAGTGGAGGCTTTTGCCCCCGCCTCGGCCTGTTTGAGCCGTGACTCGGCACGCGCTACTCCCTGTGCGGCCATTTCCTTTTCGGTCTGCCTGACATCGAATTCCTGACGGCTGATCGCCTGCTCCTTGAAGAGATTCTGGTAGCGCTCATACGTCGTGTCGGCCAGTTTTCTTCGCGATACCGCTTCGTCCAGTCCGCGGCGGGCCTCGTCGATCGCGGCGGTTGCCACGGCTGCCGTGGCCTGATTTTCCTGGGCATCCAGCTGCGCCAGCAATTGCCCCTTGCGTACCCGGTCCCCTTCACGGACGCGAAGCACGCTGATACTGCCGGGGATGCGGGGAGAAACGACAGCGCTGGTGCGCGCACGCACGCTCCCGACCACGTCCAGCAACTCCGGTACGGCAACGCTCTTGACGGTTTCCATCGATACGCCTTTGACGACCACCGCCGGTGCGCTTTCAGCATTGGCCGCATCATGCTTCTTCGAACATCCTGCAGCCGAAAATGCAGCGATCACAAGTAGCGACGCACACAGTACATTGTTCCTCATTTAAGCATCTCCTTCACAAAAGTTCCCGACATGTAATAAACCCGGCCGCCTGCAAGAGCACACCCCGCCTCGGTTTCCACCAGATTTGACCTGGCCTGGTCAAGTGCCGTCTGGGCGTCAAGCAGCTCGACCATCGTTGCCAGCGAATTCTCATACCGCTTTGCGAGCAGCCTGACAGTCTCCCCGGCATCGAGCACCGCATGCCTGGCCACTTCCAGATGTTTGCCCGCTTCGTCACGCCGCAGGTAACTTTCCTTGAGTTGATACCTGACATCCCTGGATGTCGATTCCAGCATCTCGCGGACGGCCGATTGCTCCGAGAGTGCCCGCTGACGCTCGCTATTGCTCCGGAATCCGTCAAATATGTTCCACTTGAGTGAAATACCGGCGGTCCAGGCATCGTTGTCTGCAGTAAACGGGGTATCCTTGGCGTTCAACTGATAGGAAGCAAAAGCTCCCACCGTCGGAAGGTATTCGCTCCGGGCCAGCCTCAGTACCGCATCGGACTTTTCCAGATCGGTGTGGGATCGTTTGATTTCAACGCGGTTCAGGAGGGTTTCGCTGACAACCTGATCGCTCATGGCAGGGACCGCAATGCGCTCAATAGTCCCGGAGACCTCATACATATTGTCTTCAGGGAGTCCGATCAGCAGCGCCAGCTTCATCCGGGCAAGTGTCAGGTTGTTATAGGCGGTGATGTGCTGCTGCTCCACCATCGAAAGGTGAGTGCGGGAGCGCAGTTCGTCCGACCTGAGACCGACCCCGGAGGATGTTCTGACTGTTGCCAGCCGCATGTTCTCCCTGGCATCGGCAACCGCTTTATCGGCCGCCTTGAGCCGGGCATCGGCTTTCTGCACGTCGAGGTACGTGAAAAATACTTGAAATGCGATCCCCTGGCGGGCCGCTTCCAGTTCCAGTCCGGATTTCTGCGCATCCTTGACGGCCATCTCCTCGAGCGGGGAGAGCGAAGGGACAAACAGCGGCTGCTGAATCGTCAGGGCGGTCTTGAAGTCATGGGCTGCGGAGGGGTTGTTGAGGCTGCTGATCTGCAGATCATTCTGAGTAAAGCGCCCCTCGTCAAGCTTCATCATGAACGTATTAGTCGGAGAGTTCGATGCGGTCAGAGTTTCTTCAAGAGCAACTGCCGGAAAATAGCGGGAAGCGGCGCTCTCGACCCCCTGGCGTGCGGCCTGGGAAGTAAAACGGGCAGCCTTGATCCGGCTGTTGTTCTCAAGGGCCATGCGTATCGCATCCCTGATCGACAGGTTCAATGTATCAGCCTCTGCGGCAGCGGTCGAAAACAGCACAACCGCGCATGTGATTAATAAACGGTACATATAACCTCCGCGCATTTATAGCGGTTATTATATATATAAAGCCGAATATGTCAAATAATAAATGTCAGGCTGAGACTTGACGTTTTTCCTGGGCGGGGTGTGTTAAGGTCTATGCGGACTACTGGAGCATTGCGGGTGGTGGGGAGGGGAACTTTACGTAGTGCTTCCTGCAATCAAGGGAACGGGGGACAGCATTGACGGCCTTTCTTTCCCTGGGATAATAGCGCATCTCATGATCCGTCGATTTGTTCATAGAAGCTCCTTTCACGTTTCATCGAGTATGGTTATCGGCATGTCAGGTGGCATTGCTCATCGTTTTGAAGATGATCCGGCGAAACGCCTCGTCATGCTCGATCTCAAACGACTCCTCAAAGCCTCTGCCGGCATTCCCGGTAAAGAATTCCTTGGCAAAGCGCAGGGTTGCCGCCGGCGCCTCGCAGATGGAGCGGGCCGTCTGCACGGCGGATTCTAACAGATCGTCGGCTGCCGTTATCCTGCTTACCAATCCGATGCGTTGCGCTTCGCCGGCATCGATCCTGCGGCCGGTGAGACACAGGTCGCGCGCCAACCCGTCTCCGATTATCCAGCGGAGCGGGGTAAAGAGCGGAGGTGCGCCGAACTTGATCTCCGGATGGCCGAACGAGGCGGTTTCGGAACAGAACCGGATGTCGCAGAGGGTTGTGAGGTCAAAACCTCCCCCGATCGCCGGGCCGTTGATGGCGACGACAACCGGCTTCGGAAAGTGCCAAAGATCGCGATGATAGCGTGAGGAGGAGTCAAAAAGTTCCTCGTGTCGTTCAGTCTGGCGAAACTCGTCCAGGTCGAATCCGGCACTGAATACCGGACCGGTCCCGGTAATGACGACGGCGGCAACATGGCCGCAATCACACCAGACGGTGAGGCAGGCGGATATTTCACGACGCATCCGGATCGAAAGCGCGTTGCGTTTTTCCGGACGGTTGAGGGTGATGATGCCGATGCCGTCCGCTCTTTCCAGCACCTGGATGGTTTGAAACTCCATTGATGGCTCCCTTTTTAAATCAAGGAAATATTAATAGCTTCATCAGCTCTTCATCCGAATATCAACCTGCAATCAGGGATTCGCACCTTGATGCAACCTGGTCAGCCGTATCACCGGTAATTATTGCTTCTTGCATTGTATTTCCTCCTTTTCAGTTATCCGCTCTCAGGTGCGACTCTGGTCGTCATAACGCAAAAAACCGCCCGCCGGCAGTTCATCGGCGTGGGCGGTTCAAGTGTGGGATTGGGACAGAAGCATGGCGCGCCCTCCGTTTGATTATAGGTTTAACAAAAATGAATAGTTTGTAACCTTCACTCAGGAACCTGTCAAGGTCAATCGGGTGGAAGGAGGGCTTGCTGGTGAATGCTTGACCAGAATATTTATAATCTGCCTTCAGCCCAATGATATGACGACACCAGGATTGATCTTCAGGATTTTATTTATTTTGCAGTTATCCAAAAATCTCAGTAATTCTCCGGATTGCTGGTCGCTTAGAACAACATCCTTCAGATTTACGAGAATGTCGATTTTATCCAACTTAGACTTGTCAGGTGTAACTTTCGCTTCTGAATTGATAGTAAACTCACAGTATGAAATCTGATGTTCGATCAAGTAATCCCTGACATAATGACCCAGACAGCCGCACAGGCTCGCGAGCATCGTATCAACCGGGTTCGCGCCGTTGCCTTCTGTGTCCAGCACGAAGTCTGCATGCCGTGTGTTTGCATAGTACCTTGAATCCCCTCTGTTTTCAATTGATGCCTTGTACATAACTCCTCCGTCTTTCATGAATAGTAGTGCAAATTTGTTATGATACACAATCCATCTTCACGGCCTGTCACACGTATGCTCTACTGCGCTGCTCGGTAAAAGTCAGATGGTCAAGCATCGCCTCTCGGGCAGCCACAGCATCGCGTTCTAAAATTGATTCGAAAATTCTGTAGTGGTGAGAGTAGAGCACCTTGTCCTCCAATGTCAGATAGGCAGTTCGACAGACAGTTTGCTGAAATTTCTTCATGGAGTTAAAAAGGCTCTGTATTGTATGTAGCCAGATCACATTATGGCTCGCCTTCGCTACGAGAATGTGAAAACTGGCATCAAAACCCTCGGAAGTTTTGCCATCTTCCAGGTTATTAGCCATACCAGAGATCACCAATTCCATCTTTTTGAGATCCTCTGGTAAAGCTCGCTTTGCTGCGTAAAAGGCAGTCCACGATTCAAGTCCTTTGCGCACCTCAACCACGTCCAGAAGGCGTTCCCGTTTCACTTTAACCAGTTCTGCCAAAAGATTGTCTTTAGTCGTTTCCACCAAGGACCTAACGACTGTTCCTCCTCCTTGGTAAGATGCGACTAGCCCAGCAGATGCCAGAATGTTCAACGCTTCTCGTACCGATGGCCGCGAGACTCCAAATACTTCTGCAAGCTCTCTCTCCGGTGGGAGTTTGTCATTAGGACTGAACTCCCCAGCAAGAATTGCTGTTCTTATCTGTTCCTCAATCAGCGCAGAAACTTTTGTTGGTTTTACAGGCTGAAATTGCATAATGTCACCAATACGGGCCACCAATAATTTTATGTTAGATTCTCTTAGGCCAGACGCATCAACGCCAGCGCGGCTATGACAGTACCCCGTCACCGGAGCAGATGCAGTGTGAAGGTTTGATGTGCCTTGACTATAGAGTCGTCCGGAGGAAATGTGCAGATATAGTACCGCAATTTTATCATGGTAACAGTTGAGGGTAAAAAGTGACTGTTGCCATGCTTTTTAAGCAAAACTGTATTTGCCTCACGACCGGGATAAGGGTACATTGTCCAGCATGAAAACGAACGAACAAAAAGGGGAGGGCGCCATGCTGTTGTATGAAGAGGTCACCGTCAGGATCGGCGGGATGATCGGGAACGGCACCTACCGGGCGGGGGAACGGATACCCTCCATACGGGCGCTGAGCCGGCAGATGCGGGTCAGCGCCAACACGGTCATGGAGTCCTACGCCCGGCTGGAAAACTCCGGTTTGATCGAGGCGCGCCCCCAGTCGGGATATTTCGTCTGTTCGCGGCTTGCGGACCCGGCGGGACGTCTCTCTTCAGGGGGGAGGGGTGGGGATATCTCCCCCAATCCGGCTATCCTGGGGGATGTCGCCCTGGAGGTCATGCGCAACATAGCCAATCCTTCGCTCGTCCCGCTTGGTGGTGGGATACCCAACAGCGAGATGGCGCCGGTCGATAAACTGAACCGCATGCTTGCCTCCGAATCGAGGCGTTTTCCGCTGCAGAGCGTTTCCTATCCGCCGGCACAGGGGCACAAACTACTTCGCACCCAGATTGCCAGGCGTTCGCTCAACTCCGGCTGTTCTCAGGCACCGGATGATATCGTTATCACCTCTGGGTGCGTGGAGGCGATGAACCTGGCGCTCCAGGCCACCTGTCGCCCCGGCGACACCGTGGCCATCGGCTCTCCGGTCTACCCCACCTTTCTCAAAGCGATCCAATGGATGGGGCTGAAGGTGCTGGAGATCCCCTCCAGCGGCGAGGGCATGAACCTGGAGGTCCTCGACTACGCCATCCGGCACAACCAGGTCAGTGCCTGCATTACCATAGCTAACTTCAACAATCCCTTGGGTAGCCTCATGCCGGTCGACAAGAAGCGGGAACTGGTCACCCTGCTGGCGAAACATGATATTCCCCTGATCGAGGACGATGTCTACGGTGATCTGGCCTACGGTCCCAGCCGTCCCCCTTCAACCAAGGCCTTCGACGAAAATGGACTGGTTCTCTACTGTTCCTCCTTCTCCAAGACCCTGGCCCCTGGCTACCGGGTCGGCTGGATTGCTCCTGGCAGGTTCAAGGAAAAGGTGGCGCAGTTGAAGGTGCTCTTAAATATCGCTACCGCCTCACCGACCCAACTCGCCATTGCCGAATTCCTCACCAACGGTGGCTACGATCATCACCTGCGGAAGCTTCGCCGGGTCTACGCCCGTCAGACGGCCCAACTCCGGGACGCGGTTGTCCGCTATTTCCCGGCAGGGACAAGGGTCAGCCGTCCCGAGGGTGGATATATCCTCTGGGTGGAGCTGCCGGAGGGGTACGACAGTTTCAAACTCTACGAGGCGGCCTTGCGGGAGGGGATCGGCATCGCCCCAGGCACGATCTTCACCCTGGGGGACCGGTACAGGAACAGCTTCCGTCTCAACGCCGCCTTCTGGTCGGAACGGACGGAGCAGGCCGTGGAGACGTTGGGAAGCTTGGCGGAGGAAATGGAAACATAAGGAGGGACACAGCGGTTCATTTTGTAAAGACAAAAAAAAACAGCCCCCGCGAACCCGGAGGCTGTTTTAGGCTGTTGCGACCTTCAAGTTATGGAGCTACTACATACCAGACGCCGCCCATTCCCTGTCCATAGACATCCTCGTCATCTTTATCCTTAAAAAAGTAGTAAAGCGGATGTCCTTTATACGTAGTCTGTTTGACGCCGTCGTCACGGGTTATCACGCCGACCGCAGCTGAATCGATACCGGCTTTCGGATCAACCTTGTCAGCAAAAAATACCGGCCACTTGACGATACAGTCGTTTGCGGTACCGCACACACTTTTATTTGGCTCGTCCTTCTTGAACTGATACAGCGCCATACCCTTGTCATCAACCAGATAGTTGCCAATTCCGGCTTTTGACTTGGCCGACAATGTTGCGGCAGCAGAGAACGACGCTGACATCATAATGGTTGCTATAAAAGCTATCACCATAACCATCAGTTGATTAAGTATTCTCATAACCGTACCCCCTCTGGCCTTATTCATATATTCTAATTTTATTCCCATGCCTGCTGGCTGTCAAAGTAAAAGCCTTTATTTGTCTTGTTGGCCGGGAGAGATCAAACGATTCGAATCTGCAGCTTCCTGAGAGAATAAATAGAGCTGTTCCATCATGGTGGAGCCGGTGAAGCCGTATTTGCCGACATCTCGACTCCTCCCGTTCTCCTCATTTTTCCGTTTCCAGTTCCGCCAGAAATTCCGCCACGCCGGTCACCCGGCCATACACGCTCCCCAGGGCGGCCAGAAAGGCGCCGTGCACCTGGGCGGCCGGGACGGTTACGCCGCCAAAGGCCAGGTCGCGGGTCGCCATGGCGTCGTGCAGCAGCACGTTCCGGAAGCCGAGATCGAAGGCGGCGCGGGCCGTGGCATCCACGCACATCGAGGTCATCATCCCGGTCAGGACCAGCCTCCCGATCCCGATACAGCGCAGATGCTCCAAGAGCGGGGTTTCACGGAAGCTGTTGGGGAAGTTCTTGACGAAGACTGTCTCTCCCGGCAGAGGCGCCACGCCGGGGTGGATCTCGATGCCGTCCGTATCGGGGAGGAAGAAGGTAGCGTCGGGGCGGGTCGAGAGATGCCGGATGTGGATCACCGGCAGGTTCCGGCTGCGGAAGAACGCCAGCGCCTCCCCGGCCTGCATAGCTGCCGCCTCGGCCCCGACCAGTTCCATCCGGCCGCCGGGGAAATAGTCGTTCTGGATGTCGATGATGATCAGCGCGGTTTTCATGGTTGATTCACCAGCCTTCCCGCCAGGGTTTTGATCTTCGTCCGTGCGCCTTCCGGCAGCTTCGGGTGCTGTTCCTTGGCGATCATGCCCGTATAGAGTGTACCAACGACATCGGCGCCGATCGTCTTTGCCGTCATTTTGAGTTGTTTGTCGGTTCCGAAGAACCAGCGCCCCAAAATTGCCGGAGCCGCGCTCGAAGAAACCAGCAGCGCCTTTTTCCTTGGTGACTGCGCTTTTCTATACTGTGGTCCATTCATATCCCACGGCCAATAGGCATAAACTACCAGCCGCTCCATAAAGCGTTTAAAGATTGCCGTGACCGAACCGAAGTTCGTCGGTACGGCGAAAATGTAGCAATCCGCCCGCTCGATCTTGTCGATCAATTCCTGCATGCCGTCATGGAGCACACACTCTCCCGGCGCCGCACCGGGTCGTTGGGTGCATGCACGGCAATTCAGGCAGAACTCGATAGGGTGTTCACGGAGATTTATAATCTCGACCTCGGCAGTCGCCCCCAGGGCCTGTGCCAAGGCCTCGACAGATTGATCGGTTATGCCGCCATCCCGATATGAACCATTAATTGCAAGTATCCTGGTCATGGTTGCCATCCCTTTCTGAGAAGAGATATCTGTAATTCTGGAATTTTGTACTTGTTTGTTTTACGTAAATTATATTCCTGAGCAGTGTTGTCCGGTTTAGTTTGTGCTTACGTCCCGTAGGGACAGAATACTGGTAGCCGGGGAATTCATTCCTCGGTCTTATCATCTACAGGCCAACCAACTCAGCCGAACATATAGACGCGCCCCATTATACGCCGCTAACCCTATTAATCAAGGAGAACCATTCACGCAAAAATGGCCGAATCCGTGTGGAATCGGCCATTGATGTTACATGCTACCTTGGTTCGAGTCGGTTACATTGATATTGAAAAGCGCAATAAACGTCCGTGCAGCCTTGGACAAATACCGGTCCTTGTGGAACACGAGGAACAGGTCCCGATTTAGTCCTTCACATTCCAGAGGAATTCCCCGTAGCACACCGCTTGCCAGTTCTCCAGCCAGTACATGATTTGAAAGTATCGAAATTCCCAAGCCCGCCGCTACCGCCTGTTTAAGCCCTTCTGTTGTACCTAACTCCATAACGCTCTTCAACACAATCCCCGAACTATCGAGAATATTCGATAGAACCCGCCAAGTACCCGATCCCTGTTTTGATAACAGGAACATCTGGTCAGTGAGTTCCGCAAGGTGGACCGGCGATTTTCGCTCCGCCCAGGGATGGTGTGGCGAAACAACCAGCGTCATGCTGTCCGTCATGAACGAGTGAACAGACAAGCGTGAATCTGGCTGACAATGGCCGACAAAGCCCAGTTCAAGGGTGTTGTCCAGCACCTTGTTCACTATCTGACGGCTGAATGCCGTCTCAACGGTTATCTTTACGCACGGAGCATTTTTTCTGAATCGCGTCAGCATGCCTGGAAGAATATAGGTGGAAATGGTGACGCTACCGCCGATACTCAATGTTCCACCGGCGAGACCTTCCAGGTCATCGATTCGCATCTTTGATTCATTCAGCAGGGCAAACACCGCCGTGGTCGCCTTATGCAGTATCTCTCCCGCTTGCGTGAGCATAACTCTCCTGCCCAACCGGTCAAACAAGCGTGTCCCGTAATACTCCTCAAGCGCCTTGATATGTTTGCTTATCCCCGGCTGAGTAAGGTGCAGTTCCTCGGAGGCGCGGGTGAAGTTCAGTAGTCCGGCGACGGAGTGAAATATCTTCAACTGGTTCATATTCATGGTGGTATCATAACATAAAGTTATTGAAATAATGAATTCAATTCATTTGAATCATGGTATTGAGGGATATATTATGGCAGCAGGTGGCAACGATCAGAAAAGAGGAGGCGGATATGAAGTTTTACCCGGTTTATTTCGTCATAGCGACAGTCACTGTTTTCAGTCCGGGGCCTGGTGTTGTCATGACACTGACCAACTCATTGCACTACGGCCTGAAAGGGGCATTTGGCGGGATACTGGGGATATCTTTTGGCGCCCTGATAATTGCTGCTGTTTCAGCCACAAGCCTCGGCGTAGTTCTCGCAAGTTCTACCCTTGCCTTCACAATCCTGAAGTGTATCGGTGCGGCGTATTTGGCTTATCTTGGTTTTAGACTCTGGCGCGCACCAACATTCCAGTTTAAAGAGCAGACTGCGAGTAAGAGCGGATTCAGGCGAAATTTTTTCAAAGGGATGACGTTGCAGTTCACCAATCCGAAGGCAATTTTCTTTTTTCTTTCGGTGTTGCCACAGTTTATCGACTGTGAGTTGAACTTTGCAGTCCAATTTTCCTTGATGGGAATGACGTATAGCCTCCTGATCATTGTCATTCACGGTCTGTATGCCCTAGGAGCGCAACACACTCGCCCCTGGCTAACTTCGGAAACCGGGGGGGACGCTATCAACCGTCTGGGGGGCGCTATTTTCATGGTGTTTGGTGTACTGCTCGCTGTCTCAAGCAGGTAAATTCAGTCGAAAACGCCGTGAAACCTTAATGTAAGGAGCTTCACGGCGTTTTGGCCACTTCAAATCGTCTTGTGTCAAGGTTTACCCATTTACGGTATCCCGATTTTGTATTGCAAGTTCTATACTGCAGCTAAAGTTATCGGCGTGGCTGACGCAATCGTATCCAGCAGCGGGCATCTCACCTGGATTTCTTCAAAGAAACTCTTCCGCTCACTCTCCGACATTTCAGAATCAAGCGCCATGCTGACATTGATGCCGGTGACGCCTGGTCTGCAGTCTCTGTTTTTGCCGTAGATGATGTCCAGATCCAGCGAACCTTCGACGGTGATATCCATGCCATTCAGGCTGAGTTTCTTCTGGGTGGCGATAATCCTGGCCGTGGTTGCGATACAGCCTGCCAGGGAGGAAAAGAGATAGTCCATCGGACTGGCTCCGGCATCTGTACCGCCGACAAAAAGCGGCTGATCGACATAAAGCGTACGATCTCCCGACGTTATTTCGACCTTGTACTTGTCGTCCGATTTTGCCTTGATGCTGTATGTTTTCATTTTTGCCATAGCAGGTCTCCCGAATTTGTCCGAAGTGGTAAGGATTACAAGGTAGCGGCAATCTTGTGCGCTACGGTGCGGGCATGGGCCTGGATTTCTTCCGGCGACATCTCGTCGATCCCGAACAGCTTTCTGTCAAAATCGCAGAGCCGGTCGGTTCGGACTATTTCCGGAACAAGCCCTTCAATCACTCCGCCCATCATGCGCGATGCACAGTTGACAGGACACCCCTCCAGAGCAAGCAGACGCGGAGCGCTGCGTACGAGGCTTCGTTGTCCCGTATTCTTGGTAAATGCCCCGCCCAGGCAGATTCGGACGGTTTTCTCCGGTGCCAGCGTGTGACAGAGAACATTGGCAGCCTGCCGGGATATCTCGCCCCGCAGACAGGCCCCGTCGCAACTCATGACGGCGATCGTCTTACTCTGCTGCCGTTCCGCGTATTCTTCGCAAAGATTGCAGTTGCCCTTTGGCTTTTCAATGCGCACCACTTCATAGTCGTCGTTTGTTTCTGCCGTGCTGCTTGTTCCGCAGCAACCCATGGTATTCATACGTTCCTCCAACAATGAATTTGACCGCTTCTATCACTGTTGACGGGGAGCGCACGAAAAGGATACGCCTGTAGGTAATTTTATTTCGGTTTCCGGTCGCACATGAGCTCGCTGTGCTCGTCGTGGTAGAAGCTGCACTGGCATTCCATGGCCTTCCGCAAAGCGGCGCGGCCACGGTGGAGCCTGATCTTGACAGTGTCGAGGCTGATATAGAGGATTGCGGCAATCTCTGCGTTGGTGAATTCTTCGAACTCGCTGAGGAGCAGGGCGGTGCGGTAGTTTTCGGGCAACCGGTCAACCACGCCGCGAATGCAGGCATTCATCTCCCTGCGGATATATTCCCGGTCCGTTCCCAGGGAACTGCTGTCGGGGTGATCGTCAACCGAACCGTCGTCAGCGAACAACAGTTCGGCACCTATTTGTCTGGCCAGGGATGAAGCGGCGTGATCGTGGGCGGTGTTGGTGGCAATGCGGTAGATCCAGGTGGCAAGGGAGGATTCGCCGCGAAAGCCGTTCAGCGACCGGCTCACCTTGAGAAAAACTGTCTGGGTGAGATCGGCGGCTTCGGTTTCTCCGGAGAGACGGGTGAGGTACCTTTGAATTCTCGGCTGATATTCCTGATAAACGGCGTCAAAGTCCGTTTGCTGCTCCATTGCCGGCCCCCTGGGTGGATAATCGATGATCTGTCAGGAACAGCAGCTCCCGCCGGGAGCCTTGAGATTCCGCTCCCGCAGCCATTCGTTGATCATGCCCGAGGCGCAGCCGACCCCGGCATCGACTTTGATCGCCTTGACCGGGCAGTTCAGGGCACAGGCTCCGCACTCCATGCAGGCGTCGCGGTCGCGGATAACGGCCTTTTTCTCGACAAGTGCGAACACCTGATGCGGGCAGACCTCCGGGCACCGGCCGCAGCCGATACAGGTCTGCCGGTCCAGTTCCAGGGTGGCGACGTTTTTCAGATATCTAAAACCTTTCATAGCTTCTCCTCCGTTCTCACAGGAAACGTCCCGCCAGCAGCAGGATCAGGCTGGCAATCAATGCGCCCCCCATAGTGGGCAGTGCGATGCGCATCTCCTTCTTGACCCCTGAGCGGGAGGTATAGGTGGAGCAGCCGGTGAAATTCAGGGTGTGGAAGGCGCTGACCGCCGGCAGGGCCAGGAAAAAAGCGGCGGTGACCGCGCCGTTCCAGTTGGAACCACCCGCAAGGAGATAAAAAAACCCGCTCCAGAGCAGTCCGGCAAAAGCCCCCTTGACGGCAAAGCTCTTTCCCGGCAGCCAGGGAAGCAGGAGCGGCCCAAGCACGATGCCGCTCAGGACCGCCCCCAGGTAGGCGCAGAAACCGGAGATGCCCGCCGTGACACCACCCAGGACGGCAATCAGCAGCAGGGTCACCGCTCCGATGATCGCGACAGACTTCAGCCCCATCACCAGTTCCACCGGAACCAGCACCAGCCGTTCATAGAAAGAGAAGGTCATTTCCTGCATGGCCGGAGTGGTGATCATGCCGTTGTCCAGATACTCCGGCAGGTCCGCGGCCCGGATCGTGGCATAGCTTACCTTGAATCCGGTGCGCCGGGCCACCTCGTGGGCGGCTACCCCGGGAGCGCCCAGGATCGGCAGGATCAGGCGGCGATGACTGACGACCCTGGTGAGCCCGCTGGACGCGACCCGCCGCACCAGTTCGCCGGTGCCGAAAGTTCCCTTCCCGGCCGCGCACCAGACATTGACGCCGAAGGTTTCCAGAACCAGCAGCCAGATGTTGCGCCCCGACAGCGACTTGCGGACGAGGTCGTAACTCATCTTGTAGTTGGCGGTCACCAGTACCGGATCAGTTGCCGAAGGATGGCCGACGGCGTACAGGCCGGGGGGGACGATGAACTCCATTCGCCCGATGCCCCAGCGCGCCTTGCAGGCACCGAAGCGATCGCCTCTGCCCAGTTCAGTCGCGATGCGCGGGACAGGGCCGGCCGGGGTATCCAGCCATGCGATGAAGCCGGGAACCTTGTCCGTAATTAATCCGCCTCCTTTAGAGGTAGGCGGGCCGCAGCATGGGGGCTTGTCCGTGCCGTTATCCGCTTCACCGGAGCAGCATGAAGAGGACGGAGTGCACTCCGCATCCGTTTTTTTTCGGATGCTTTTGATTTTGAAAGGGCCGGTGGCACCTTTTTTTACTTGCAACATGCAACTGCTCCTTCCTGCCGGAAGCCATTATCACCGGCCCTGGCCACTGCATCGTTCAGCAGTCCCAGCGACCTGACCACGGTCTCCCGCTCGAAGTCGCTCATTTCCGCGAAAACCTGTTCCAGCCGCCCTGCCATGTAGCGGTCGATCTTTTCCAGTACCTGTCTTCCGGCATCGGTCAGGCCGAGCAGGCTTACCCTGCGGTCGTCGGGCGATACCCGGCGGGAGACGAGTCCCTTCTTCTCCAACCCCTTGACCTGGCGGCTGAAGGTGGTGATGTCCATGCCCAGCTCCTCTGCCACCCGCTGCATGGAAGGGTTCCCCGCTCTCCGTACCTCGAACAGGACGTGACTCTGGGCCATGGAGACCTGCTCCCCGCAGCACTCATCGCAGCAGGATGCGTTCAGCAGACCGAAGCGGCGGGTAAAAATCTGCAATTGTTCCCTGACTGATTCCATGCGCACAGACATATCACATTTTATTTGCATCGTGCAAGTATTTTTGGTGAATAATGAGGCGCTGTGACAAGCTCATGACCGTTTGGCGTAGTTTTGTTGACACGTTATTGTAATCAGACTAGAATTCCATCCTTGTGGTAAATGGCTGAAATCCAATCATCCAGTGGCGCACGCATCTATGTCTGAACAACCCGGCAGCAAGCAGGAACAGCATACACTGACATACTTAAGTCAGTTCGGATCGAATCTGCTTGATACCATGATCAAGAAGTTTTCCAACCCCGAAACGGCTCGCCGCAACCGGTTTATTCTCCTCGTTTCAACCGCTCTATTACTGACCCTGGTCATCCTGCCCAACCAGCATGTCTCCAGTTTTAACTATAAAGTCGGAGATATTGCCACATCCGATATTCGTGTTACCCAGGATCTGCTGGCAGAAGACAGGGCATTGACGGAACAGCGCCGTAAAGACGCCGGAAACAACGCTCCCGTTGTGTATAATCTGAACGATCAGGTGGCGGGCGCTCTTGTCGACAAGCTGAATCAAGCCCTTTCAATCACTCGCGCGGCCCGTGATGAAAAGCAGGAAAAAAGCATGTCACAGTTGCGCGCTCAATTGACGCCGTTGCTGGATACCGACCTGAGTGACGCAGAAATTCTGGCGCTGACCCGGATCAAGTCAGACAAGATTTTTCTGGCCAGCGCAGGTGAATTGCTGAATGAGCTGTATCAACGAAAAATAGTCCTTGATGGGAAAGTTTTTCAGACCGACACTCGCCGTGGCCTCGAAATTACCGACAACAACGGTCACCCCGTCGGCAGCGCCGACTTCTCCAGCAATGTTACCGAGATCGGCGAGGCCCGCCGGCTCGTCGGTACCTGGAATTTCAAGGGAGTGGGGAGTGTTGCCGACAATGTCCGCATCTCGGCAATAATTGCCAGAATCCTGCTTCCCAACCTCTTCTTCAACCGCGAGGCATCTGAAGTACGTTCCCGCCGCGCCATGGAGACGGTGCGGCCGGTGCTCTTCAAACTGCAGAAGGGGGAAATGGTCGTACGGATCGGCGAACGGATTACTCCGGAGCAGGCCCACAAACTTGAGGCGATCTTCGGTAGCCAACGTAGCGGTCACCGTCTGTTTACGGCTCTTGGAACGTTTGCTCTGATTCTGGTGCTGTTTTATTTTCCCTACCGGTTTGCCTGCAAGAATATTCGGAAATTCAATCCGACCAATAAAGATGTCCTGCTCATCTCTCTTCTGATCACCATCAGTTTCATCTGCTTCAAGACCGCCCTGCTGATAACCCATAACATCGGTCCGGTCTTTCCAGCCGTCGATGCGACAAGTTACTTCTACCTGTTTCCGTTTGCCGCCGGGACGATGATTGTCCGGATTTTCATCAACTCCGAGGTTGCACTGGTCTGTTGCGCCATTCTGGCTCCGCTGCTCGGCATCATGTTTGAGAACAATATGCTGGTAGTGATTTATTCGCTGTTGGGGAGCATTGTCGGCGCTCATGGCGTGCGCCATTGTACCAGCCGGGGCACGGTTTATGCCGCCGGCATCAAGGTTTCAGTCGTCAACCTGGCTCTGGCGGTGTCGTTCCAGACCTTCAATAACGCAATTTTCTCGATGCAAACCGTGTACGTGGCCTTCTTTGCCCTGCTCAGCGGCTTTATCTCCGCCGGTTTCGTATCGGGCTTCATTCCGCTCATTGAAACGCTCTTTCAGTATACGACCGATATCAAGCTGCTGGAGCTTGCAAACCTCAACTCTCCGGTGCTTCGGGAACTGATGGTCAAGGCTCCCGGTACCTATCACCACAGCGTTGTCGTGGGCAATCTGGTAGAGGCTGCCGCGGAATCCATCGGAGCCAATCCACTGCTGGCGCGGGTTGCGGCCTATTACCACGATATCGGCAAGGCCTCCAAGCCGCTTTATTTTATTGAAAATCAGGCCGGTGAAGAGAATCGTCACGACAAACTTACGCCCAGCATGAGCGCGCTGATCCTGATTTCCCACATCAAGGAAGGAGCCGAACTGGCCCGTGAGCACAGGCTGGGACAGCCGATTGTCGATATCATCCGCCAACACCACGGCACCGCATTGATCAGGTTTTTTTACGAGCGCGCAAGGAGTCAGGCGGCATCCGGCGGGCAGGCTGTCGAAGAAAAGGATTTCCGCTATCCCGGTCCCAAGCCGCAGACACGCGAGGCCGGCATTGTCATGCTGGCGGACTGTGTTGAAGCGGCCTCCCGCACCCTCATAAATCCGACGCCGGATCGTATTCAGGGGCTGGTCCAGAAGCTGATCAATAATGTCTTTATCGACGGGCAGCTGGATGAATGCGAGCTGACTCTGAAAAACCTGCACGAAATTGCCAAGAGTTTTACCGGTATTTTGAACGGCATCTTCCATCACCGGATTGACTATCCCGAGCCTGCGTACAAGGGAGCAGACCGTCCCAGGAAGGTGGAAGCCCGTGACCACGCCAAAACCGAACATGGAGCAGAGACGCATGTTGATACTGTTGAACAATCGCCAGAGACGCCGGCGCTTCAAGAGCCTGCACCTCAAAAAGGTGGCGATGAGAATCTTAAGCGCCTTGGAATGTCCTGAGGAGACGGAACTTTCCGTTTCAATAGTGGGGGACCGCTCGATCCGGATCATTAACCGGGAGTATCTTGCCAAGGACCGTCCGACCAACGTGATTTCGTTCTCACTGCAGGAAGGGGAGTGCGTGGGGGGTAATCCGCACGCTCTGGGCGATGTCATCATCTCGGCGGATACCGCGGCCCGGGAGGCGGAAGAGGGCGGGATGACATTTTTCGAGCGCCTGTCGTTTCTGCTGATGCACGGAATTCTGCATCTGTGCGGCTATGACCATGAGCGCAGCGGCGAAGCGGAAGCGGAAAAAATGCGGCAGAAGGAGCGGCAGCTATTCAAGATACTGAAGAAGGAAGGGTTGTTAAGCCCGACCGGTTTATAGATTCGGCCAATTGCGCGGTTGAAGGAATTCTGCATGCGGCCCGCGCCGAAAAGCATATGCGCATTCATTTTATCGCGGCCGTTGTGGTATTGCTGGCCGTGTTGTTTCTCAAAGTCACCCCGCTGGAGTTTGCGCTGCTCGCGCTGTCCATCCTGGCGGTACTCTGCGCCGAGATGTTCAATACGTCGGTGGAAGCGGTTGTCGATCTTGTCTCTCCCGGCTACCATCCGCTGGCTAAAATCGCCAAGGATACTGCCGCCGGCGCCGTGTTGATTACCGTCTGCGGCGCTGCCATCATGGGGTATCTGATTCTGGCAAAATATGTTTTGCCGCGCTACGGGGAGGTGCTTGCGATGTTCGGCACTGCGTCTGACATGGGTACGGTCGTATCGATATTGATAGTGGTTATTGTGGTTATTATCGTAAAGAGCGCAACCGGTACCGGCACCCCCCTTCGAGGCGGAATTCCGAGCGGACACGCTGCCGTAGCGTTCTCGATCGCTACCGCGGTATCGCTTAATACCCGTGATCCGCTCATTTCCCTGCTTTCGCTTGCACTGGCAACCATGGTGAGCCATTCGCGGCTGCTGATCAAGATTCATACGCTGCGCGAAGTTGTCATCGGTGCGGCTATCGGTTCCGGGATTACGCTGCTGGTCCTTCAGCTTTTCAAGATGTATGCATGACAACTACGCAGGAGAGTCTTTATGAGAACACGAATCAAGGAAGTTCTTGAATCGGGTGCTGCGTCGGCACCCTGTTCTTTATCAGGATGGGTGCGGTCGGTCAGGTCGTCGAAGGGGGTATGCTTCATAGTCCTCAATGACGGTTCAACCGTTGACGGAATTCAGGTTGTGGCAGAGCCTGCTTTGCCGAATTTCAGCGATATCTGCAGGATCGGAACCGGAGCGGCCGTCACCGTATCAGGCATACTGGTGGAATCGCCGGCAGCCGGCCAGAAACTGGAGCTGGCTGCACGGTCGCTTGAGATAATCGGAGGTGCCGATGAATCGTATCCCCTCCAGAAAAAACGCCACTCCTTCGAATACCTGCGTACCATCTCCCATCTGCGACCCCGCACGAATACCTTCGGGGCGGTGTTCCGCCTGAGATCCCGGCTTGCCCAGGCAATTCACCGGTTCTTTTCCGAACATGACTTCATGTACGTTCATACCCCCATAATTACCGCCAGCGACTGTGAAGGCGCCGGCGAACTGTTTCGTGTCAGCACGCTTGACGCGGCCGATCCTCCCATTCTGGAGGGACAGCCGGATTACAACCAGGATTTCTTCGGCCGAAAAACGGGCTTGACCGTCAGCGGCCAGCTCGAAGGGGAGCTGTTTGCCCTGGCCTTTGGCGATATCTACACGTTTGGTCCGACGTTCCGGGCGGAAAATTCCAATACCGCCCGGCACGCCTCCGAGTTCTGGATGATCGAGCCGGAGATGGCGTTTGCGAACCTGGCCGATGATGCCGATCTGGCGGAGAAATTTGTCCGGTATCTCTGCCGGTTTGCTCTCGAAGAGTGTGCCGATGATATGGCCTTCTTCGACAGGCAGATCGAAAACGGTCTGATCGAGCGGATCGGCAGGGTGGCGGAGGCCGATTTTGCCCGGATGGAATATACGGAGGCGATTGAGCGCTTGCAGCGCTCCGGAGCCGTCTTTGCCTATCCGGTGGAATGGGGGCTGGATCTGCAGACCGAACACGAACGCTACATCACCGAGCAGATAGTCGGCGGGCCGGTCTTCATTCTCAACTACCCGAAGGACATCAAGGCGTTTTACATGAGGCAGAATGATGACGGCCGTACCGTGGCCGCGATGGATCTGCTGGTGCCGAAGATCGGCGAGATCATCGGCGGCAGTCAGCGCGAGGAGAGGCTGGACCGCCTGGAGTCGCGGATTGTTGAGTTGGGGATTGCCCGGGAGCCGCTTTGGTGGTATCTTGACAGCCGCCGCTGGGGAAGTTGCCCGCATGCCGGTTTCGGGCTCGGCTTCGAGCGGCTGGTCATGTATCTCTCCGGGATGGAGAATATCCGCGACGTGATCCCGTTTCCGCGCACGCCACGGCACTGCGAATTTTAGCAATATCCGAATACGGCTCGAAACCCATATATGGAAATCAACTTAACCTGGAGAATGTCATGAATGTAAAAACCATCGGCAGAGTATTTCGTCTTTCCAGCGCTATTCTCATCCTGTACTGCGCGTTGGCTGTTTTCGGCTGTAACCGTGGCCAGGACAGCGCCGGAAAGTACCTGTATGAAACAAATCACCAAAACTACACCGAACTGAAAAGTGACGGAACTTTTACCGTTCATCAGGGGACCGTGGATGCAAACGGGAAATATGCAATAACCGGAAAACAGCTGAAACTCTCGTTGAGTACAGGAGAAGTTCTTATAGGAAGCATCGAGGGAAGAACCATCACCGACAACGAAGGAAAACTCTGGACCAAGCAATAATATCGAAATCGTGTTCATCTACTGTCTCGAAATCCACCTGTCCCTTCAATCGCAGTCGCTAAAAGAAAAACGCGGCATCGTCAAGAGCATCCTCGGGCGGGCAAAGAACCGCTTCAATGTGGCGTGTGCCGAGGTTGACCGGCAGGATAATGCCTCGGTGGCGGTACTTGGTTTCGTTACGGTCAGCCCGGACAAGAACATCTCCCGTCAGGTGCTGGAACGCGTGGAGGACTGGATCTATGAGGGATGGCCGGATGTGGAGATAACGGGGGCGGATATTTCCGAGATTTGAGGGTACAAGTTTGTTGCCAGACTTTGACTAGGATTTCCGCAATATGGTGAAGACCACGGAGGCGCCGCCAAGGAAAACAGCGATCTGCCCCTCCGTCACCCTCTTCAGTACCTCCTTCAGAGGCACTTCCGGCGCTACACCCATTTTATGGTAGCCGAAAACGATCAGGCCGATTCCGGCGATCAGGAAAAATACCTTCTTTATGTCCATGCGGTAAAATCTCGACGATCTAAGGGATTTGATCTATTGGATATCTTATAATCCAGTTTTACCATTATTAATTGAGTAAACCAAAGACATTCTTTATCAAGCACTGCGGCAAAAAACGTATACAAGCAGCGGCAGATTTGTCTTGAATTTTCATTAAAAGAAGTGATAGCATATTCCACATCCCTCGAGCTCTGTGGGAACGCATCAGAGACGCGTTCCAGCGGCCAGTTAGGCCCTTGTTGACACATTCCATGGCTCGAAGCATTATAGCAATTCATATTGATCGTGGCAGCGCCAGGAAGTCAAACTCAAGCAGTACAAACGACAAGGGGGCAGAAATGAAGAAATCAAACACAATGGCAGGGACACTTCGCAACAACCGTGGTTTCACCCTGATCGAGATGGCGATCGTCCTGGTAATCATCGGTGTCATCATCGGCGCGGTGGTCAAGGGGCAGGATCTGGTCGAGAACGCCAAGGCAAAACAGTTTGCCAGCAAGGTAAAGGCATGGGAAATTTCCCTCAACACGTACGCTGACAGAAAAGGCGCCCTTCCCGGTGATTCCGGCAGGAATGGTGTTATTGGCGACACAGCAGAATTATCTGCTTTTGCCGATCTTTCTACCGCCAAGCTCAGCTCTCCTCCCGAAAAAACCTTCCTGATTGGTGGATCAAATTTTGTTGTTTCTGTTGGTCACGGCGGCTCCAAGAATTACTTGGTCGTGTGTAAGGACCTGACATGCAGCTCTGCGTACAATCCCGGCGACTCTGCCGATGCCGCGGCATTGAAATTTTTCGAATCGTATGACACCTCCATTGACGGTTCCTCAGATGCTAAAGTAGGAATTGTTACTGGTGCCACGGCTGTGACTACAAATAATTACAAGACAACTGCCGTAACTGTAGGAGCTGGCAACGCCGATTGGATGCAAGCAACAGATATCGTTGCTCTCGTTTATCAGGTAAAATAGACCATTTCCGCTTTTGGCGCGGTATAAACCCGTAACCGTCATTGGTTTAATTGCAGCGAAGGGAGGCTTACGGCCTCCCTTTTTTTAATACGTAAGCTCCCTTCACGCCGACTTTTTTTGATCAGAGAAGTTTTCAGGTTTTGTTCTTTGCTTGCAGGATTTTTAACCGATACCAATAGGTGATCCATGGCTGATCATGCACATATGAACTTAGTTTGTCGTCGTGGTTTTACCCTGGTGGAGCTGGCGATCGTGCTGGTGATCGTCGGTTTGCTGGTTGGCCTGGGTTCGGGCATGACGGGGATTCTGTCGACGGCCATCAAGGTGCGGGAAACGAGGGATACCGCGGATGCAAATGTTCAGGCCGTTACCAGCTGGGCCTCGGCAAACAATCGGATACCCGCTGCCACCGGCTTCGGCAATTTCAGTTCGGTTGCAAAATCGCGTCAGGACTCCTGGGGACGGCCGTTTACCTTCCTCTACTACAGCAGCATCGCTAGAACCAGCCCCACCAAGGATACCATCTGCGGCCGGAGTTCCACTCCCTTAACCGTAACTACCATCGACCCGCCTGCAACCATCAAAAATGTCGCCTATGTAATTCTCAGCTCCGGGGACAACCCTGCGCCGAAGGAAATCAAAAGTACCCTGAATGGGCCTAAAATCACCGCAACCGCCAATGCCACCGGAAATATTATCGTGAATCCCGGCGCTGCCGACAGCGATATCGTCCGCTGGGTCACCCTGGATGAACTGCGCAGCAAGGTCGGCTGCCAGGGCGCGCCGCTAAAGATCGTGAACAACGAGCTGCCGTTTGCCAATGTTGGAGGGAACTATTCGGCAACAATTTTCCCGGATGGCGGGGTGGGCAACTATCAGTGGTGTATCCAATACACTCCTGGACCACCATATCCAGGTGGAATTTCCACGTTACCTGCCTCCGTTATGATCGCCAACTGCGGCGTAGGCGCCACTTATGTTACCGGTCCTTCTGTTCAGTTGACGGCGACCCCGGTTTCTGCTCCATCAGGTTCTTACAATCTCATCGTGAATGTGAAAGACGTCGGCGGCAATACAGCGCAGAAACCTTTTGTCCTGACCATCAACCCGAACTGAATCGAGAACCGGAACTTGGCCATCTCTTCAATCCACAACCAGCGCGGCATTGCCCTCTTCAATATTGTGTTCGTGTTGATCTTCATCGGCGTGCTGGTCGCGAGCGGCGTAAAGATGTACGGCTCGATGGTGGCGCGGGGAAAGATCAACGACAGCAAGGGGGGGCTGGATAACCAGGTGAAGATGATAGTGGCGTGGGCCGTGAAGAACGGTCGTCTTCCTATCGCAAACGAGTATCCGGGTGTCTTCGGCGGCACCGCGCCTCTGGATGCCTGGGGCAAATCGATATACTATATTTACGATGCCAATCTGGCGGCAGTCAACTCCGGTGGCCTGTGCGGCAGAACAACGACCAGCCTGTCAAACAACGCATTTGCACTTGTGAGCGGAGGAGACGATTTCACTATTCTTAGTGCCACTGAATTAGGGGTTATCAACATCTCCAAGGCAGCAACAGCCTTTACTCCTGATAAATCGGATTTGTATCGAATTGTGTCCCTTGATGAGTTGAAAAGCAAGGCCGGCTGTTACGGGCCGACCGGAGGCAGGCTGCGGGTCGTCAACAACGAGTTGCCAAGCGTCTGTAGCGGTAGTTCAACCTACCCGGCAGTACTTTTCGCGGATGGCGGAGTAACGGGGTATACCTGGGTACTGGTCGCACCGCCGTCATGGTTGACATTGAACTCCTCAACCGGCGTCCTGTCACCCAACCCATCCATCACCGGCACGGCCGGAACCTATCCGGTAACCGTCACCTTGACGGACAGTCACCCAAATACCGTGCTGCGCACCTTTAATCTAATCGTAAAATCATGCGGCCCCGCCCCCCCCGGCAGCCCCGGAAACCCCATCGTTTTCAAAACCCCCGATCCCACGGCTGTCGCCGACAACTGGAATGGCGGCACCGCCAATGATCAAGGCACCAACAACACCAACGCGCCGAGCGGAAAATTTAACATGACGGTTACCAACGGCACGCTCAATACCTTGAGTATCAACAACGGCACCACCTCGAGCTGCATCTGGTACCAACGCCCCCTGACACTTACCGGAAAAAAAATGAGGGCCTATTTCCAGTTTGTTTATAATACCGGCGATGGTTTTGTGTTAGTCATGGCGCCGGCGCTTGGCCGGACAACAACCTCCAGCTGCGATGAAAACGCCTATATGGGGTTCGGATCTGGCATCCCCGGGAATACCCTTCTTGGTGCCGAGTTCCAGGTTAATGATCATAATCAAGGGGATGGGCCCGGCTCAACCTGCATTGCGGCCACGGGCACTTTGTGCACCGCCGCCGCCCCCGGCATTAATAACTGGACGACCGGCGGTACATACTATGTGAGGGCCGAACTGGATACGACCGCAACATCAAACCTCAAATATAATGTATGGATGACTCCGGATTCCTCGTACCAAAGTGCATTCAAGAACCTGTCGACAGCTTATAGCGACCCGTTACCTTTGCCGGTAACTAAAACAACCACCCTGACCAGTGCGAACCTTTCTGATCTGAACAACTTTTTTCTGGGCTTTACTACGGGCCAGCACGGTAACAATAACGTGAATATGGTTGTGAGCGGTTTGAAGTTCGTTCTGTACTGATGCAGCGTCGTAACCTATGCACCATCACCAGCTTCCATAAATAAATTCAGTCGCTTAAGCCACTCCGATTTCTTGCAGGGATGGTGTCGATATGCTAAAACAGTCCAAATTTTGAACGTTACGGAGAATCGATGAGTGTTCTGGCCAATCTGCTGAAAAAAAATGATGATCATCAGGAGTCCGGCCAGATTCCGCCGGGGCTGCTTAAAAGCGTGGCTTCCGGAAGGAAGGGGGGCGTAGGCCGCCGCACATATTTGATGGTTGCGGCCGGGGTGGCTGCTGCCGTTGTCAGCGGTATGTTCCTGGTGTCCTATATGCAGTCCCGTACGGCCGCGCAGCAGCGGAAGGCCCGTCAGAGCGCTCCGGTTACGCAAACTCCGGTTCAGTCTGTCCAGCTTCAGGTTCCCGAGCCTACTCCCCGTACAGCCGCTCCAGTGCCGCAGCCGGTGGGTAAACCAGAAGCAATTGCTGCAAAACCGGCGGTTACCCCGCCCAAGAAGAGGGCCGTTGCCGGCCGGTCAGCTTCCGGGGACAAACTTGCCGTCAGCTGCCCGAAAGTTTCTGAACCTGCCCGTTCCCCGGAGCATAAGGCTGTTACCAAAGATCGTTCCACAATCGATGCCTACCTGTTTGCTGCCCGGAGTGCCGAGGGGAGGCGTGACTACAATCAGGCACTAAATCTGTACCGGCAGGCCCTGGGAGCCGATCCGGACAACTACCGCATCATGAATAACATTGCCAGTTCCCTGTTGCGGATGGGGCAGCCGGATGAAGCGCTGCTTTTTGTCAACCGCGCTCTGGCCCAAAAGGGTGATTACGTCTCGGCCCTGGTGAATGGCGGTATTGCTTACGGTAAAAAGGGAGATGACGAGACCGCTCGCAGCATGTTTGCCAGGGCGGTGGACCTGGAACCGACCAACAGGGCGGCGTTGTATAGCCTCGCCCTGTCACAGGAAAGAAGAGGAAAAACGGAAGAGACGTCGGCATTATACCGCCGTCTGGCCGACAGCGGTGATATACAGGGTCAGTTGGGGATGGCCCGGATTCAGGAAGCAAAAGGGAACAGGGGCGAGGCGCTGCGGCTGTACCGGGAGATAACCGGATTGCCCGGGAATGAAGATGCGGCAAAGGAAATTGCCAGAAAGCGGATTTCTGCCCTTGAGTAAATCAACTTATGAATAAGCTATTCAACTTCATGGTGCAACCTGTTTGGTGAATCGCAGAGACAGCAGCATATTTTTCAACTTTTTCCAAAAAGAATGTTCCTGCCGTAGTACTTCCTTAGCTGCTATCATTACCTGGCGTCCCTGAACAATCGAACATCCCTCAAGATATGAGGCCATCAAGGAGCGTGAAGCAAGCAGGTTGATAAGGCGGGGGATTCCGCCGGATAACCGGTGAATCGCGTCCAGAGCATCCGTATCGAATAAGACTCCGGCACTGGCACCGGCCTGCCTGAGGCGGGTTGCAAGATAATCGGCGGTATTACGGGCCGGCAGCGGAGGGAGGGAAGCACGTACCGATATGCGCTGGTTGAGTTGCTTGAGCTTTTCGGCCGCTAACTTGTCCGCCAGTTCCGGTTGGCCGATCAGGATGATCTGCAGCAGTTTTTCTTTCTCTGTTTCCAGGTTGGAGAGCAGGCGCAACTCCTCAAGGGTTTCAACCGGCAGGTTCTGGGCTTCGTCAACCACAATCGCCACCCGCCTGCCTTCTGCGGCATGGGAGAGCAAAAAATCGCGGAACTCCGTGATCATATGGTTTTTGTTGCCGCTGAGCGGATAGATTACTCCCAGGTCGTCAAGGATGGCTTGCAGAAACTCTCCCGGTGACAGGCAGGGGGTCATTACCAGGGCAATCTCTGCCTGGTCCTGCCACTTGTTCAGGAAGATCCTAACCAGGGTACTTTTGCCGGTCCCCGGTTCACCGGTCAACAGGCAGAAGCCCTCCCGGTTGTTCATGATATAGTCCAGGGAGAGCAGCGCATTGGCATGATCGCTGGAAGGATAGTAGAAAGCCGGGTCGGGGGTCAGGCGAAAGGGATCTTCACGCAGTCCGAAAAAGTCAAGGTAGGTTGAACTCATGGTTTATCCCTTTCCGGCTTTTGCAACCAGATCGTACACAGGCAACAGAAGGCCGGCGATGATTACGGCAAACAGGGCTCCGACAACAGTGACAACCAGCGGTTCTATTATCTTGCCCAGTTTCTCGGAGATGTCGTTGAGTTTTTTAAGATAGTGGCTTGCCAGGAAACTGAACTGGTTGTCCAGCGTGCCGCTGGATTCGCCTATGGACACCATGCGTATCAGCAGGGGAGGAAACAGTGGTTGTTGGCGTCTCAAGGCGTCTGCAATGTTGCTCCCGGTCGTGATTTCGTCGCGGATGGCTGAAATGGCACGGCGGAAGATATCGTTCCCCATCAAATCGGAGATGATGCCCAGCGAACGATCCACGGTCATGCCGGATACGATAAGAATCCGCATCTGTTCTGAAAACAGCGCCAGCAGCTGATTATATTCGATCAGTTTATAGACCGGAAATTTGAGTTTCAACAGGTCCACGTAATATCTGCCCCGGCCGGTTCGTTTCGCCAGTTTGATCCCGACAATCAGCAGTACCGGCAGCAGCAGTCCCAGATACCAGAAGCGCTGGGAAAAGTGGCTGGCACTGATAAGTGTCCTAGTCAACAGTGGGAGTTTGACCCCCATCCCGGTCAGGGTATCGATCATCTTGGGGAGGACATATACCATCCAGAAGGCCAGCGCCCCCAGGGTGGTGATAATGGCAAAAACAGGATAGATCAGAGCCCGCTTGATAGCGGCCGTCAGGTCTTCCATCCGTTGCAGATGTTCCGCTACATCGGCCAGACTCTTTTCAAATTGGCCCGTCTCCTCGCCTACCCGTACCAGTCGTATGAAAACATTGGGAAAAATCCCCTGGTGCCGTTCAAGTATCTCTGAAAAACCGTTCCCACGCTCTATGTTTTGTCTGATATCGAAGATGATCGCCTGGAGGGTTGTGTTGGACGTGGCGGAGGCGATGTCTCCAAGGGCGGTCAGGAGAGGAATTCCGGCGCCGGTCATAACCGAAAGGTTGTTGGCAAGGTCGATAAGGTCGGCACGCTTGATCTTGCCCTTCAACAACCACTTCCTGATATTGCCGAGCAGGTTATTCGTGCTGTCTAAACTCAGCACGTACAGACCCCTGCCTGCCAGATCATTGGAGGCGGTTTCCGGGGAATCCGCGTCGATAGTCCCTTGCACCCTGGTGCCGGCTGCGTCCACCGCCTCGTAGTGGAAATTGTTCATCCGGCGACCCTCAACACTTCACTGATGGTGGTAATGCCTTTGGCCGCCTTGGAGATGCCGTCATGCAGCAGCGACGTCATTCCTTCTGCCGCGGCGACCTCCAGGATGGTCCCGCTGGAGGCCCCATCGAAAATGAGCTGCTGAATCTTGGTGTCAATGACCAGGATTTCACAGATGGATATTCTCCCGATATATCCAGTCCCCCCGCACTTGCTGCATCCTCTGCCGCGCTGCCCGCGAACAGTCTCAAATCCGTGCCGGGACAATAATTCCCACTCTTCGTGGTCCAACGTATAGTCTTCACGACAGTGGGGGCAGATTTTACGGACGAGGCGCTGGGCCAGAACGGCGATAAGTGCCGACGAAAGCAGGAAATTGTCGACTTTCAGGTCCAGCAGACGGGGAATGGCGGTGGCGGCATCGTTGGTGTGCAGGGTGGAAAGAACAAGATGCCCGGTTATGGCCGAGCGGATTGCCATCTGGGCCGTATCTTCGTCGCGAATTTCTCCCAGCAGCATGACGTCGGGATCCTGACGCATAAAGTTGCGGGCCGCCAAGGAAAAACTGTACCCTGCCTTATCGTTGACCTGGGTCTGTCTTATGAAGCTGAGCCGGTACTCGACCGGGTCTTCAACGGTCAGGATGTTGCGCTCAAGGCGGTTAAGCTCCCGCAACGCAGAGTAGAGAGTGGTGGTTTTACCGCTTCCGGTCGGCCCGACAACCAGGATTATTCCATATGATTTTCGGGTCAAGCGGCGCACCTGGAGAATATCTTTTTCGGACACGCCCAGGGCTTCAAGCCTGAGCAGCGTGCCGGTCCCCGCCAGCAACCGCAGCACCAGGTTCTCGCCGTAGATGCTGGGGACGGTAGAAACACGCACTTCGATATGCCTGGTGAGGAAATCGTACGTAAAGGTACCGTCCTGGGGGAGACGCTGTTCGGCAATGTCCAGTTGTGAAAGGACCTTGATGCGTGAAATCAGGCCGCTGTGTACAACCTTCTGGAGACAATGTCCGTGCTGCAGCACTCCGTCGATGCGGTAAAAAACATTGGTGACGTCATCGGAAGGGCTGATATGGATGTCGGTTGCCATTTTACGGATACCGTCCATCAGAATCAGATCGACCAGTCCTGTAATCAGCGTGCCGGGAACCGCGCCGGTTATCTGGCGCAGGGTGGCCGTAATTTCCTCCATGCTCTGCTTGATCGGATGTGCAACGAAAAAATAGGCCTTCTCAAGGGTGTCCTGATACTGGTCGTTATCGATGATATAGACGACCGGAGGTTTGCCGGTCAGCCTCGTGACGGTGTCGACTGCGACAATGTTGCTCGGATTGGTAATGCCGATCGAAAGCTGGCCGTCATGTACGGAAAGCGGAATCATCCCCGCCTTCTGTGAAACATCCTTCGGAATCATGCGCAGGGCATCTTCGTCAGGCTGGGATTCGGACAAATCGAAATAGCCGATACCGGTCTGGATCGCTATGGCGCGGGCAAACTCCTGAGCGGTAACGAACCCCAGTTTGATGAGCAGGTCACCCAGGATATCTCCGGTAATCTTCTGGTGGTCAAGGGCAATCTGAAGCTGTTTTTCTGTTATGACCCCCTGAGAGATAAACAGCTCGCCAATTCTTATAGGTGCAGCCATAGAGCCCTTTCTATTTATCCGAAATAATATTGGGTTGCAGAACTACAACCAGCTCAGAGCGGCTTTCAAGGTTGTTCTTGCGGGTAAAGAGTCCTTTAATCCACGGGATATCGCCAAGGATGGGGACTTTTTCATCATTGAAGTTCTGTTTGTTCGAGATCAAACCCCCAATAACGATCAACTCGCCGGTGTGCACCTTGACGGTGGTGGAAAGCTCTCTCAGATCTACGGTAGGAATGGATATTGCCGTCTGGTTCAAGGGGTCGCTGCCGACCTTCTTGTCCTCCAGACTCACCAGTTCGGAAACGATCGGCGTCACCGTCAGACTGATTTCCCCCTTGCTGTTGATGATCGGAGCGAGACCTATCATGATGCCGGAGAGTACATTGGCGGTGTCTACGGTAAAGGTTGTGGTCGAACCGGCACCGCTGCTGGTACTGGTTGACGTCACCTTGGCAATATAGTTCTGGTTGCGTCCCACCGTGAGCAGGGCGGTCTGCCCGTTCATTACATTGATGCGGGGATTGGACAGCGTCTTTACTTCGCCCTGGGTCTTGAGCGCGGTAAGAAGCGCGGCAACGCTCCCCTGATTGCTGTTGGAAATGGCGCCGATCCGGAAGTTGGGGGCGGCGCTGTTGGCTATGGCCTGCAAGTTGCCGGTCAGGTTCTGGCCAAAGCCGCCGGTGATCTGGCCCCCGCCCACGGAACCCCAGTCGATGCCGTATTTCAGGCTGTCGTTCAACTGTACCTCGATTATCCTCGCCTCGACCAGCACCTGACGGTTGAGTGTCATGCGCAGCATGTTCAGGTAGTTTTCCGCCCGCATCAGGTTGCTGCGGGTGGCGGTAACCATGATGGTTCCGGTGAGGCGATTCACTATGATCAACTGTTGCGGCTTGTTCCCGGATTGTTGCGGAAAGACCATCTTCTCGGTGGTCTCGGTAACCTTTCCCGCTTTCAAGCCGTCTGAAGTGATATTTGGGGAGCTTGAACGGGATTGTGACGAACTGTCCGACTGCTTTATGACGGTTTCAACCTGGCCGCCGATCATCGATTGCAGGGATTTTTCCAATCCTTCCCAGAAGTCGAACGCCTTGGAGTCGCTTTTTACCGATTGTGAAATGGTTCCCTTGATGTTAGATGACCCACCACCCCCGGAGCCACCACTCCCGCTGGCGGTAAGGGCGGCGCCGCTTCCCAGGATATCGCCGCCGACATCGACGGTATACCCCTGAATCATCGCCGGATGACCCAGTTCAAAGAGCTTGGTTCCGGTAGCTTCAACAGAAAGCACGTTATCCTTGATGGAGTAAAAATAGTCCGCGGAATTGAGGACAGTTGTCAGGGCTTCTTCAGCCGAGACCCGTCTGAGCGTGATGGTGATCGGACGATCCTGCTGTACCCCCTCGCCGATGATCAGATTGAGGTTGGCGGCATCGGCAATGACATGCAGAATATCACCAAGGGTGGAGTTGCGGGACTGGATGTTGATCAGACGGCTCTTGGCCGGAGACACATCATCGCTGACCGGCTGGTAATCTGGCGGTTGGGGGACAGAGGCAGTCGGAACTTCCTTCATCTCCTTGACGCTGTCCCGAATAAATGGATCCTTTTTTCCAGACTCGGGTATCATGGCGGTCTCGACCGCCGGCCGCGGAGACGCAGGCGGCTTTAACAGCGTGCCGCATCCCGTCAGCAGGGCAATTGTAACGAATGTTACTACGTACCCGGCTACTGATTGTGCAGTTAATCTATGAAAAGCCATTTTTTTACCTTCCTGTTCTCGAGCAGTACCCGTTTTTGTTCGATGCGGAGTACGCGCCAACCGCCAAATGAGTTGCCTACCTTAAGCACATGACCGTCAATAACGGCCATCGGGGTTTCATCTCCGTTAAGGATGAACGATATCACGGGCAGAGTATTGCCTGCTGCCGGCTTCACGCCGCGCGGTTGCTGACCGGGTTTCCCCGGAGAGGGCGGGCCGGGCATGACACTTGTTTTACCGGGGTCCGAAGAGACCGGACAACTTCGTTTCATTTCTTTATATGCTCTGGTGTGAAGTGATAACGGTGTGGCGGCAAAAGCGAGGACTTCCTTTTCCTGTGGACTCTGTACCGGCGAAAAATGGATTTTCATGTAGGCTATTACCGGGATGGCAAGAGCGGCAAAGGTTCCAAGCAACGCATACAGCATGATTCGGGGCAGCTTCATGGTTTGTCCGCCCCCCCCCGGGTCTGGGGCGATTTCTCCGGCATGGCCGGCATGATCACATCACCTTCGACAGTCATATTCAGGGCGGATTCACCGGACTGGTTTGATATCGCAATGGAGTTGATCGAGACAAACGGGAACAGTTCCGTCTCCAACAGGGCAACCCTGTTCAGCACCTGACTGTAATCGGAATGTGGAATTTTCATGGAAAAGTGGGCCGTACGCGCTCCATCTTTGGTCTGGATCTCACCGACAGTCATGTCCTGGAGCGCAAATCGGGATTTAATTTCATCCAGACGGGAATAAATAAACCATTCCGGTGAGTTGGCACCGTAATCAGGGGGAAGAAGCTGTTTGAAGCGGGTGATTGCCTCACGCTCCTCAGCGGTCACTCGTCGCATAAGATCGAGTTTGCCGGGGATCATTCGATGCTGAGTGTCGATAACTGCCAGATTCTGACGGTAGCGTGAGAGTACCGCGAGCGCCGTGGACACTGTTACGAAGAGTACAATGGCGAAGGCGAGTTTTGTCGCAAGGCGTTGCGTATGTGAAGACATTGCATTGTTCATGGCTTGCTTCTTAGCTCGATGGTAAAGGCCTGTGTCTTTTGATCAAATTGCCTGGAACCGGTGCTGATGCTCTGAAGTTGCGCGAAACATTCAAGAACCGCTTCAAAACTGTTTTGCGCGGCCGCCAGAGTCTTTTCAGTGATCGTTCCGGAAAGGCGAAGAGAAATGGCATCGCCTGATTTACCGGCCATAATTGAATTGATCCGGGCACTCCCCGGCAGACGTTCGGGGAGGCGGCCCAGCAGTTCCGGAATCGTCGGAGAGGATTGCAGCGTATTCATGGCGGTGACAATCGGCTCAATCGTACTTTTCTCCTGTTGTACGGCGTGGTACGCGGAAAGTAGTTCAGCGATGGTGTGTTCGCGTTGATGAGCGATTTCAATCTGGTTTTGAAGCGATAGAATTGAAAACAGAGAGTATACGGCCAGCAGGGCAGTTACCAATGAACCGGCCAAAAACGCCAGAAAAACTTTGCGTAAAAATTTCTGGTGAGTGAGAGCCGTCAGGTAACTGTCAGGGCGAAGATCCTCTTTTGTCTTGCCCATACATGCCATGACGGCCAGGTGCGCCAGGTACTCCTGCTGGAGCTCGTGATATGCGGGCATGACGTTTTCCGGAGAAAAGAGGGTAAGAGGCGGCTCTACAGCCCCGCCGTTCATTGCAATCGTTCTGGAAGGTCGGACGCGAAGCGTCTGAAAGCAGTAATCGAGCGTCATGGTGATATTATGATAGTCGAGTTCACTCCAGCCCGCCCCTGCGGATGGAACGTACCTGGCCATGGTGACACATCCTTTTTCAAGCAGGAAGATGCACTTCCGGTCACTACTGTCGTACGCACACAGCAGCGACTGACTGTTTGTTTCCGGATCAAGATTCACCATATGCGCCAGAGCAGCCGGAAGCGTAGTAATCAGGCTGACGGACTTGTTGAAGCGGACAAACGGTTCAAGAACCGAATCCAGATAGTCATTGGGCACCATGCAGCAGGCAACCCGCTTGAGCGTCCTGCCTTCGTGGGCCACTTCGTCGATAGGCCGATAGAAAGCCGTGAAGGGCGGGTTACCCGGATATAGTCGCAGAAACTCGATTTCTGCTATTCTGGAAACCAGCTTTGGCTCAACCGGCGGGATAGTTATTATTTCGTATTGGGCTTCAGGAGCATCTACTATTATTTGATAGTCATCGGAACGGTCATTCGAAAGAAAGGCTTCGAAATCACCTGCGGGGATCGTGGTGGTACGTTCTGCGGCCATCCCTCCATGTCTGAACGTTACAACCTGCACGATATCGGAGTCAAAACGCACTATGGAATGAAGCGGCATCAGACCCTCGGAGTGGGTGTCAATTTAACAATTTGTTTTTATTACTATAAGTTTGCCGGATTGTCCAGCATAAAGCCATTATGTCGGACTCAATTCTCCTTGAAAGTCTGCCGCGTTTCTTGTATAAACAGTTGCTGTAAAAACAACCACTCGATGCGCTGCGGCACGGAAAAAAACCATAGTAATCCCTCAGCAACTGTCGGTGTTTTGTGCCGACGTACCCCAAACCCGTACATCCTGGAGCCTGTGTGAAAATCTGTTCGCTGGCGAGCGGCAGCAAGGGTAATTGTCTCTATCTCGAAACCGGAGACACCCGTGTCCTGATAGATGCCGGGCTGTCGCTGCGCGAAACGCTGCTGCGCATGAGTGCTGTCGGCATCGACGCCTCACGCATCAATGCGGTACTGGTTACCCACGAGCATATTGATCACATCCGGAGCGCCGGCTCGTTTGTGCGCAAGTTCAAGGTGCCGGTTTTCGCCAGCCATCTGGTGTGCGTCAAGGCCGACAAATATTTCAGCAAGACGCAGGTGTGCGAGTTCGAGTCCGGTTCGGCGTTCAGCTTCAGGGATGTCCGGATCGATCCGGTGCCGATTACCCACGACAGTTGCGATCCGGTCGGTTTCGTGATCGAATCCGGTGAAGGGCGCGCCGCCTCGGTCACCGACCTGGGGATCGTCACCCGTCTGGTAACCGAAAAACTGCACGGCTGCCGTTTTCTCAATCTGGAGTCGAACCACGACGTCGAAATGCTTATGAACGGCCCCTATCCTTGGGAGTTGAAGCAGCGCATCAAGTCCCGTCACGGACATATTTCCAACGAGGAATCGCTGGCGCTGCTGCATGAACTCGCCCATGACGGGCTGGAAGCCCTTGTGATGGCGCACCTGTCCGAGGTGAACAACCATCCGGAACATGTGTTGCGCACGACACGGACATTCCTGAACGACCAGAACGTCTGCGCGCCGCGCATCGTCATCGGCGACCAGTATAAAGCAAGTGATGTTTTAGAAATTTAATTTAGAGACAAAATTAGAAACGAGGATTTTTTCGTTCTGGGTTTGGATGTCAAGGGATTGCGCGGAGACGTACCACTTGGTACGTCGCACAAGCAAGGCCGCAGGCAGCCGAGGCCAGGGCGGAAAAAGACCGTTTCCACACGGAGGAAAAATGATTCCACGTTACACCCGCGCCGACATGGCAAAAATCTGGGAACCGGAAAACCGCTTCCGCATCTGGCTTGAGATCGAAACCCTGGCATGCGAGGCCCAGGCCGAGCTGGGGGTAATTCCAAAAGAGGTCGTGCCGGTCATCCGCGAGAAGGGCAATTTCAATATCGAACGGATCGACGCCATCGAGGCTGAAGTCAAGCATGACGTGATCGCCTTCCTGACCTCTGTCGCCGAGTTTGTCGGCCCTGAAGCCCGTTTCATCCACCAGGGCATGACCTCATCCGACGTGCTGGATACCTGCCTGTCGGTGCAGATGGTTCAGGCTGCAGACGAACTGCTGGCTGACATCGACATGCTGCTGGAATCGCTCAAGGTACGGGCCATGGAACACAAGGACACGGTCTGTATGGGGCGCTCCCACGGCATCCATGCCGAGCCGGTCACCTTCGGCCTCAAACTGGCTTCATTCCATGCCGAGATGCAGCGCAACCGGACCCGCCTGCTGGCCGCCCGCGAGAACATCGCCACCGGCGCCATTTCCGGCGCGGTCGGCACTTTTGCCAATATCGATCCGTTTGTGGAAGAGTACGTCTGCGGTAAAATGGGACTCAAGCCGGAGCCGGTATCAAGCCAGGTCATCCCCCGCGACCGGCACGCCGAATACTTCTGCGTCCTGTCGATCATCGCCTCCTCAATCGAACGGATCGCCGTCGAGGTGCGCCACCTGCAACGCACCGAGGTGCTGGAGGCCGAGGAACAGTTTACCAAGGGGCAGAAGGGGTCATCGGCCATGCCGCACAAGCGCAACCCGATCCTCTCGGAGAACCTGACCGGACAGGCCCGCTATGTCCGCTCCATGTGCATCCCGGCCCTCGAAAACGTGGCCCTCTGGCATGAACGCGACATCTCCCACTCGTCGGTGGAGCGCTACATTGCCCCGGACGCCACCGTGGCTCTGGACTTCTCCCTGCGGCGCCTGAACGGCCTGATTCGCAACCTGGTGGTCTACCCCGATAACATGCTCAAGAACCTCAACCAGATGAAGGGACTGGTGTTCTCCCAGAAAATCCTGCTTGACCTGACTCAGGCGGGCGTGTCGCGCGAAGACTCCTACCGTCTGGTGCAGAAGAACGCCATGAAGGTATGGGAAGAGGGTGCGGACTTCCAGACCGAACTGCTGGCGGACCGGGAAGTAGTCGGAGCCCTCGGCGAAGCCAAAATTCGTGAAGCCTTTGATCTGAACTACCATCTGAAACATGTCGACACCATCTTCAGGCGGGTATTCGGTGCATAGATTTTTCGGTTTCATACAGGGGCTTTTCAAGGTCCAGGAGGGGGACGGTTTCCTGCTGTTCTGGGCCAAGGAGGTCCTGGGGGCGCTGCTGATTCTGGCCCTGTTCTGGCTGCTGGCGCACCTGGTCGTCATGGCGCTGAACAAGTGGGGGAAACGCCTGACGTCCTTCACCTCCACCGACTTGGACGATCGTGTCCTGCAGCGGGCGATTCCGTACGTATCGCGACTGTTCGTGATATCGGGGGTCTACCTGGCCATCCGCTCGCTGCCGCTCAACGAGAAGCTGGTTCTGATCGTCTCCGGTATGATCTATATCATCCTGGTGGTGATCGTCTGCAACCTGATCTACCACGTTCTTGACGAACTGATGAAGTGGTATGTCGCCCGGCAGGACAGTGCCGGGGTGGTCATGTCGCGCCAGATGATGCCTGTGGCCGAAAAGATCGTATCCCTGTTCCTGATGGGCGCCGCCCTGATCGTGATTCTCAAGCATTTCAACTACGACATTTTTTCGCTCGTGACCGCGCTCGGCATCGGGTCGCTGGCGATCGGCATGGCGGCCAAGGATACGCTGGCGCACATGATCTCCGGCTTCACCATCATGCTGGACCGCCCGTTTCGCATCGGCGACCGGATCCAGCTGGTCGGCGGCCAGATCGGGGATGTGACGGACATCGGCCTGCGGAGCACGAAAATCAAGACACCGGATAACCAACTGCTGATCATCCCCAATTCGGACCTCTGCAATACCATGCTGACCAACCAGGCGTTTCCGAACAGCCGGGTCAAGGGGCGCATCAACATCGGCGTGGCATACGGCAGCGATGTCGATCGGGTCAAGGCGCTGCTGGTGACAACCGCAGGAGAAATCGAGGGTGTGCTGCCGGAACCCGCTCCGGAAGCCTACTTTGTCAGCTTCGGCGATTCCGCCCTCAACATGGCGCTTTTTTTCTGGGTTGAAGAGTACGGCACCCTGTTTGCCGTCACCGATAAAATCAATTCGTTCATTCTCAAACGCTTCGATGAACATTCAATCGAGATCCCGTTCCCGACCAGGACGGTGAAACTGCACAAAGGAACAGACTGACATGGCCAATAGAATTGAAGTAGCGCTGAAAGACGGCGTGCGTGACGCCCGTGGTGAACGGATCAAGCGTGAAATAGAGCACTTTATGCATCTTGAGGTTGAGGATGTCCGTACGCTTGACGTCTACACGGTTGATACCGATCTTGCCAACGGGGAGTTGGAGCAGGCTGCTGCAGGCCCCTTCAGTGATCCGGTGATTCAGGACTGGAGCATCGACCGTCCCTTGGCCGCGGGATTCGATTATGTCGTGGAAGTCGGCTTTCGTCCCGGCGTCACCGACAACGTCGGTCGAACCGCCCGAGAGGCGGTCGCCTATCTGACCGGCCGCCCGTTTGCCGCCGGTGATGGGGTCTATTACTCGGTACAATATCTGTTCAAAGGGCGCCTGTCCGCTGCCGACATCGAGAAAATCGCCACCGGCCTCTTGTGCAACACCCTAATCCAGCGTTACAGCATCCTGTCCGCCGCCGATTTCGCGGCACAGGGCGGCTTCCCCGTCTCTGTGCCGAAAGTCAGCGGTGATACGAAGGCCGAAGTCCGGGAGATCGATCTGGAAGTTTCGGACGAAGAGCTGATGCGGATCAGCAAGGAGGGCGTGCTGGCGCTGACTCTCGATGAGATGAAGATCATACAGGCGCATTACCGGGATCCAAAAGTGCTGGCGGCGCGCCGGGAGTTCGGCCTCGGCGCGAAACCTACCGACGTGGAGCTGGAATGTCTGGCCCAGACCTGGTCGGAGCACTGCAAGCACAAGATTTTTGCCGGTACAGTGCAGTATGAGGATGAGAACGGCAACCGTCAGGAGATCAAATCCCTGTTCAAGTCGTTCATACAGCGCACGACGAAGGATGTCCGGGAAAAGATGGGGGAGAAGGATTTCTGTCTTTCCGTTTTCAAGGACAACGCCGGCGTTATCAAGTTCAACGAGCAGCACTCGCTGGTATTCAAGGTTGAAACCCACAACTCCCCTTCGGCGCTGGATCCGTACGGCGGGGCGCTGACCGGCATCGTCGGCGTTAACCGCGACCCGTTCGGCACCGGCCAGGGGGCAAAACTGATCTTCAATACCGACGTCTTCTGCTTTGCGGACCCGTTTTACGCCAAACCGCTTCCCGGCCGCCTGCTGCATCCCCGCCGCATCTATGAAGGGGTTGTGGAGGGGGTCGAACATGGCGGCAACAAGAGCGGCATCCCGACCGTCAACGGTTCCCTCGTGTTCGACGAGCGCTTCTGCGGCAAGCCGCTGGTCTTCTGCGGCACCGCCGGCCTGATGCCTGCCGTGGTCAACGGCCAGCCGGGGCACGACAAGTCCATCGTACCTGGCGACCTGATCGTCATGACCGGTGGCCGGATCGGCAAGGATGGCATCCACGGCGCGACCTTCTCGTCGGAAGAGTTGAACGAAAATTCACCGGTAACGGCCGTGCAGATCGGCGACCCGATCACGCAGAAGCGGATGTTCGACTTCCTGATCCGGGCCAGAGACAAGGGGCTCTATCGCTTCATCACCGACAACTGCGCCGGCGGTCTGTCGTCCTCCATCGGCGAGATGGCGGGTGAATGCGGCGGCTGCCGGATGGATCTCTCCAAGGCGCCGCTCAAATATCCCGGCCTCAATCCGTGGGAGATCCTGATCTCGGAAGCGCAGGAGCGGATGTCTCTGGCCGTGCCTCCCGAGAGAGTCGACGAGTTTCTTTCCATGGCCGTGCGCTTCGGCGTCGAGGCTACCGTGCTGGGCGAATTCACCGACAACGGCGTGTTCCACATGCTTTACGGCGACCGCACCGTTGCCTGGCTGCCGATGGAGTTCATGCATGAGGGGCTGCCGCCCATGCAGCTTCCGGCAAAATGGGTTCCTCCTCAGCATGCCGAGCCGCAGCTGGATGAAAAAGGAAATTACACTGATGACCTGAAGAAACTGCTGTCCGCGCTGAACATCTGCTCCAAGGAATCGGTGGTCCGCCGCTACGACCATGAAGTGCAGGGGGGCTCTGTAGTCAAGCCTTTCTGCGGTATCACCAACGACGGACCATCCGATGCGGCAGTAGTCAGGCCGCTGCTCGATTCGTTCGAGGGGGTCGTAACGGCCCACGGCATCTGCCCCCGCTACTCGGACATCGATACCTACCACATGACCGCCAATGCCGTCGACGAGGCGCTGCGCAACTACGTGGCGGTCGGCGGCTCGCTGGATCTGGTCGCCGGTCTGGACAACTTCTGCTGGTGCGATCCGGTCCTGTCGGAGAAGACTCCGGACGGTCCCTACAAGATGGCCCAGCTGGTGCGCTCCAACCAGGCGCTGTACGACATCTGCATGGCCTACAACCTGCCGCTCATCTCCGGCAAGGACTCGATGAAGAACGACTTCTATGACGGCACCACCAAGATATCTATTCCTCCCACGCTGCTCTTCTCCGTCATCGGCAAGATCGAGGATGCCAGAAAAGCGGTGACGATGGATGTCAAGCGTCCGGGTGACATCGTCTATCTGCTCGGCAAGACCGGCGATGAGCTGGGTGGCTCGGAATACCTGGCGCTCTCCGGAGCGGTCGGCAACAAGGTGCCTCACGTCGATGCCGCCAAGGCGTACCGGCGCTATCAGGCCTATCACAACGCGGTCAATCAGGGAACGGTTGCGTCCTGTCATGACCTCTCCGACGGCGGTCTGGCGATTGCCGCTGCAGAATCAGCTTTCGCCGGCGGGTTCGGCATGAATATCGATCTCTCCCGCGTTCTCTGGAAGGGGGAGGCGGCCGGTAAGAGCGATTGCACGCTGCTCTTTTCAGAATCGGCCTCCCGCCACCTGGTGACGGTGCATCCGGAGCAGCGTGAGCGGTTCGAAACGGCCATGAGCGGTAACTGCTTTGCGTCGATCGGTGTCGTGACGGAGGAAGCAACGCTTTCAATAACCGGATTGAATGGGCCAGTCGTTGTCTCAGCGGACCTGGCCGAGCTGAAAGAGGCATGGCAGCAGACATTGCGGGAACTGTAACTGTTGCCGGTGCCTGAAACCATTCACCATACCCTGAAAACCGTCTTCGGTTTTCACCAGTTCCGGGCGCCGCAGCAGGATGTCATCGAACGGGTCGTGGCCGGTGAGGACGTCTTTCTGGTGATGCCGACCGGCGGCGGCAAGTCGCTCTGCTACCAGATACCGGCGCTGCACCGGGATGGGGTGGCGATCGTCGTCTCGCCGCTGATCGCACTGATGAAGGACCAGGTAGATGCGCTGCAGGATAACGGTGTGCGGGCCGCCTGCCTCAATTCGTCTCTGACGTCCGACGAGGCGCGCTCTGTCCTGCGCCAGATGCACCGTAACGAGCTGGATCTGCTCTATGTGGCGCCCGAACGTCTGCTGCTCCCCGATTTCATGGAGACGCTGGCCACGCTGAAACTGGCGCTGTTTGCCATCGACGAGGCGCACTGCATCTCCCAGTGGGGGCATGACTTCCGCCCCGATTACGTGAAGCTCGGCCAGTTGCGGGGCACGTTTCCGGATGTGCCGATCGTGGCGATGACCGCCACGGCCGATCCGGAAACCCGCAAGGACATCGTCAACCAGCTGGGGATCAGGCAGGCCAAGGTGTTTGTCGCCGGGTTTGACCGGCCGAACATAACGTACACGGTTATCCCAAAACATAAGCCCTTCGTGCAATTGACAGGATTTCTGAAAGGGCGCGGTGACGAGTCCGGCATCATCTACGCCCTGAGCAGGAAGCGGGTCGAGCAGATCGCCGAACAACTGAAGCAGGCGGGATTCTCCGCTGCCGCGTACCACGCCGGTCTGTCCGACAAGGAGCGCAGTCGGGTGCAGAATGCCTTCCGCTGCGACGATCTGCGGATCGTTGTGGCCACCGTGGCGTTCGGCATGGGGATCGACAAGCCGAATGTCCGTTTTGTCGTCCATTACGACATGCCGAAGAGCATCGAGAGTTATTATCAGGAGACCGGCCGGGCAGGGCGGGACGGCCTGCCGTCCGAGGCGCTGATGCTGTTCGGCATGGGAGACGTAATGACCGCCCGGTCGCTGATCGAAAACAGCGACAACGCCGAACGGGTGAGGATCGAGCTCCAGAAGCTGAATGCCATGGTTGCCTACGGTGAGGCGCTGACCTGCCGGCGCCGGGCGCTCCTCTCCTATTTCGGCGACCAGCAAGATGGTGGCTGCGGCAACTGCGACATCTGTACCGACCCCCCGCAGCGATTCGATGCCACCAAACAGGCGCAGAAAGCGCTCTCCTGCGTGTACCGGGTCGGCGAGCGGTTCGGAGTCAGGCATGTCATCGACGTGCTGCGCGGCGCGAAGAATCAGCGGATCACCGAGCTGCGTCATCACGAACTGACTACATACGGCATCGGCGCCGACCTGTCGGCGGTGGAGTGGGAAAATATCTTCCGCCAGCTGATCCATCTCGGGTTTATCGTGCAGGACTTTACCCGCTACGGCGTCCTGGGGCTTTCGCCCGCGGCGCGGCCGGTGCTCAAGGGAGAGACGGAGGTCATACTCGGCCTTCCCCGCGCGGCGATAAAGCCCGAAGAAAAGGCGAAGCGACGCCGTGGAGCCATAGAGGGGCATCACCAGGAACTGTTCGACAAGCTGCGGGCGCTGCGCAAAAGAATTGCCGATGCCGCCAGCGTGCCCCCTTTTGTCGTGTTTTCCGATGCAACGCTGCTGGAAATGGCTGCGGCCAAGCCTCGAGACGAGCGGGAACTGCTGTCGATAACCGGGGTCGGCGAACACAAGCTGCGCAAGTATGGTGCGGTGTTTTTGGCGGCCATCAACGGACTGGACGCCGACTTCGATTGAAAACGGCAGAGGCATAAACGAGTACAATAGTGTAGTATGAATGTTAAGGAGAACTGGAAGCAATGAAACAGACACGCGCAATCGTCATAACCGGCAACGGCACCAACTGTGAGATGGAGGCCGCCCATGCCTGCCGCCT
>DATNCC010000121.1:0-6165 GCA_035571735.1 Dongiaceae bacterium | reverse complement strand
AAGCTGGAGGAGAGGATACGGCAAATACCGGCAATCGCAACCTCCTTTGCCCTGCGGACCGAACCGCAACGGGCCCGCTACTTGTCCGCTCTCTGCTACCTGAAGACCCTTGGGACCTCCTTCATGCCGATCGACATTGCGGAGATTGCCCTCGCAGAAACCGGTTCCCACGGGCTTTCCGGCAAGGCATCTTCTCCAAGGGGGGCGATCGGCGTCTGGCAGTTGATGCCAAGCCGGGCCAAGAGTCACGGGTATTCATCGAAGGATATGGAAAATGATCAAAAATGTGCCGATGCCGCGGTGCGTGAGCTGGCCGGCAAACTGGCAATGGCGAACGGTGACCTGGTAAAGGCGAAAAAACTTTACTGCGGCGTCGGCCGGGAAGCTGATGCCTACGAACTCAGGCGGAGAATGTTCAGGAAAGAAATCCTGGACAATCTGGACAAAAGCCTGCCCGGAAAAGACCGGAACGTCAGTTTCAATGCGCTCGTGCACAAGGCCCAGGCAATGTGACGGATCATCAAAGGAAATTTTCGGTTATGGCGGCTGATTTGCCTCTGCCAACCACCGATACGAGGTAAATCCATGTTTGATATGATCCTTACCGGCTTGATTACAGGTTTTGTCAGTGCTCTTTGCGCCTCGGCCGTCTTTGTGTATCTAATGTACGGCATGAGACCGAAGTTGCAGCTTTCCAAGCAAATTGCCAAGACCATATTCGAGGGTAATACGTTTTACTCCTTTAAAGTCATCAATACCGGGAGGCGTGATGCGATTGCACTGGTTGCCGAACTGCTGTTGATACAGCCTGTTGTCGTGGAGGGAGGTGTCGGCTATAACGTCATTGAAATACCGCTTGCGCGCAACAATTTGTTTCACATCCGGCCCCTGGCGAAAGTCGGTGATAAGTTCGGGGCCGTATTTGAATTTGTTACCGCCGATAACATAGAAGAAGAGTGGAGTAAGTATCAGAACAGCTATCTCTTGTTCAGAGTATCGTCACAAGATTCGTTGTCCTTGTTTTATCATGTCTTCAGTTCCGAGTTCGACTCTCCGGAGGAGGCAATAGTGGTCGGCAGATTTGCCAAGGGAGCAAAAATGGCAATCGCCGATTAACAGCGGCTCGTCGTCGGGACCCGATCCACCCGTGGTGCAAAGACTTTTATCCTTGTGATATCATTACATCGGCCAACCCTGCCAATTTTTTGGCACAGATTGCCTGAGATATCGTTTTTTGTTTCAGGGATCATCTATTCACTTCCATTGTTCCATTGCAACCCAATGATATTACTGACTATCTGATTTATGGCATTCTTTGTGCTGTTATAAATTATCAACCCTTTTTTTGACATATCACAAAAAATCGGACAGGATCAGGGTATTCCCTGACGTAAAAAAACACCGGTTGCAGTGGAGAGATGACATGAACAAAAACATAAAAAACATAATATTCAGAGCGCCATACACCAAATTGCTTAACGCGATCTTGCTGGCAAGTCTGGCCATATGCGGCAGCGGCTGTTCAGGCGACAGCGGAAAAACTTCGAGCGACGGCAAAAATATCCAGGTGGCGACCGGCACCATCATCGGTTTCGGGAGCGTCATCGTCAACGGCATCAGGTTTACCCGCAAGGGGGGGCTGGCTGACGACCGGGTCAAGCTCGGATTTGAAAATAACAGCAGTGCCTCGGAGCAGAACCTGCGCGTCGGCATGATCGTCAAAGTCACGGGCACAATTGATGCCGCCACTGATACCGGAGAATATGAAAGCATCGAATTTCAGCCGGAAATCAGGGGGCCGCTCGATACCGGCGGGGTCGACACGGCTGCCGGCACGCTCACGATCATGGGGCGCAAAGTCCAGATTGACACCAACACCAATTTCGAAAATATCAGGGATCTCACCGAAATCGGTAGCGAGCTGCAGGCCGAGCGCCAACCCGAGCTGGAGATCAGCGGTAACCTTGATAACGCCACAGGCATCCTCCATGCCACCCGTGTCGCCCGCAAAGCGGATGACTTCAACGCCTTACCGGATAAAGTTGTCCAGATCAAAGGGGAAATCTCGAATGCAAACATAGCTGGTGGTTCCTTCAACATCGGCAGCGTCACGGTAAAGTTGGATACCGCTGCATTGGGAGCCGGCACCGTAAGAGCTGATATCGCCGACGGAGCCGTTTTCGAGGTTAAAGGGACCTTGAATGGTACTGCCATCACCGCCATCAACGTCGAGAAAAAAGCCGCCGTCGAAGCAATGATGAACAGCCTTGTCTGCATAAAAGGAACCGCGACCGGCGGCATTGACGACAAAACCCTCACCATCAACGGCCCGAACGGGGCGATCACGGTCAATGCCTCCGCAGCTTCTTTCCAGATTGGCGATGCCTCGGCAACCTCCGCCATCGCAGCGGCCGGGGCCTCCGTGGAGGTTGAAGGAGTACTTCAGCCGGATGGTTCCATTGCCGCCACCAGGGTCTATACCGAAACTGAAAGGACCGTCAAGCTGGAAGGCAATGCGCTCGCCGGGGCCTTCAACGCCACCGCCAGCACCCTGACGCTGAACGGAGTCAAGATGGATATCACCGCCACAACCCGGCTGGTGGCCAACAAAGGCAAGGCTCTCGATCTGGCTAATATCGCTACCGGAGACCACCTGCAGATTGTCGGCCTATTCGATGGTAACACCGGCAAGGTTAAGGCCTCACAGGTCCAGGTCACCACCGCAAGCACCGACACCTTCATCCAGGGTCCGGTTACGGCGGCTGCCGCCCCGAATCTGACCTTGATCGGAACGATATCGGTAGATACATCCCATGTCGACCAGACACTGAACTTCCTGGATGACAGAAACGTGACACCGGTAAAATTCGGCAGCCGGGCAGCCTTTTTCGCGGCGGTAAAAACCGATGGCCTTACCACGGTCAGAGCTGTGGGTTCCTTAACCGGAACCAGCTTGAGCGCCACCAAGGTACTGCTTGAATAAGCACGGTAACTTGCCGGGCGTCAGGATACGTCCCATGCCTGCAAGCCAGATCCTGTTGCTATTTTCGTCGCGAAGGACTACTATGTAATTAGAGCTAGAGAGTATTCGATGCGTGCCTCCGCGGCCACGATTGGCTATTTAATTTAGACCATCGGTTGTGAGCCGGATCTGTTCCGATTAAAGAAGAACAGTGATGGGAGACACGTTTTAATGGAAGGTCGGCTATAAAGAGCCGGCCTTTTCTGTTTGAGTAGTGGCGAAAAGCTTCGTAGCGATCTTCCCGACCTTCCTGCCTGCAGTTTCCTGGCGCAAGCCCCCATAGGATTATATTTATTAGTAATGCCCCTCACTGGTGTTTTATCTGAAATGCGATATCATAATGAAACGTATCTACGTTATTGGAGGAGACTGTCATGAGCATAATCGGAATGATTCTTATGTGGGTACTGTTCGCTGCGGTTTTTGCCATCCTGAGTAAATGGCACACAGGCGAGGAATACGATCGTCGTCAGAAATACTGGGCGAGATTTGAGGGCAAATGATTTCAGCCCTGCGGATGACTTCAGTAAGTTACAAACTGTTTTATGCGTTCCTGTTTATCAGGATTGAGAGAGACATATGGCCGTACTGATCGATCCGGATAAAAGCAGCCTGCTGCAAGCGGCGCCGCGATTGTTGCAGATCCTGCGCGTGCTCGCCCGCCACAAGTTTCTTGGTTCCCTGCGCGGCAAGGGGCATTTACCTCCGCCGAAAGATGTTCGGGAGACTTTCGAGGAACTGGGGCTCACCTTCCTCAAACTCGGGCAAGTTCTCGCGCTGCGGCGCGATCTGTTGCCGGGCTCTTACATCAAAGAGCTGGAGCTGCTGCACGACCAGTTGCCGGCGCTGGGTATCGATGCGGTACGTGCAAAGGTTGAAAGCGAACTGGGCGCCCCGTTGACGGAGCTGTTTGCAGAGTTCGGTGAAACGCCGCTCGCCGCCGCCACCATTGCCCAGGTGCATGAAGCGACCATGCATGACGGGCGGCGCGTGGCCGTCAAGGTCCAGCGCCCGGACCTTGAAGAGATGATCGCCACGGACATCGCGGCGCTGACCTATCTGGCCGCACTTGGAGAAAGCCTTTTCCCGCGTCTGCGCGCGCTCGACCTCCCTGTCCTGGTGAGTGAATTTGCAAGCAGCCTGAACCGGGAAACAGATTTCAGTCATGAGGCGCGCTCAATAATGCTCTTTCGCGCCGCGCTGGCAGATATCTCCGACCTCTGGATTCCGGATGTCGTGTCGGAGTGTTCGAGCGAAAGCGTACTCACGATGGAGTTCTCGGCCGGTGAGCGGATTGATCTCTACGCAACGAAGCACCCGGAGGAGATGCCGCGGTTGATCAACACCCTGGTACGGCTGACGCTGCAAACGATCTTCGAAGAAGGTCTGTTTCACGCCGACCCGCATCCAGGCAATGTGCTGGTTCTGCCCGACGGGCGGCTCTCCCTGCTCGATTTCGGCATGACGGGCGAGCTTGACGAACAGATGCGCGACTCGCTGACTCTCCTCCTGGAAGCGGTCGTCAAAGGCGATGCGCGCGCAGCCACCGACGCATATCTCGAAATGGCGCCGCAGGGGAGCGAAAAGGTCAACCGCGCGGCGCTACTCCTGGACATAAAGGCGGTGCTCTATGAAATACACCGGAGCGATCTGGCGGAGGTATCAATCGGCGATTCGTTCGATTCACTGCTGCGTGCCGGAAGCCGGCACGGGGTCCATAACCCGGGCGAGTTTTTCCTGCTGACGCGTACGTTCGTCATCCTGGAATCGATGATACGCGAACTGGATCCGGACCATAACTACATGGCATCGTTTCGTGAAGAGATCACGCGTCTGACCGAGAAACACTTTTCGCTGGAGCGGATCAAGGAGAAGACTACCAAGCTGGCGCGCGAAATGGACCGCCTGATAAACGATGCGCCCGGCGACACGCGCCGCATCCTGCGACGTTTCGCCGAAGGCAATCTGGGCCGACTGCAGGCCCCGGCTGTGGAGGCCCTGGGTGGCCGCGTAAGCCGCAACCTCGAGCGGCTCACCGGAGCCATCGCTTCCGCGGCGCTCGTGGTCGGCGGCGCCATGCTGGTGAATGCCCCGTTGCTTGGCTGGCATCACATTCTCGGCGAAACAATGGTGTACGCCGGGATATTCGGAACGCTCATCGTCTCGGCCGGTGCATTGCGGCGCGACCGTGGCCGCGGCCGTGGCCGACGTTGATGCTCCTGCTCATACCTGAGGTTTGAATATTGAGTAACGCAAGAAAAATTTGCAGAACGGGATTGACATGAAAAATCACGAAAAGACGAAAGAACCATTACTTCATGATGTTGCCGATACGGGGACAATCATCTTCGAACGCCGTAGCGAAGCAACCCTGCTAAAGGCGGGTGCGCTGCAGAGCGCGATTTTCAACAGCGCCAACTTCTCCAGCATCGCCACCGACGCCAAGGGGGTCATCCAGATCTTCAACGTCGGTGCGGAACGGATGCTGGGCTACACGGCGGATGAGGTGATGAACAAGATCACCCCGGCCGACATTTCCGACCCGCAGGAGGTAATCGCGCGCGCCGAAGCATTGAGCCTCGAACTCGGCACCCCGATTACTCCGGGTTTCGAAGCGCTGGTGTTCAAGGCCTCGCGCGGCATCGAGGACATCTACGAGCTGACCTACATCCGCAAGGACGGCAGCCGCTTCCCGGCGGTCGTTTCGGTCACGGCGCTGCGCGACGAGCAGGATGCCATCATCGGCTATCTGCTGATCGGCACCGACAACACCGCGCGCAAGCAGGCGGAAGAGGCGCTGCTCAAGGCGGGGGCGCTGCAGAGCGCTATTTTCAACAGCGCCAACTTCTCCAGCATCGCCACCGACGCGAAGGGGGTCATCCAGATCTTCAACGTCGGCGCCGAGCGAATGCTGGGCTACACCGCCGCCGAGGTGATGAACAAGATCACGCCGGCCGACATCTCCGATCCGCAGGAGGTGATCGCGCGGGCCAAGGCGCTCAGCGTCGAGCTCGGAACCCCGATCACGCCAGGCTTCGAGGCCCTGGTGTTCAAGGCCTCCCGCGGGATCGAGGACATCTACGAGCTGACCTATATCCGCAAGGATGGAAGCCGGTTTCCCGCCGTGGTGTCCGTCACGGCGC
>DATNCC010000120.1:0-4568 GCA_035571735.1 Dongiaceae bacterium | reverse complement strand
TACGGGAAGAGCCGGGTTGTATGCAACGTCCATTGGGAGAGCGACGTGGCCGCGGGGCGTGTCATGGGAGTGAGCACCGTTGCCCGGTTGCATGCGGACCCGATTTTCCGCGCCGACCTCGAAGCTGCCAGGATGGAGCTCGGGGCCGTGCGCGCCAGAGGACTCAAGCCCAAGCGCGATTGCGCCGCGGAGGCCGCGGCAATGGGCAAATAACCCCATCTGATTCATTTGATTCCTACGCGGGTGACGAAAGACGGGGGGGACAAAGCAAAACTGACTATCAGAAAAGCGTACGGCTTTAAATCAATAAGATGCCTGGCCGAGCCGTTACCGCGGAAAAAGCGACCTAAGCCCCCTACTCCCTCTTCAGCAGATACCGCCGCAGCCAGTCCAGCGCCGTCCACGCGGTCAGGATGCGGATCTCGTCCCGACTCCCGCCGAACTTGAAGCGTTTGGTCCAGCAGCCGTCAGGAGCCGCAAGCGAAATGAATACCGTGCCGACCGGCTTTTCCTCGCTCCCCCCGTCAGGCCCGGCGATGCCGGTGACCGCAAGACCAAGGTCGCTGCCGGACGCCAGCCGGACACCCTTGGCCATCGCCGAAGCGCATCTGGAACTGACTGCACCGCTGCTCTCCAGCAGTTTGGCCGGCACTCCGAGCAGACGCATTTTGGCTTCGTTCGAATAGGTCACGACCCCCTCGCGAAAATACCGGGAACTGCCCGGAATATCGGTGATCCGCTTCGCTATCAGACCGCCGCTGCACGACTCGGCCAGGGAAAGCGTCAGACGGCGATCACGAAACAGCTCCGCCACAACATCGTCCATGCCGGTATCACCGGAGGAGAAGCAATACTCATCAACACGCCCCCGCACGGCGCGAACCGCCGGCACGAGCAGGTCCGTGACCTCGTCCAGACTGTCCGCTTCACAACGCAGCGTCACCTTCATCCAGGGGAATGTCACGCATATGCCCAGGGAAAGCCCCTGTTCCGGCCTGGCGATCCCGCTCAGCAGTTCATCGACCTCCGCCTCGCTGGGGCCGAACAGGTTCAAGCTGACGGTGCGGATGACTCGCTCGTGCGGCAGCTGCTCCAGGATGAAGGGGATCACCGTGCCCTGCAGCATGACGACCATCTCTGACGGGACACCCGGCATGAAAAACATATGGCAGTCGTTGTGCATCAGGTGGAAACCGGAGGCGGTGCCGCCGGGATTGGGGATCAGTTCGGAGTCGGCCGGAATCATGGCCTGCTTGTCGCTCAAGGGGCTGACGACGGGATTTCCCAGCTTGCCCGACATCCGGCCGGCATGAGCCCGTGCCTCTTTATTAACGACCAGACTCCTGCCGGTGGCCAGAGCCGCTGCCAGCGACGTCACATCATCAACCGTCGGTCCGAGCCCTCCGGTGACGATGACCGCATCGCTGACCCGCCCGAGGTCGTTCAGGGCCCCTACGATATCCTGTTCGTTGTCGCCGACGGTCAGGTGCCGCTGGATCCGCACCCCTTCAGCAAGCAGCAGGGAAGCGATCGTGCCGGCATTCGTATCGGTAACCTGGCCGCAGATAAGTTCGTCGCCGATGCTCAGTGTTGATATTTTCATGACTTTGTCGCTCCGGTGCCATGCAACCGCTCCATGACCTCCCGGCAGGGAAGGTCCCTATCGCGGGCGATCCGGCGGCAATCCTCGTATTCCGGGGAAGTTCGCAGGACTTCACCGCTGCTGCTTGTAACCTCTTTGAACCGCACCGGACCGAATTCGGTCTGCCGTTCGACAATCCGCCGCTGCAAAATAATGCGATCGGCCCGGTACCAGCGCAGGCCGATGGCAGAGGTCTCGTTCAGCAGATCTTCAGCCAATCGATCAAGCTGCTCAGGGCGGCAGAGAAACGACACCATCACGCCGGGGCGGTTCTTCTTCATCTGGATCGGCGTAAAGAACACGTCCAGCGCCCCCTCTTCAAAGAGCCGCTCCATGGCGTACCCGAGAACTTCCGGCGTAGAATCGTCGATGTTGGCCTCGACCACGATCACGTCATCGGCATGGTCGGCTGGTTCGGTACTCCTCCCCAGAAAAGCGCGCAGGATGTTGGGGCAATCGGGGAAATCCTTCCCCCCCGCGCCGTTTCCGACCTTCTCCAGCACCATGTCCGGCTGCTTCCCGAACCCACAGACAATAGCCGCCGCGATGGCGGCGCCGGTCGGCGTCACCCGCTCCCCCGGGCCGCATTCGCCATGCAGCGGCAATCCCTTCAACAGCTCGGCCGTGGCCGGAGCCGGGACCGGCAGCCGACCGTGGGCGGTTTCGATAAAACCGCTCCCGAGCGGCAACGCTCCGGAGCAGACCGTCTCAACACCCAGGTACTTCAGGCAGATGGCGGTCCCGACGATATCCACGATGGAATCGACCGCTCCGACCTCGTGGAAATGCACATCTTCAATGGCTACTCCATGCACCAGCGCCTCGGCCTCGGCCAGCCGCCGGAAGATCCGCCGCGCCCTGTCTTTAACGGCGTCGGCAAGACCGCTGACTGCAATCATGGTATCGATTCCGGCATAGTGCCGGTGGGTATGGTGATCATGCACCGCCACATCGAATTTCAGAGCCGGCAGATGCCGCCGCTCGGTGCGGCTGGTTGAGAGTTCGTACGAGCCTGGCGGAAGCTCCAGTTTGTCCAGTTCGGCCCGCAGGTGTTCCAGCGGCACCCCCAGGTCCAGCAGTGCGCCAACGGTCATGTCGCCGGAGATACCGGCATGGCAGTCGAGATAGAGGACTTTCATATCACATCCGATTCATCAGGCTCGCGGCGCAGGCGGCGCCGAAACCGTTGTCGATGTTGACGACCGTCACCCCCGAGGCGCAGGAATTGAGCATCCCCAAGAGTGCCGCGATGCCGCCGAAGGAGGCGCCATAACCGACCGAGGTCGGCACGGCAATTACCGGCTTGTCCACCAGCCCCCCGACCACCGAAGGAAGCGCCCCTTCCATGCCGGCTACCACGATAATTACGGAGGCTGCCGCAAGCTGTTCGGTCCGGGCCAGCAGACGGTGAATGCCGGCCACACCGACGTCGTAGACGTGCTCGACCCGGTTCCCCAGAAAACGGGCCGTTTCGAGCGCCTCGGCCGCAACCGGGATATCGGACGTGCCGGCCGAAACGACCAGAACCGTCCCCTTCCCTCGCTGTTCCGGCGGCTGCTGTTCCAGCGTCAGGCAGCGCGCCTCGCCATGATAGCACGCCGCCGGGAAAGCCTGAATAATATGACCCGCCTTCTCCCTGTCCAGCCGCGTCACGAGGATGTTTCCACCCCGCTCCGACATGGCTTTCGTGATCGCCACGATCTGCTCCGCCGTTTTGCTTTCGCCGAAGATCATTTCCGGCATCCCCTGGCGCAACTGGCGGTGATGATCGACCTGAGCGCAGCCGATATCCTGAAACGGCAGCTGCCGCAACTGCTGCATTGCTTCGTCTACCGAAAGCCCCCCCTGCCGGACGGAGTTGAGCATTGTTTTGAGTGATTCCTGATTCATGATAGCGCCCCTGCTGCATCTGATTGATTGGTGCAGTTATACCATGCCTGTGGCAGTTTTCCATGCAAAACCGGCCATCACCCTGATATTGCACCATCAAATAAAAGTTCACCGGTTTACTTTTCCCAGACAGATATGCTATAAATGATGGAATTCATTGAATCCCGAGAGGTCAAAAAAATGGGTAAAACAACAGCTGAAAAAATATTTGATGCTCACCTGGTAAACGAACCCTTTCCCGGCACCAAGGTGCTGCGGCTTGATGCGGTGCTCTGCCACGAGATCACCACGCCGATCGCCATCGACGACCTGATCCGGCGCGGCAAGGATCGCGTCTTCGACCCGACGAAGATCAAGGCTGTCATAGACCATGTCACCCCCAGCAAGGACACAAAGACCGCCACCCAGGCAAAGATCCTGCGCGACTGGGCCCACCGTCACGGGATCAGGGACTTCTTCGATGTCGGCGCCAACGGCGTCTGTCACGCCCTCTTTCCGGAGCGCGGCTTCATCCGACCCGGCTACACAGTCATCATGGGCGACTCCCACACCTGTACCCACGGAGCCTTCGGCGCCTTTGCCGCCGGTATCGGCACGACCGACCTGGAGGTCGGCATCCTGAAAGGGGTCTGCGCCTTCCGTCAGCCCAAAACGATCAGGTTCAACGTCAACGGCACACTCCCCAAGGGGGTCTATGCCAAGGATGTCATCCTGCACATCATCGGAAAAATCAGCGTCAACGGCGCCACCGACCGGGTGATGGAATTCCACGGCTCCACCATTGACGCCATGTCGATGGAGTCGCGCATGACGCTCTGCAACATGGCCATCGAAGCGGGCGGCACGTCCGGCATCTGCCAGCCGGACATGACCACCGTCGAGTACCTGTGGCCCTTTATTCAGGAGGAATTTAGCAGCAAGGAAGCGGCACTGGTCGAATATTCGCAATGGCGCGCCGATGCCGATGCAGAGTACGAGCAGACCGTCGAGATAGACGTCACCCAACTCCAGCCCATCTCCACCATCGGCTACAAAC
>DATNCC010000119.1:0-2635 GCA_035571735.1 Dongiaceae bacterium | reverse complement strand
CCACTGCAGGACCAGTGTACCATCATCCTCCATGGTCACCCCGGTACCGAAGCGCCTCCCCTCCCGGTTCAGCATGTCGCACAGCCAAAGCGCGTCTGCCTGCGAAGCGCCGTTTACCTTGAATCTTTTCATGAGGGTCGGCTGCATCCGCAATCCGGCTAACTTTCCGGATACGGGGTCCATCTGCACGAAGTACATCAGCCCCAGTTCTCCCCGGTACTGCTCGTTGCCGCTGATCCCCTCGTAGTCGTTGATGAAATCGCCGCAGCCGTAGATGACCGGCTTGCCTCGGTACACCTCGATTCCTTTCACATGGTGGGATGAGTGGCCGTGGATGATGTCGACACCTGCTTCGTCGATGAGCCGGTGGGCAAATGCTATCTGCTCCGGCGGAATTTCGTAACTCCAGTTACCTCCCCAGTGAATGGATGCGATGACCATGTCGCCTGCCTCTTTCGCGTCATGAACTCGTGCGGCAAAGGCGCGCACCGACTCATCCCCCAGATCGCGCAGGAGGTGCACACCGGGAGTGGCGGCAGTTGCCTCCCATTCCAGCGGGATACCGCTGGATTCGTCGCCGCAGGAAAAGACCAGCACCCGTCCCTTTCCCTTTATCGTCACGATGGCCGGTGCCACCGCCTCGGCGAGATTCCGGCCCGCTCCGACGATCCCGATGCCGACCTCTTTCAGGGTAGCAAGGGTCTCGGCCAGCCCTGCGTACCCCCAGTCGAGTACGTGGTTGTTGGCCAGCGCGCAGACATCGATCCCGGCCGCAGTGATGGCAGTAATGTTCCGCGGATGCATCCGGTAGTTGATCCCCTTGCCCTGCCAGTACTCCTCGCACGCTGTTACCGAGGTCTCCAGGTTGATCACGCGCACATCCGGCGCCAGCCGAGCCAGAATGTCCAGGGCATCCCCCCAGACGTAGGAGAAGCCGGCCGGCTTCGGAAGCGGCCCGCTTATGTCCTCGGCGAGGTCGACGTATCCCCGCGCATCCCGGACATACGGCTCGAAAATATGCGGGACGCTCGGCCAGGGAAGGATCTGGTCGATCCCCCGGCCGGTCATGACGTCGCCGCACATGAAAATCGTGATGGCTGAAGAAGAAGGCATCTCTAAGGTAAATATGTCGGTTAAGGTGAGCCTCTTGCAAAAGTCGAGAAAATTGTCATTCCGGCAGGATTTAAGCCGGAATCCAGATTCTAACGGTCTGGAAAACTGGATCCCCGATAAAAGCATTCGGGGATGACAAACATTTTGCAAGAGCCTCAGGTTAAAGCCGTTTGTGGGGCATGGCCACCAGGCTTCCCTTCAAGTCGGCAATCGCCCCCTCCAGCTCGGCGATGACACCTTCCAGTTCCTCCAGATCGCTGTTCTCGTTCAGTCTATGGGCAACTTCCTGAATGGCGCCGATCTGCAGCCCGATGACTTCATTGTAACGCGCGGTTTCTATATGCATGCTATCTCCTTTCTCTTTAAGTCCTGAGCAGTCAGAAACATTTCAAGTATAACGACTCACCGCCTGTTATCAACCCATGGGGGGAAAACAACGCCTCCGCTTGCCGATCGGCAGATTCGCCATATAATTCACTGTAAGGAGATTCTCCATGAACAAGCGCGGTTCTCTACCGGACAGGATCGACCGCTTCGAGCCCAAGGAGCGCCGGGGGCTGATCGTGGTCATCACCGGTCAGGGCAAAGGGAAAACCACCTCGGCGCTGGGGATGGCTGTGCGCGCCTGCGGCCACGGCATGCGGATTTGCATCATCCAGTTCATGAAGGGGGATCTCTACTCCGGAGAGTGGGACGGTGTCAAGCTTATGAACTGTGCCATCGAGCTCCACGCCACAGGCAAGGGATTCTGCGGTATCCAGGGGAATCCCTATCCGTGGGCCGAGCACCGGGCCAACGCCCAGGACGCCATCGACCTGGTTCGGGAAAAGATGACCTCCGGTTCGTTCGACCTCCTGATCCTCGACGAACTCAATAACGCCCTAAAACTCAAGCTGGTCGACCTGGAGCAAGTACTGGAGATCCTCAACAATAAACCGCCGCTGCTGCATCTGGTCATCACCGGCCGCGATGCCCACCCCCAGGTGATCGAGCTGGCCGACACTGTCAGCGAGGTCCGGGAGATCAAGCACGCCTTTCGCAAGGAGATCGAGCCCCAGCCCGGTATCGACTTCTGATTTTCTAATAGGCTGTTGAAAAATTCAGGTTGCTCAAAAATAGTCAGATCGTTGCACCCGCAGAAAGCCCCGCGGAGGCGTAGCAGCGCTACGCCGCACAAGGCGGCTTTCGAGGACGGCGGCGAGATGGCTGTTTTTCAGCAACCGGCTAAAGCCGGTTCACCACGAATTTTCCTTCCTTCATGATTACGCTCATGTGCCGGCCTTCCTCCTGCAACAGCCGTATGTCCTGGAGCGGATCGCCGTCTATTGCCAACAGGTCCGCACAAGCGCCGGGAGCTATAACGCCGATTCTGCCGCTCATATTGAAAAGATCGGCGCAGACCGCGGTGGCCGAGCGGATCATCTCGGCCGGTGAACAGACCGCCTGCCGGAGGGTGAACTCCAGCGACTGCTGTTCGAAAAATGTCCCGAAAAGGTCCGTGCCGAAAGCGACCTTTGCCCCT
>DATNCC010000118.1:0-13208 GCA_035571735.1 Dongiaceae bacterium | reverse complement strand
GGCGAAAGAAACTTTTCCGGGCACAAAGAAAGGCTCTCGTGATGTATGACGGTAAATCGCATTTTGCCATGGTTTTGTTCGTGTATTTCGTGTATTTCGTGGACAGCTGTTTTTGAGACCTGGCTGCTGCCGAAATCGGAGCGTGAGCACCATGAACGAGGTGAAAGATGTTTGAAAAATGCAGCAACGATGGCTACAGACTGGCGCTGGAGGGAATCGAGCAGAAAACTCTGGTGTACGGCGACAAGACGTTGATGGTTGAGGTCCGACTGCAAAAGGGAGCCACCCTGCCGCTTCACCTGCACCCCCACGAGCAGACCGGATACCTGGTCAGGGGCAGGATTCGGCTGACTATCGGGCCAGATGTGTATGAGGTGGCAGCGGGGGATAGCTGGTGCATTCCGGGAGATATGCCTCACTGCGCCGAGATCATCGAGAATTCGGTGGCGATAGAGGTATTCTCTCCGGTGCGGGAAGATTACCTGCCATAGAGCGAATGTGAAGATGATGAATTGCACCTGTTACATTTGCACGGATGCCGGCGGGCGCCCGCTTGGATTCCGTGGTATGATCTAACATGACCCTCGAAATGTTCGTCGCCACATACGGGTACCCGGCGCTCCTCGTCGGCTCATTGCTGGAAGGGGAGACCATCGTCATCATCGCCGGCATCATGGCGCACAGCGGCTACCTTCAGCTGCCGTGGGTCATCGGTATCGCTTTTTGCGGGGCCTTCTGCGCCGACCAGGTCGTGTTCCAGGTGGGAAAGAGGAGGGGGAAACAGTTTCTCGATAAAAGACCCCACTGGAAGCCCCGTATCAACAAGGTGCGCCACTTTCTGGTCAGGTACGAGCTAATTGCCGTCCTGGGTTACCGCTTCGTCTACGGCATGCGGACCATCACGCCGGTCGTCATCGGCGCGAGCGGCTTTAAAACCCGGCGGTTCGTGCTCCTCAACCTGTGCAGCACCTTCCTCTGGGCGGTCGTGATCGCGTCAGCCGGCTACTTTTTCGGCAACGTCATCGAGGCCCTGCTCAACGATTTCCGCAGATACGAACTGGCCTTGATACTGGTCACGGCGGCGGTGGGAGGCGGAATCTGGTTCTACCGCTACCGGCTGAAAGGCCGCTAGCCGGTTACGACCTGCCGCCCGCCCCGGCGCGCTCGCCGCTTCCCGGTTTTGACGCAAGAAGCTGCTTTCCCTGCGCGGTGAATTTCCACCAGGGAAGCGCCTCACCGCTTTCAAGAAAGTGCTTTGCCGCCATCAGGGTGTACAGAACGCAAGGATCATGACGAGGCCCCATGGCACCGGCCAATTCGGTATAAAGCGCAAGCGGATCCCGCTCGGCAAGCTGATGCGGGTATAGAATTCCGATACCTCGAAGATCGGCCGCGATTGATTTTCCGATATTGGGCAGATCCTCAAGTTTTACCGGCCGGCTCTGCCTGGAAGAGCGCATGGATGCTATTGGCACTTCATCCCCCCCTGTATCCAGGCCCTGACCTGGCTCTTCCATTTCGGAAGGCCTTCCTTTACCAGATCCTTCTCTTTCCCGCCGCCGGGCAGCATGCCGCTCTTGGGAGTGGCGCCTTCAATACCCCACAGTACGCGAGGGTCTTCAAAGAGGTGAAGTTCCAATTGTCTTGCCACCATCCCGCTGTTTTTGAACTTCGCGTGCAGCGCCGTTTTTGTGGCCTCACACGTCTGTTGTGCATTCATCCCGGAAGTGTAAAGGCCCGGTTGGGCAAACCAGTCGTCCGCATGCCCGAACCCGGTTACCTCCTGAGTATGGCACATCACGCACATGTCCGGACCACGCCCCTTGTGGCTGCCGAAGACGATTCCCCCGCGCTCTTTTTCAAAGAAGTCATGGCAAGTAGTACAGCCCCTGGTCTGGAATTTTGCATACAGGTTTTTACTGAAATTGCTATCGTCGGCCAGGGCTGAAATGCTACAGGTTAACAATGCGACTGCAAGGATGCCGATCTTCATCTCTTCCTCCGTTTGAACTACTGGCTTGACGTTCACCCGAGATTAAGTTCACTTATTGCATGGCCGCCATATTGCTGTCAATGACTCTCACGCCCGTTAGCCTTCTAACGGAAAACCTGAAAACGGAAAATCTTCTGCTTCATGATTACCTCGTGATTACCCGGATTTTAATCTTAAAATCTTGAGTAATCTTGAAGTAATCTGGAGACTAAAACGGTTTCGTGGTGACAAGTTATAAGCACTTGTAATATTCTGTCGTATGGTCACTCTTTCAAGGAGGAACAGATGAAACAATCGGTTGGAGCAAAGACGCTGGCAACCCCGACCCCGGTCTGGCTGGTCGGAACATACGACGCCGAAGGGAAGCCCAATATCATGACCGCGGCTTGGGGAGGCATCTGCTGTTCCACCCCACCATGCGTCACCGTATCGCTGCGCAAGGCGACCTACAGTTATGCCGCCATCGAGGCGCGCAATGCCTTCACGGTCAGCATCCCGTCCGAAAACCAGGCGATACAGGCCGATTATGCCGGCACCGTTTCCGGTCGCGATACGGACAAGTTTGCCGCCTGCAACTGGACCCCGGTGCGAAGCGAACTGGTGGATGCGCCTTATGTGAGCGAGGTTCCACTGGTGGTGGAGTGCCGCCTGCTCCATACCTTCGAGATCGGGCTGCATACCCAGTTCGTCGGGGAGATCCTGGACGTGAAGGCCGACGCGGCGGTGATCGGCGAGAAGGGGTATCCCGACATCACCAGGATCAAACCGTTGCTCTGGGACACGGCCCACCGGGGGTACTACGGCATCGGCGCGTTTATCGGCAAGGCGTGGGAGATCGGCAAGAGTATTGGCTGAGGAGGAACGCATGGAAGAACAGATCCGCACCGTGATAGCCCGGTTTGTCCGGGACAGCCCGCTTAACCGTTTTCCTGACAGCTGTGAGCCCTACTTCGACGAGCCGCTGGTCGGCTTTGCCGCGGCCGACGATCACCTTTTTTCCGATTACAAGAGCATCATCGGCAACTTTCACCGGACCCCGCAGGAGGTTATGGAAAATGCCCTGGGCGCCGGCGGAGTGGCGGCTTCCGTCATCAGCTGGATTCTGCCGGTCACGAGGCCGACAAAGGAGAGCAACCGCCGCGAGAAACAGTATCCGTCACAGGCGTGGGCCCGGACCAGGGCTTTCGGCGAGCAGTTGAACGGTGCGCTGCGCCGCCACCTCGTGGCCTGGCTGGAGGAGCAGGGTCGGCAGGCGGTGCCCCCCCAGCTGGCGGCGGGTTGGCAGGAATTCTCCGACACACCGGTCGGCATCGCCTCAACCTGGTCGGAGCGGCATGCCGCATATGCCGCAGGCCTGGGAACCTTCAGCCTCAATGACGCCCTCATCACCCCCAGGGGGATCGCACATCGCTGCGGCAGCGTGATCACCGACCTGCCGCTGGAGCCAAGCGCACGCCCCTACCCCGACCACCGCTACAACTGCCTCTACTTCCGGAACGGCAGCTGCGGCCTCTGCATCTCCCGCTGCCCGGTAGGCGCCCTGTCGCTGGCCGGCCATGACAAGAGCATCTGCAGCAAATACGTCTACCAAACCGTGGTCGCGGCTGTAGGAGAGACATTCGGCACCCCCCAGACCGGCTGCGGCCTCTGCCAGACCAGGGTTCCCTGCGAGGGGGGAATACCGGCAAACTGCGGCACGGCTTCCTGACTCACTTCGAAATCATCACCACTCCGCTCCCTGTCCTGCATTATCGACCGAAAACGGCAGATCACCGGACGAAAAAGGGAGCGGATTTTTTTTGCTATTTGAGGTACTGTTTACCTATAAAGGTCAGTATTTGTCTGCTTAAACGGGTAAGTGGCTTTTTCATGAAACTCACGCGCCTGAAACGGGATGGAGACGGATCGCGGAACCGGTGTTACGGCGCGGCGAAAGGAGTTGAGAGCAATGGACAATACGATAACCTGTAATGAACTTAAAGAGCGGATGGCGGCCGGGGCGGTGGTGATCGATGTGATGACGCCTGAAGACTTTGTTGCCTGTCACGTGGCCGGTGCAGGTAACGCCTGCATTTATGAGATGGTTTTTCTGGATCGGATTGCCGAATGCGCCCCGGACCGTGGCACCGAGCTGGTACTGTATGACGCAAGCGGCACCACGCGGGCGGCTCAAGTAGCTCGTGAGCGGCTGATCGAGGTCGGGTACGTCAATGTCTCCATTCTCAAGGGGGGGTTGGCCGGCTGGCGCGCTGCCGGTCTGCCGGTAGAGGCGGAAGATGAGGGCGGCATGGTTGAACCGGCGCTGCAAGACGGAACATTCCGGATCGATGTCGAAAAAAGCTCTCTGGAGTGGATCGGCCGTAACCTCAACAACCGTCATCACGGCCGCATCGGCATTCGGGAAGGCGAGCTGGTCATTCGTGGGGGGTGGCCTTCCGAGGGAAGTATCGTGCTGGAGATGAACACCATTACCGAGAGTGACATTCAGGATCCGTTCTGGCACGACATGCTTATCCGCCACCTGAAATCTGACGATTTCTTTGCGGTGGAGCGCTTTCCGACCGCCTCGTTCCGTTTGACCGGATGGGTGACCCAGCATGGGGTATCTCCGGGAGCACCCAACGGGATCGCCACTGGCGCCCTGACCATCAAGGATGTTACCCGGACGGTCAGCTTTCCGGCAATCGTCGCTCCGCAGGAGGACGGGAGCATCAAGGCTCATGCGACCCTGGATATCGACCGAACGCACTGGAATGTCTGCTATGGTTCGGGGAAACTGTTCGAACGCCTCGGCATGCACCTGGTGCATGATATTATCAGCCTGGAGCTGTTCATTCTGGCGCGGTAGGAAAGACAAATATTACGGCGTTGTGCGGATGAGCCGCAGGTTGCTCCTGCGGCTTTCTCTGGTATATTTGGAATGGATCTTCTGGAATCTTTACGGATGAGGGACGCCCACATGTCATTATTCAGCTGGAAGCCGGAATACTCCGTTCATGATGCGTCGCTGGACAGCCACCACCAGAAATTGTTTGCCATACTCAATTCGGTATACGAAAACGTCATGAACTCTTGCGAACTGGATTGCATCCTCCCGATGATTGACGAACTTTCGGCATATACGAAGTATCATTTTACAGCGGAAGAACAGTACATGAGAGAAAAGGGGATTCCGGGGATTGACGTTCATATGGAGGAGCACAGGGAATTCACGCACAAAATAGAAACGTTGCGGACGAGCTACCATAATAACGATCTGGAAGTGTCCAGGGATCTGATTATTGTGCTCGGCGAGTGGCTGCTTAAACACGTCATAAAAGAAGACCGGAAGTATGCGGAAATATCCGCCGGCCCCAGGGAACCAGCACCATGCCGCTTATCGCACTCAAGCTGAAAGGGTAGATCTTTCATTCCACGCAAAAAAGGGGACACCTTCCGGTATCCCCTTTTTTATTGTCTCTCCACCCTGCCGTCGGCATAAAAGGGCCTCCGGCGAGTTCCTTAATTGTGGGAATCAATATGCTGCTTCAGGCAGACCCGCGTACAGAGGGCAGCACACCACAGCAGGGAACGACCCCCGTTCTATTTAGCATTCCGCCCGGGCGCTGCAACCGTCGAGCAGGGTAGAGAGAACATTCTTTCGAATAATTATTACGCCGATGGCCCGGACAATTCAAGCGTTTTGTAAACGCTCTCAGCAGCTCCGCAGATAATCGGTCAACTGTCCGATTTCACGCATCATCCGTTCGAAGCCGGGGAAGGTCAGCGACTGCGGGCCATCGGAAAGCGCCTTTTCCGGTTCGGGGTGAACTTCCACCAGCACGCCGTCCGCTCCGGCAACCAGTGCCGCCTTGGCCATCGGCGCAACCAGCGAGCGCTTGCCGGTCGCATGGGATGGATCGACCATGATCGGCAGGTGCGACATCTCCTTGATCAGCGGCACGATCGACAGATCCAGCGTATTGCGGGTAGCGGTCTCAAAAGTGCGGATGCCGCGCTCGCACAGAATCACCTGATCGTTCCCTTCCGCCAGAATATATTCGGCCGCCGCCAGAAACTCTTCTACCGTGGCACTCATGCCCCGCTTCAAAAGCACCGGCTTGCGGATTTTACCCACCTCGCGCAGCAGGTCGAAATTCTGCATGTTGCGGGCACCGATCTGAAGCAGATCGGCATACTCGGCGATCAGGCCGACGTTGTCCGGACTCATGACTTCGGTCACAACCGGCAGGCCGCTCTCTTTTCCGGCAATTGCCAGGAGCCTCAGCCCCTCTTCACGCAGTCCCTGGAAGGTGTGCGGCCCGGTACGCGGTTTGAAGGCGCCGCCCCGCAGCATGTCCGCCCCGCATTTTTTGACGAAGAGGGCGGTCTTGACGATCTGATCCTCACTCTCCACCGCACAGGGGCCGCCGACAACGACCGGACGGCATCCCTGCCCGACCTTGACACCGGCGACATCGACGATGGTATCTTCGGGATGGAAATCGCGCGACACCAGCTTGTACGGTTTGGACACGTGGATAACCCGCTGTACGCCCGGCAGCTCCAGTATCTTTGAATCATCCACATACCCCTTGTTGCCCAGCACACCGATGGCGGTCCGCTCGCTTCCCGGAATCGGTTCGGCCCTGAAGCCCATCTTTTCGACAATGGCGGTGATGGCATCGATATCTGCCTGGGTGGCGTTGTGGTTCATAACGATCAGCATTCCTTTTTCCTCGCTTTACTCATGACGTTCGCTCAACTTCTCCAGTTTGTCCATCTGATGCACGACCACCCGGTTCCCCTGCACTTCAATAATACCCTCTTCCTTCAGTTTCTTGAAGGTGCGTGAAATGGTCTCGCTGGCGGTCCCGAGACGCGAGGCCAGTTCACCCTTCCTGATCCCGAGATCGATGTAGGTGATGCCGCCGAAGCTGGTCGAGCCCTCGGCCGCACGACGGACGAGAAAGGAAGCCAGGCGCGATGTGACATCGGCAAAGGAGAGTTCTTCAATCTGGCGGACAAATTGACGCAGCATGAGTGACAGCGACACCACCAGGTTAAGGGCGAAGTTGGGATTATTACTCATAAGCTCCATGAAACCCTGACGCGGGAGGTAGAGCACCTCCCCCGCCTCCATGGCGCGGGCCTCGGCCGGGTATTTGCCATCGCCGAAAAAAGCGGCTTCGGCAAACGTCTCACGCGGCTTGACGAAGTGCAGCACCTTCTCGCGCCCGTCCGGCGACACCCGGCAGAGCTTGATGCTTCCGGATACCAGCAGATAGAAACCGGTAGCATCCTCCCCTTCGCTGAACAGGGTTTCCCCCTTCCTGAAGGCGCGACGAACCGTAATGGCAGCCAGTTCGGCAAGATCGGAGTCATTCATACCGGAAAAGAGGAGCGGTTTTTTCAGCAGTTCGATCAGATTCATAAAAATCCTAGGCCTGTTTGTTCACAAACGCCGCAATCTTCTCCGCTACCTGCGGCGCGGTGAAACCGAACTGTTCAGCAAGAACCTTGTCCGGGGCGGAAGCGCCGAAATGGTCTATACCGATAAAAAGTCCGTCACAACCTGTCAGGCGCCCCCATGATTCACCCCGTCCGGCCTCAAAGGCCACGCGCGGAATTCCGGCGGGAAGTACCATGCTTCGATACTCTGCCGGCTGGGCAAGGAATGTTTCCAGACAGGGAACCGAGACGATCCGGGCTTTTATACCACGTGAAGCCAGAGTCACAGCCGCTTCCGCCGCGACATGCACTTCGGAACCGCTGGCCAGAACTACCACATCCGGCGTGCCGGCCGGTGAAGAGACGGTGTACCCACCTTTGAGCGCGTCGGCAGGGGTAAAAGATTCCGACCGGGCGATCACCGGCAGTTTCTGGCGAGTAAGGATCAGCGCGGTCGGGCCGCTGTACTTCAGGGCGGCCTGCCAGGCCAGCGCGGTTTCGACACCGTCAGCCGGACGGATGACCTGCAGACCTGGAATCAGACGCAGTGACGCGACATGCTCGATCGGCTGGTGCGTCGGGCCATCCTCGCCGACAAAGAAGGAATCGTGGGTAAAAATGTAGATTGCCTGCTGGCTCATCAGGGCCGAGAGCCGTACGGCAGGACGGCAGTAGTCTGCAAAAACCAGGAACGTCGCGCCGTAAGGGATAAAGCAGCCATAGAGGGCCATGCCGTTGATGACCGCTCCCATGGCATGTTCACGGATGCCGAAGTGCAGGTTACGACCGGCAAAGCTCCCCGCCTGGACAGAAGAAGAACCCTTGATGTCGCTGTTGTTTGATGGGGCCAGGTCGGCCGAGCCGCCAACGACAGAGGGAATCAGTTCGGCAATCTTTTGCAGCACGGCTCCGGAAAGGGCGCGGGTGGCGCCATCCTTGCCGGCAACAGCCGCCAGCAGCTCTTCGGCCAGGTTTGTCGGCAGACGCTTGTGCCACATCTGATCCCAGAGTTTCGACTTGTCCGGATTGGCGGCATGCCAGGATGTGAACCCGCGCTGCCAGGCGGCATGACGTTGTTTCAGTTCTTCTACCCGCATCTGGCAGGTGTCACGCACGTCCTGCGGCACCTCGAATGGCGGGGCATCCCACCCGAGGTTGGCACGGGTAGCAGCGATCTCGTCCTTACCGAGCGGCGAGCCGTGCGCGCCGGAAGAATCCTGACACTTGGGGCTGCCGTAGGCGATGTGGGTGGTGGCGATAATGATCGAAGGCTTGCCGGTTTCTGCCTTGGCGGCGGAAATGGCGGCAACGATCTGGTCGTTGTTGTGGCCGTCAATTTTCTGTACGTGCCAGCCGCAGGCGGTGAAGCGCCCTTCAACATCCTCGGACCAGGCCAGATCGGTTTTTCCCTCGATGGTGATGCTGTTGCTGTCGTAGATGTAGATCAGGTTGCCCAGCTTGAGGTGACCGGCCAGGGCCGCCGCCTCGTAGCTGATTCCTTCCTGGAGACAGCCATCACCAAGCAGTGCGTATATATGATGGTTGATCGGCTTGAAATCGGCAGTGTTGAAACGCTCGGCGGCCATTTTTGAGGCGATACCCATGCCGACGCCATTGGCGAATCCCTGGCCCAGCGGTCCGGTTGTGACTTCGACGCCGACGGTGTGGCCGAATTCAGGGTGCCCCGGGGTCTTGCTGCCCCATTGGCGGAAGTTCTTGATCTCTTCCATCGGAAGATCGAAACCGAACAGATGCAGCAGGGAATAGAGGAGCATCGAGCCATGACCGGCGGAAAGAACGAAACGGTCGCGGTTGGGCCAGCGGGGATCGTCCGGGTTGAATTCGAGGAAATTGCCCCACAGGGCTACGGCACAGTCGGCGGCCCCCATCGGGAGGCCGGGGTGACCGGAATTGGCCCTGTCTACCGCCTCTGCGGAGATGATACGGATGGCGTCTGCGCAACGTCGGGCCTTGTCGGCGGGAATCATGATGTGATGCATGTAAGTTCCTTTCTCTGGCTATATAAAATGGTCAAAACCCTCTATTTGAGCGTTGTAGCGGCTGCCATCCGGGGTGACGGCATTCACCCCCGGAGAACTTGTTACTATACCAATACGTGTCACCGCAATGCCAGACTTTTTCATGCAATCGGCAATTTTTTCCCGGCTGGAGCCATGGGCGGTGAAACAAAGCTCGTAATCTTCTCCTCCGGAAAGCGCCAGTTGGTAAGGAATCTCGGGAAGATCTGCCGTGAGGCGGCGGAAACCGGCGGAAAGCGGGAGTTCATCAAGGATAATGCGACCGCCGACCCCGGATTGCTCGGCAATATGACCGTAATCAGCCAGAATGCCGTCGCTGACGTCGATCATGGCGGTTGCCAGCCCGGCTTCAGCCAGTGCCAGAGCGGCAGAAACCCGCGGATTCGGATCAAGCAGGCGGAAAAGCAGCTCATCTGAAACCGCTTCCCCGTTTTCGAGCAGTTTCAACGCCAGCGCCGCATCACCCAGCGTGCCGGTCACCCAGATATCGTCATCCGGCAGTGCACCGGAACGGCGCACAATCAGGTCGGGGTACTGTTCACCCATGATGGTCACGGAAATCGCCAATCCGGAACGCGACGAACAGGTATCGCCTCCGATCAGGGCAACCCGGTTTTCCGACGCCATTGCCAGAAAACCGCGCATAAAATCATCGACAAATTCAATCGGAAGATCGCGGGGAATTGCATGAGAAAGGAGCGCCCAGCGCGGAATACCGCCCATGGCCGCGATGTCGGAAATGCTGACGGCCAGGGATTTGCGTCCCAGGGTGTAAGGGTCCTGCCAGGCCCGGCGAAAATGCACATTCTCCAGCAGCATGTCGGCGGAAGAAAGCAACCGCATCCCGGGTGAGAGCGCGGTCACAGCGGTATCGTCACCAATGCCGGTAATAACGCTCTCATCCGCAAAAGCTCCGGCAGCAATGCGGGAAATAAGGCCGAATTCGCCAAGATTGGAAAGTGCGGACAAGGATGAATGGGTCACGGTCGATTCAATTCTGTGCATGCAATGGGAAGTAGGGCGAATCAAGTCTGGTCCGCCCGATAAAAGCAGTTTGCATTGTAGCGTACCCGGCTCTAATGGCAAGCAAAAACCATTAGTTGAGTTAGAAGTTGCTTTCTGCACTCGTCATAGCAGGGAATACTTCGTTAACGCACTTTTCCTGATTTTCAGGGCTGCGTATATGTCGTGAAATAATGTTGCAACGCCTGGGCCGATATGCTAGCTTTTACAAGTTTTACACATAAAACAAAAGGAGCATGACGTGAAAATTATTTCTACAGCAAGATTACTTACGGCCACTCTCTGTATGGCTGCACTTGTCGGCTGCCAGGGGGGCACCGCTAAACCTGAGGGGAAAAAAGAGGGTAAGGTTCTGGCTGATGTCAATAGCGGCAGCATCACCACCGGTGACTTTGAGCGTGAGCTGAAAAACCTGCCGGAGTATCTCAAGGCGATGGCCGAAACCCCTCAGGGCCGCAAAGAGATGCTTGATACAATGATCATTCGCGAACTGATTCTGCAGCAGGCTGCCAAAGACGGGCTCGACAAGGGTGCCGAAATTGAGGATAAACTGCAGGATCTTAAAAAACGCCTGATCGTGGAATCGTTCCTGAAGAAAAAGGTCGAGGTCGAATCCAAAGTCTCTGATGAGGATATGAAAAAATTCTACGAGCAGAACAAGGACAAGTTCAAGTCCGGCGAACAGATCAAAGCCAGCCATATTCTGGTAAAAACCGAGAAAGAGGCCAAGGACATACAGGCCAAGCTTAAAGCCGGCGGAAACTTCGAGGAACTGGCCAAGAAAAACTCTGTCGACTCTTCCTCTGCCAAGGGAGGCGATCTGGGGTGGTTCGGCAAAGGAAACATGGTGCCGGCATTCGAAAAAGCGGCTCTCGCACTTAAAGAAGGACAGATTTCCGATATTGTCAAATCCGATTTCGGCTACCACATAATCAAGCTTACCGGTAAGCGTCCGGCCGGCATCCGCCCCTTTGAAGAGGTAAAGGAGCAGATAAAGGGTGCGCTCATGCCGACAAAACAGCAGGAAGTTTTCCAGAAGATCAAGGACGAGCTGAAAAAAACCGCCAAGATTACGATCAAGGAAGATGTATTGAACAGTATGAGTGGAAAAAAGGAAGAACCGAAAGCGGATGAGAAGAAATCTGCCGAGGCTCCAAAACCGGCGGCTCCCGAAAAGAAATAACGGCCGCAAGGCCCTGCACAGCGGCACTCTGAACAGACAAAACCGGAAGCGCGGGAGCATATCCCCCTTCCGGTTTTGACATCCAACCGAAGAAAAGAGTTCAACTATGAAGCAACGTACTCCGGCAATTGTGGCAATTACTCTGGTCCTGCTCGTGATGGGCGGTTGTGCCGGCAATGACGCGGCTGTCGTCAAGGCCCCGACAGCGGCTACGCTTAAGTCAGACCAGCCGGCTTCCTCACCTTCCGACGAGGCAAAAAAGCCGAAAAACGTGATCAACGCCATTGCTGCCCTGGTCAACGATGACATCATTACTCTGCATGAGGTCAACCTGGAAGCGCAACCCGCCGTCAGTGAAGCCGAGAAGAAGGCGCCACTGAGTGATTCCGCCCGGGGCCAGATTCGCCGCACGGCTCTTGATCGTCTGATTGAAAAGAAACTGACCGCACAAAAGATCAAGGAGCTGAATATCCGGGTGTCCGAAGAGGAAATTCGCCAGGCGATCGATGACGTGCGCAAACAGAACCATATTCCTTCCCAGGAGGCGTTGGTAGCGGCTCTGGCCGGCCAGGGCCTGACCTTTGACCAATATCGCGCCCAGCTCCAGGAGCAGATCGAAAAACTGAAGCTTGTGAGCATGGAAGTTCGTGCCAAGGTACAGGTCGGTGAAACCGAGATGCGGGACTATTACACAGCCAACCTTGCAAAATACACTTCAGAAGAAAGTTACCGCGCCCGGCACATTTTTTTCAAAACCGGCGAAAAGGCGACTCCTGAGGATATTCAACGCTCCAAGGCCACTGCTCTCGCCGTCCTGGCTGACGCCAAGGGGGGCAAAGACTTTGCCGAACTTGCAAAGAGATTCTCTGAGGACCCGGCAGCCCGTAAGGATGGCGGCGATCTGGGAAGCTTTAAAAAGGGGGACATGCAACCGGAACTGGAGAAGGCCATCCTCGCCCTGAAACCGGGAGAGGTCAGTGAGCTGGTGACGACACCGATCGGTTTTCACATTATCAAGCTTGAAGCCAGGGTTCCGGGCACAACCAAACCCTTTGAAAGCGTCAAGGCGGATATTGAAGAAATTCTCTACCGTAATAAATCGGAAGAGCGCTTCAACCAATGGGTCAAGGAACTGCGCGCCAAGGCCACTGTCGAAATCAGGGATCTGAACGGTTTGCTGTAACATTTCTATTTCGCAAAAAAACAGCCGTTTCCCGGCATCGGGAAACGGCTGTTTTTTTTGGCTTATGTTTCGCTTCCTGCGCTATTCCCTGCGACGCAGGTAGCCCAGAAACTCATCACTGGAAAGTTGCTTCTTTCTGACCAGATGTGCAATTTCCTTGCTCATGGCAAGTTTTTCACCATCCTTCATTCCGTCTTTCAACAGAACGAACATCGGGGTATTGCTGCTGTAAGGGTACAAGCGGAATCTCTCCAGAAGCTCAAACGCCGACATATCAGGTAACATCTGGGTGCAGAATACCATATAGACCGGATGAATCGAAGAGAGAGCCAGGGCCTCTTTTCCGGTATACCCTTT
>DATNCC010000117.1:0-14147 GCA_035571735.1 Dongiaceae bacterium | reverse complement strand
TCTCCTCTGCCTGCTTGTGGTTGGTGATATCGCGCACTATCGCTACTGCACCCGTAATCGCCCCGGCAGCATCGCGCATCGGCGCGGAGCTGAACTGTCTATAGCGCTGTTTCCCCGTCTGGCGATGCAGCATGATTTCTTCCTCGCGGACAATCTCACCGCGCAGCGATCGGAGGAGAGGCGCGTTTTCCGGCAGACGTGGCTTTTTGTCCGGAGTCAGGATCTCCACCACCTCCATGATCTCCACTACGGTCTTATCCTTGAACTCTTCCAACCCCATATCGGTTACAGCGGGAAGATTCACCAGGCTCATCCGCCCCTGTGCGTCGCTGATCCATACCTCATCGGCAATCCCCTCGATTGCCGCCCGCCAGTGTGCGCGCTCTGCATCCAGCTCTGCATTGTGCTTCTTCAGCGCCTCGTTGAACTCAACAATCCGCTCGTCCGCCTGCCTGGCTACCTGAACATGCCGGATGATGAGCCGATAGAGGAGAAAGGCCGTCAAGGCAATGAATGCAATACCTTTGAATACCGAAAGACGGGTCATTGTCGCTGAATCTCGTATCAACAGCCCCAAGAGACTGTCTGAAAGATAAATCCAGAGACTGCTGAAAATGGCATAAATGGCCACGATCCGCACGACACCCATGCGATCTGATTTGTTCACTTTATATGTCATACAGCTCCCGAGTCACCTTGCCGACAGTTGTTTGATGATTTGCCATCCTCATGAGCAGTGTATCACAGTCGATCACCGTGTTGCTATCTTCTAGAGACGTTCGTTCGATGGAATGAGCATTCGGGTTATTTTTTCGCATCCATTTTTGTAATGAGGTTTTTTTGCCATTTAGTTGCCACCCGTAAACATAAAACGCCCCAATCTCGTACTCGAAATAGGAGCGTTTTAAGTACAACTCAGTAAAAACCAACGAAAACGTCAAGCCATGTTCCAGATCAATAGCTCGTTAAGGAGGCTTACGACAATCCAATCACTCGGGTATCGATCGGAGCCGGTCCCATGGCGGACGCACTATGAACTTTCCCACCTGAAAACAGAGCTGGTTTCAGGTAACCCGTCTGACTCTTCGGCACCCCGGCTGTCCCTGTAAGACCAAATGATTAACCGTTCTCTGCCCGGGCCTTTTCATTCGGGCTTATCTCCAGTTGCACACGGCGGTTCAAGGCACGGTTGGCCTCCGTATCGTTGGGAACTGCAGGGCGGCTGGCGCCGTACCCGGCAGCAGTGAGCCTCGAACCGGCGACTCCACTGGTGATGAGGAAGTCCCGGACGTGTTGTGCCCGCCGCTCACTTAAGGGCTGGTTGATGGCATCGGAGCCGGTGGAATCGGTATGGCCCTGCACGATGATGTTGGTCTGCGATCCCTTCAGCGCTGCCGCCGCTTTGCTCAAAGAATCCTTGGCTCCCTGCTTCAATGCATCTTTGCCGGACTCGAACAGAATACCCGCAGGCAGCGCCACGTACACCTTATCGCCATCCCTGACCACTTCCGCCTCCGGCAGGCTCTTCTTCAGCGCTGCCGCCTGCCGGTCCATATAGAGGCCTATTCCGCCACCCACAACGGCTCCTGACAGTCCACCGATCGCCGCGTTGCGCCCCCGGTGCGTCTTGCCACCTGCAAGGGCCCCGATACCGGCACCAAGCGCCGCTCCTCCCAAAGAGCCGATGGCCGTTCTTTTGAGTTCATAACTGCCATCCGGATTCGTTGCGCATCCGGCAGCGAGCATTGCTACGGTCGATGCCCCGGCAACGATCTTTACGAAACGTTTTGCGTTCATCTTTTCTCCTTTACCCATCACATTTGTAACAGCAATTCAAGCGGGCCTATCAGTCGTTATCCTTCCGCCCCTTATGATTCTTGCGCTCCTCTTTCTCCGCCTTCCTCTCTTCCTTCTCCTCCCGTTTCATTTCCTTCCGGTACTCCTTCTCCTCACGTTTTGCTTCCTTCCACCGCTCTTTCTCCTCCTTGCGGTGCTCCTTCCAATCATCCCTGGCAGTCCTGAAGTGCTTGCCCCGGTAGTGGTCCCGATCACGACGGTAGATATTGTGTTCGGCGCTGCGGTAGGCCCTGATCCGCTCCATATCGTGCCTGCGCAAACCCGGCGGCAGTTCCCGGTAGTGCGTGGCAACCCATGGCCCGCGGCTGCCGCGTGCCATGAACCAGCGCCCGTCACGGAAGAGGTAATAATTGTCCCTGACGTAGAAGAGATCGTACGGTACTCCCACAGCCACGTAAAAGCCGAGCCGCGCCGGGTAGACGAAATCCACATCATTGTCGATGGTGACGATCGCCGGCGGAGCCGGCTCCTGGACGATGACCTGCGTCGGCGGCGGAGCGGGTTGCTCGCGGATGATGATTTGTGTTGGCGGCGGTGCGGGCTGCTCTCGGATAATGACCTGCGTTGGCGGCGGTGCGGGGACGATAACCTGCTGGGGCTGATTGCCGATGCGCACATTGAAATCGACACCCACATTGCCGGCGCCGGCAGCCGACGCGCCGAGCGCCAGGGCGGCCGGCACGAGTACCATCGACAACCTGTTGATCCTGCTGAACCTTCTGAACATATTGGTATCCTCCTTAAGAGCATTGGAACACCCTTATTCCTCAGCGTCTTTTCTGTCTTTTTAGATTATTTTTTCTAACAAACCACAAAACCTCAGGTTGCTCAAAAGCAGTCAGATCGTCGCACCCGCAGAATGCCCCGCGGAGGCGTAGCAGCGCTACGCCGCACAAGGAGGCTTTCGAGGACGGCGGCGAGATGGCTGTTTTTCAGCAACCGCCCAAAGTTACCGGGAGGGGAGGAAGTCGATGGGATACAATATCGTCGTCTTCGGCACCCCATCCTTGGGTCCAAAGTTGAACTTCCTGACCCTGTCGACAATCTGCACGGAGAACTCAGCCGCATTCATGTTGCTGGAGTCCACGCCGCAGGCGGAAACCACCCCGCTCGGTTCGATCGTGATGCGCAGCACCATCTTCCCGCGAAGGGTCGGGTCCTTGCGCAATTCGGTATTGTAGATACGGTAGAGCGCAGCCTTGTAACGGTCGAACAGGATCTGGATCTCCTCGTCGGTACGGCCCGGACGCCCACTGGAGGTGACAGGCTTGGACTCCTTGGCCTCGGCGACCGCGATCCCGCTCTTGACCTGCGAAAAGCCTGTGCCCCCGCGGCCGAGCCGGGCATGGTTGCCTTCGCCGCCGCCGGCACTCCGTCCCAGTCCGGCACCCGTGCCGATCCCGCCGCTGCCGGCGTTCCGGCTGACTGCGGCATTGCCGCCCCCCCCGCCAGATCCTCCCCCCCCCTGCATTGACACAAGGGAGCGGGTCGCCAGGGCCTGCCCGGCCGTTTGAACAGCTGTGCTGTTGAGGCGGGCTTCTGTCCCGAGCCTGGCTACGGGAGTCTCGTCGATGAGATCCTTGAAACTCTCCTTGAATGCCAGGACCCCTGCGCTTTGGGCTTTCCCGGGTGCGGCAGTCTGTTCAGCCGGGGCAGCCCTGGGGCGCTCCTGGGCCGGCCTTTCCTGTGCCTTGGCCGTTTCCTTCCTCTCTTCCTTTTTCCCTTCCGCTTTCGCTTCCTTTTTCTGTTCCTTTTTCTCTTCTTTCGCCTTCTTCACCGGCTCCAGCTTCCTCTGTTCCTTCCTGACCATCATCGCCAGCCGTTCCGGGATCTGGGCGACGACCGGACGGACCGGCGCCGGCACGACCACCAGGCGGATGATGACGGCAAGGACCAGGCTGAGGAACATCGCGGTGTTCAGGGCGCGGCGGTAGCGCAGATCGTGCTCGCCGTCATTACTCCAGGGCATGAGCAGCGGGTGATGGGGAACAGGGGAAAGCTCCCTCTCGATGGCAAATTCCTCGTCGCGTCTCTCGTCGCGAGCGTACGCTTCGTTAACTTCATCGTGCAGGGAGTCGAGTTCATCCAGACATCGATTCGCCCGCGCCTTTAGATCCGCCTGTTTTTCCAGTACCCCGCGGATTTCCCCGTCGAAACGGGCGATGTGACTCCGCAGCCGCGCCATATGTCCGGCAGGGTCCTTGAATTCCGGCACCTCGCCCCAGAAGAGTTGACCGGCCTGCAGCTCGCCGAGCCGGTCGAGGACGTTGCAGGTGTCCCGCAGCAGGTCGAAACGAAGCCGGTCGTCAGAAGATGTTTCTAGCTCTGCCTCCACCGCAGCCATCTCGCACTCGAGTTCCGCAAGCTTTTCCCGGACCTGCTCGATCTGCGCGTTCAGAGGCGCCAATTCCTGCTCTAGCAATGATGTATTCACTGTATGCTCCACGGTATACCTGCTAGCCGTGCCCCGACTTCTGGATGACGGCAAGGGAAATCTTCCCGTATCCGGAAGCCGTGCAGCTTGTCATGATTTTCTTGAGCACCGTGAACGGAATCGTCTTGTCGGCCAGGAGGGTGATTTCCCTGGTTTCGTTTTCAGAACCGCTGTTGGTGCCGGCCTCTTTGCCCATGCTGGCCTGAATCTGTGCCAGCCGCTCCGTCACTTCATGAACCGTCCCGATGCGGTCATTGTAAAGGTCGGTGGTCTTCATCACCGGTTCCCCCTGGACCAGCACCGCTTCGGGAGTGACCGAGATCGCCACGGTTCCCCTCGGCTTGGTCTCGACGACGGACTGGGGCAGGGCAAGCCGCTGTTCCGGCATGTCGCCGTTGAATGAGTGAAAAAGCAGGAAGAACACAAGAACGGAAAGCACATCCAGCATCGGTATCAGGTTCAGACCAGCATGTCGGCTCTTGTTGTTGCGCTCCATCCGTTTCAAACGTCTGGTTTCTCTCATGGCGCGTCTCCTATTGATATCTTCGGGAAGAGAGCGACCCTCTCGACCACTCTGTTCCCTTCCCCCCGCACTTCGGCGCCGCGAATCGTATCCATGACCTGGATCAGATGATCATATTCCACCTTCGGCTCCATCAGTACCGTCGCGTCTTCCTTCTCCGGATACCGGGCCTTCAGACGAAGGAGGATTTCGGACAGCTTCTTGAGATCATATGCATCGTTTATCTTGGGAATCGCGGCCTCCACGGCCTTCCCGTTGGCGATTTCCAGTCCAGATCTGCGGACAATCACCTCGATGGCAAAATTCGGCCTGCTGGCAGCGGGTCCGCCGGCGCTGGTCGGGACGCTCAGGTCCATGATCGTAATGCTCGTAAAGACTGCGGTGATGAGCAGAAAAACCACCAGAACCGTAAAAACATCCATCATCGGTGTCAGGTTCAGGAGCTCCATGATATCCGTCTCGGCTGACGGCGCCCCTTTCTTTCTCCATCTACGTCTGGCCATGGCTCGCTCCTGTCAGTATTGGCGCTTCGTGAAAGTCGAGATCGTGTTGAGCGCCTTTACCGAAGCCATCTCCAGGCTGTTCACGATCTGCCCCGTGGTTGTCGTCAGGCGGGCATGGAGCAGCAGGAGCGGGATCGCGGTCATCAGGCCGAACGCCGTGCAGTTCATGGCCTCCGAGATGCTGGCCGCCAGCAGGGCGGCCTTTTCCGCGGGGCTCGCATTGGCAACCGCGGCGAAGGCGGTGATAAGACCCATGATGGTGCCCAGCAGTCCGAACAGTGTGGCGATATTCGAGAGCAGCGCCAGGTACGGTGTGCGCTTTTCCAGTTGAGGAACGATCTCCATCATGCTCTCTTCCATGGCGATTTCTATGTCTTCCCGCCGCCTTACCGCCCCCTGGCGCGCCAACCCCATGGACAGCATCTGCGAGAGGGCCGACTTGTCATCGTTGACCATTGCCCTGGCCTTGTCGAAATCTCCCTCGGCCAGCACCGGATGCACCTCTTCCCACATCCTGCGGTTATGTGCCATTACACGCTTCAAATGGATCCATCGTTCGACCGCGATGGCGATTCCCACCGCAAGCACGATCAAAATTGGAAACATGAAGAACCCACCCATCTGAAAAAACCTTACTAATCCGTACATCTTGAGCCTCCTTGGCTGGTTGATCCGCTTAATGCGGTGTTTTCCTTGAAACTGCGCCTGGTTATTATTTTTGCTTCCTGAATCCGTGACGCCGGAATGCCGGAGTGCCTGAAAGAACCGGGGCCGCATCGCCGCTTGCGCCGTTGCGACGGCTTGATCCGGTGGTCCTCCGTAGTGCCGTCCCATGCCCGGGAAATGCCCAAGGCTGAGGTCTTTCAGGACATCGGAGGCATGGAGGCGCCATGGATTCAGATCCTTAGTTCATGCTTCGGGAAACCGCTGCGGCTGCGGCGGATTTGCCGCTTACGCTGACCTGGTGGAAATCGAGCTCCCGCATGAAAACTTCCCGATCCACCGGCAGGTCGCGCTCATCCAGAGTCCTCTTCAGGTCCGCCTCTACCCCCAGCTCGGACGTTTTCCACGGAACGATGAACAGCGACATGGGTGCTTCATTGTTGCCGAGAACCGACATGCCCCTGACCATCTTGGCATCCGGGGGACCAGGTACGGCGGGTGCGGTATCCTCCGCCACGACCATGGCGACCGGGACCAGAACCAGACAGATGCTGAAAATCAACTTTCGATACATGGGATACTCCGTTCGGTGGTGATCCGGTTAATTCCCGGCAACGAGCGATCCGGTCTGCAAACTAACCGATGCCGCTACCTTTCTTCCCGACCGGGTGTTCAGATCGGCAAGCCATAACTTCACCTGTTTGTCCTTGGGCATCGCGTTACCATAGATCTCGTAATGCTCAATGGCACAGGAAAAATCCTTCAGATACAGGTCGCAAAGGACTCCGAGATTCCTGTGTATCGGCTGATATTCGGGAAAAGTTTTAAGCGACTTTTCGTAGATCAGCCGGCTCTCCGTAAAACGCCCGGCTTTACGCAGCAGAAGTCCATATTCGTTGCTGGCCACCGGATGACCGGGAATCAGTTCCAGGGCCTTTTTCAGATGCTGCTCGGCCTGCTCCGGCTTGTTTATCTGTCTGTAGGCAATCGCGGCATTGATGCGGGGCGCCGTCGTTTCCGGCGACTGGGCTATTACCTTTTCCAGCAGTTCGATCGCCTTGTCATGCTTCCCTTCCCTGATCATGGCCACCGCCTTATCGAACTCCGCACGCAGCTGCGCATCCATGCCCGCTGGTTCCGTAATCACGAACCCTTCACGCCCGTCGGTGAAGCGCACCACGGAAGGTCCCGCCGAAGACGTTTGTGCTGTGGCGGCGGGCAAGGGTATATTTGCCTTGCCCGCTGTGGCGCATCCTGCGGCGAGCGCGAGCCCTGTCGCCAACAGCAGATAACCGGCAATGGTTACCATGCGGGAACAGCGCTCCTGCTCTCTTCTCTTCATTGCATCACCCATTCGTGTCTGTTCCATTTTTTTTCTCCTTGGTGGGCTGCTTAACCACTGCCGGCTGTTTCAAGGTTGCCTTGGCACGCCGTGGAGCCGCTGCGCCCTTCTTTGCAATTGCCTTGTCTCGCGACGGAACCGATGCAGCCTGTTTGGCGGCCGCCTTTTTCCGCGGCGCTGCTTCCCTCGGTTTTTCTCCCTGCGATACAGGAGCTGAAGCCGCGCCGGCCACTCCCCCACCCTTCTCGACAATCGCCGCGTGGGAAGGGTCTGCAGCAGGTGCCTCCGGCTTGACCGCCGGTGCCGCGGCCGGTTCCGCCGCTGGTGCCGCCGCCGCTGGTGCCGCCACCGGGGGTGCCGCCGGCGCCGGCCTTTCGATCTCGAACGCGAAGGTCTCCATGGAAGCGACAATTACAGTGGGAACTTCAGGCTTGTCGTATCGGACAGGCACCAGCCCGGCCAATCTTTCCAGGCTCTTGTCGATCCAGGGGTTGTAGATACCCATGGAGATCAATTCCAGGTTCTTCTCGTGGATCTGAATCGCCTTTTCCTCGAACGGATACGCCTGTTCCTCGATTGCCAGTTCATACTCCTGCATTTCCTGGGCATTCAGCCCGCCAGGCCGCTCGGACCCGGTCAGGGATTTGTTGAAGTGCGCGTAAATATCGGCGAGATGGAAGGTCGCCGCGGCTGTGACCTCTCCGACTTCGTATTCCATGAGCCGGTTGAACTCCTGGGTTGCTCCCTTCATCAGCTCCTTCTTCTTGCGCAGGTTGACTTCAAACGGCTGCACGAGCCGGACTTCCGCGAATCGCTCAAAGGTCAGCTCTGCCAGCACCAGGGCGGACTTCCCTGCCAGGTACCGGGTACGCGGGGTACGCCCCTGGCCGGCAGCAGCCTCGAGCGCAACGATCTCCCTGAGTTCGTCCAGATACCCTTTCCGATCGTTCTCCCCCTTCAGGATCTCGGCGACCTTGGTGCGCATTTCCAGGTTGACCTCGACCGGTTGCGGGAAGTAGCCGACGAATCGGCGGTACACCGCCAGGGCCTTCATCTTGTTCCCCGTCTGCTGATGCAGCTCCGCCGCAAGCATGAGAGCCCCTCTCCTCACCTCCTCATCCTTGAATTCCTTCTCTACGCGTTCGTACTCTTCGGCGGCCAGGGCAAGCTGCCCCTGTTCCCTGTAGACATGGGCAATCTTCCTGGTGACCTCCGGCTGAAGCTCATGGTCGGGGAAGAGCTCCCGGAATCCGGCCAGGACAGTTGCCGCCGTTTTCCACTCCTTGAGTTCGATCAGGGCCACAGCGGCATCATACTCAGCGTTCACCCGGATCTTCGATGCGGCAGCCATGCGCCCGACCCGCAGGAAGTGGTCGGCAGCGGCACGATAATCCTTGAGGCTATTGGCCTGCTCCCCCTGTTTGTAGATCGATGCGGCGAGATTGTCTGTGAAGCCCGACCGGCCCTTGTCTTCCGCAGGGAGCAGAGCCAGGACCTGTACATAGGCTGTCTCGGCCTCGGTATAGTTCTGGAGCGCATAACAGGAATGGCCGACAACGATCCAGGCTGACCGGAGGGTCTCCCGGTCCGCCTCCGGGAAGGACTGGATGAGCTTGCGAGCGGTGGCGAGGGCCTGCTCGTGATCCTTCATGTCGTACAGGTCGTCCGCGGCCGCCCCGAGGACGATGGCCGCCTTCTCGTGTTTCGGGTAGGTCCCGGCAAATTTCAGCGAACTGGCCACGGTTTCGCGCCTGACCTGGTCTTTCTCCTCGGGGGCAACCGTTTTCAGATGCTCACGGAAGGCAAAGATGGCGGCATAGCCGGCAGCAGAGGACTTTTCGTGACTCGGGTAGTTGTAGGCCGTCTTTTCGTATTCCAGCGCAGCCCTGGCGAAGGAGCGGTTTTCCAGCAGCAGATCGGCCAACTGGTGATTGATCCCCGGCGATTCGGCATCCTGGGGGAAGGAAACCAGGAACTCCTCATACCAGTGCATGGCTTCCTGGAAGTTCTCTCCCTTTTCCTTGGCATGCCCCTGGTCCTGGTACAGCGAGTGGTAATGGTGGGCCAGATCGGTAAAGTTGGTCTTCAGGAAGCCCAGGACCTCGGGACGGTCGGCCGGTGCGAAATGTTTCCAGTATTCCGCCTTGAGCCCGTAATTCCTGGCAAACTGCTTCTTGGCATCGATCACGACGCTTGGGAAACCGCCGGCCATCTGGATTTCGATGACCCTCATGTGAAACTGCGGCGCGACCCGGTGGAACGGGTTACGCTTGGCAAACGCGTTGTACGCGGCCGCGGCATCGCTGTACCGGCGTTTTTCGAAATAGAATTCACCGAGGTTGCCGTAGACGCGGTCCTCATAGCTGCGCTTGCCGTTGGCATCGAAGTATTCCATCACGGAGTCGGAGCCGCGAAGATACGAGAAACTCTGGCTGATGACCCGGAAGGCGTCGTCCACCCGTTTGCGTTCCTGATCGTCCTTGGTCTGGGCGAAATCGTATCCCGTGGCTACCTTGTGATCCAGGAGCGCAATGAATCGATGGAGGCCGTCCTCATAGAGTTCCTGCTTGTAGAAGGTCCAGCCGAGCTTGTACAGGGCCAGCTCGTAGAAAGGCGACTTGGCGCCCATAGCCACGATGCTCTTGTAGGCTCCTTCCGCATCCAGATAACGCCTGCGGGTAAAGAAGAATTCGGCCCGCCGGAAGCGCACCTCGTCGAGGTAGGGAGATTGCGGGAAATCGCGGACCATCCGGTCCATGACAACCATGGCTTCCTCAGTCTGCCCCAGCTCTTCATAGGCGCGGGACATCTGGTACAAGACCTGGTCGTTACCCTTGTACTGCGGGAATTTGTCCAGTAGATTCTTGTAGACCGCGATCGCCTCCCGGGTCCCTGCCCTTTCGAGCTCTTCGGTACCGGCGGCAAGCTGCGGACTCTGGGTCGCCCTTTTTTCGAAATCCGTCTGGGATTCGGTCCGGCCCGATTGCGGGGCCCCGGCCGAAGGTCGGGCAGAGACCTTGGGGCTCCGGGCGCGTTCCGGCGCAGAAAGCGCAGCCGCCGGGGCGCGTCCAATCCCTCTCTCTATCTCTCTCCCAGAGGGATTGGGTGAGGGCTGGGCTGCCGCGGCGGTCAGGGACCCGTATTCCCTCTCGATCTTCAGGTCCGCCAGGCGGCGCATCGCAGCGGGAGTCAACGCCGATTCGGGGCTCTCTTCCAGAAAGCGCTGGTAACTCTCCATGGCTTTCTCGTGCCCCCCATGAATCGCCTCTTCCCTGATCTCGATCTTCATGTTCCGCAGCCGGGCAATGGTCTCCCTGCCGCCACCTGTCTGACATGCGGTCAGGATCGACGGAATCGCAAGAACTATAAATAGGATTCGTTTCATTGGCCGACACCCTTTTCAGTCTGGTTGCCAACATTCTCTTCTGTCTGGGCCCTGGAGGCACGGTCATAGCTGTCGGCTATGGCAAAACGGGCATTGATCCGGAACTGTTCCAGCCTCTCGCGGCGCCTGGTCAGTTCATCTACGGCCATGGTTTCAAGCGTCTCCCCCTGGCGTGCCATCAGGGTCTTCGCCTTTTCCCGGGCCGACGCAATGAGACCGCGCTCACGGCGGATCACGTCGTCATATCCTTCATAGCTCTGGTTGGCGGCCTGGCGGGTACGGACGAAGGCTTCGTACTGTTTCTTCAACTTGTCCACCACCTCGTTCAGATCATGCAGGTCCTTGTATGCATCCGTAAGGCGCTGGTCATATTCCGTGGAGATGTTCCAGGCGAGTACACCCCGCAAGCGGCCAATCCTCTCCCTGATTGCAGCGGTTGCCGTTCCGCCGTGCACAGCCAGGGCCTGCTCCAGGCGTACGATTTTTTCCGTGGCAATCCGTTCCTCGGCAGTAGCCAGGTAATCGGGGCGCGGTGCCGTCAGTATGGCAGTCAGACGTTTCCTGATCCGCTCCCGCTGCTCCATGCGCAGACGGATTTGGGAGTCAAGCTGTTTGAATGCCCGGTCGATCCCGGGAAGGAGCGGCTGGTAGTATGCCCTGCGCTGCCCGATGATATCCTCGAAGGCATCCAGATCCGTTTCCCACACGCTCAGCTTCTTTTGCAGTTCATTCAGGTCCAGGTAGTTCCTGAGGGATTCCTGAAAATCATGGGAAGCCATCAATTGGAGCAGGTAATAGGTCTCGGGCGCTTCCGGCAGGTTGCGCAGCTTGACGACCCAGTCGGAGTCCTGCTTCAACTCTTCCCGCCCCAGGGCTCGAAGAAATTTCCCTTCCCTGACGGAGTCGATGGACGTACCGAGCTTGTCGACTTCATTGCCGAAAGCATCCAGGGCCTTGCCGTACAGCAGTGCCGCCCGGCCGTGGATGTTCAGTTTCCCGTAGGCATAGGGCACTGCAAGCATGGCCTCCTGGACCGCCGGATCGGTCACCTCGCGCTCCGCCAGGATGCTCCAGGGAACCAGTGCCCGCTCATACAGGCCCCGGGAGGCATCCGCCCACCCCGAGCCCAGAAGGGCCCGGTTGGAGAAGGGGCCGTTCAGACGCACCCGTTCGAGGATCGGCTTGGCCTTGTCGCCGGCATTTTCGTCCAGCAGCTTGTAGCCGAGGACCAGGTTAGACTTGTCCCTGATGGCCAATGCGGCCGGTGTATCGCCGGAGATTTGCCCGGTACGGTCCAGTGACGCCCGTCCATCCTGCTCCTTTCCTTCCTTTATCGAGGCGATCCCCAGGTTGTATCCGGCAAATCCTTCCAGCCCCCTGGCCTTTTGAAGATCCGTAAAGACACGTGCCGCCTCGGGGAAACGATTGTTCGCCATGAGAATCTGCCCGCGCAGAAACTCCACATCATCCCGGATCGTCTCCGGAACGGCCCCGCGAATCCGTTCCAGGGCATGGAGGGCGTTTTCCGGCTGATCTTTCCGGAAATAGAGCCGTGCCAGGCGATAGATGGCGTCATTACGCACCGGCTCCTCCACATTACCCTCGATAACCGCGGTCATGGCGCGCCCGGCCCGCTGATGCATCCGGTAGCCCAGTTCGAAATCCCCGACACCGAACTCCGCCTGGTTGCGGTGAAAATGAAGCGTGTCAAGCGCCGGTTCATCAACCCTGCGGTGCTGCCACAGCTCGGTGTCGAGCCGTGAGATCGCCTGAAACCACTCCCCCTGAAAGGCGTGATAGACCGCCTCTCCGAAGTAGACATCCTTCAGCTCCTTCGAGGTGTAGGCATCGTCTGCCAGCGATGGGGTTGCAAACAACAGGCAGGCCAGTATGAGAATCAACCTGGACATGGCTACCAATCCTTCAGCGTGATGGAGTTGCTGCCGGTGCCGGCAACTACGACCCCGACGAGTCTGGGACCGACATTCTTGGTGATCTTGAAGCTCTCTCCATTACGGAAATCCGAGCCCCCCTCGGATTTACCCGTGGCGGTCACCTGCAGCGCATGCTCGCCGGTTCTGACGTTGCCCACATAGATGCGCTGAACGCCCCCCTTCTGCAGGGCCTCCAGTTCCTTGAAGGTATAGAGGTGATGGGCGACCGGTTTGCCGTCCACCTCGATATCGACGGCGTCAAGACGGAACTTTTCCCCCTGGGGCATTGACACGAAGATCGCGACCTGGGTGTCGGAGGGGTACAGCAGCTTCTCTTCAAGCTGGTTCAGCTCCGCCGCAATGGAGAGCACATCCGTCTTGATCTCCTGCACCTGCTCGTCCAACCCCTTGACCTGTTCCTTGGGGGCTTCCAGCCCATAGGCGGGGAGGATGAAGAGAAACACCGAAATACCTGTTACGATTGCCTTGAGAAATTTGTACATGATTGCCACCTCGGTCGTTTGTGCCCCTTCGGGCTTTTCGTTAAAGGATGTGCCTCTACCCCCCTTTGCAAAGGGGGGCAAGGGGGGATTTGACTCAAGTTGCCACCATGTCCGAGTTTGCCGCATCGCTAAATCCCCCTGAATCCCCCTTTGCAAAGGGGGACTTAAATAGTCCCTATAATATTGATGAACACGCCCCGATGCCGATAACTCAGGTCGGTCAGGTCGTCGGAGAAATCGCTGAAGTTGTAGCCGGCGCCGACCTTGACGTGGTCACCCAGATGCCGGTAGAGCCCCACCAGCACGCCGCTCCGCCGATCGTGGGCATCGGGCAGGTCCAGCAGGCGCCCTTCGACCAGTGCATCCCACTTGTGGAGGAAATGCCAGTCGGCACGCGCCACATACAGGTGGGCACGGCTGTCGAAGTACTCGGGAGTTACCCGGTCCACGCTTACCTGCCCGAGGCGGTAGGCATATTTGCCCCCCACGGTCCACTGTGGCGTCAGATCGTACATGGCATCGATCGACGCGATGTGGCTGCGCTGGAGAACGCCGGCCGAGGTGGAGGTGCCGCTGACCTGCTCCGCTGCCGGCACGTTGTAGAAGAAGGTATACTTGAGCAGGACGTTGAGCCGGTCGTTGCTGACCGGACGGTAGGCATAGCCCATCACCGCCTCGGTATAACTGCCGTCGTAGAACTCTCCCTGGGAGCTGGTGCTCTTGGAATAGTTGAGTTTGCCGATGAGCCGCCAGTCCGGGGTCAACTGATACTTGAAGCTGTTTTTCAGCAGCCAGGTGGTACGTTCGACGGAGCTCCTGTCCGGCTGCTCCGAATCATCCTTCCTGAATTCCACGGCGCTCGCCAGCTTCACTTTCCCGAATCCGTAGCCGGCGTTCACTCCGGCCGCCGTTCTCTTGATCTTGGCACCCGTCAGATTGTCCTGCAGGGTGCCGAAATCCACTTTGCCCCCGAGATTGAGACGATCGGTAGGGGCCAGATCGA
>DATNCC010000116.1:0-5101 GCA_035571735.1 Dongiaceae bacterium | reverse complement strand
CTCGCCGCCGTCCTCGAAAGCCTCCTTGTGCGGCGTAGCTTGGCTCACGCCTCCGCGGGGCCTTCTGCGGATGCAACGATCTGACTATTTTTAAGCAACCTGGGTATTCAGCAACCTTAGATACTACTGCATTTTCATGTCGCTCATGTCCAACTTGTCTTTCCCTACCGGCGGTAATGCCGGCTTTCCCGTTGCTTCACTGCCATGACTGAGCTGGGCCTCGGAGTCGATCAGGTAGCCTCCGGTCGTTGCCACCTTTTCACCGGCCTTGAGCCCGGCCAGTATCTGCAGGCTTCCGCCGGAACGGGCTCCTGTCTTGACCTCCCGCTGCAGGAATACGCCCGGTTTGGATTCAACCCATACCACCTGACGCTTGCCGGTATCCATGACGGCCGCTACCGGCACTACCACCGAATCTGCCAGTGGGATCTTGATCGTAGCAGTTACGTACATTTCCGGCTTCAGCTTCAGGCCGGGGTTGGGTATCTCTACTCTCAGCCTCACGGTACGCGTCTTCGGATCCAGAAAAGGATAGATCAGCTTCACCTTGCCGTGAAAAGGATGCCCCGGATAAGAGCGGGAATCGATTCTAACCTCCTGGCCGACCTTGATCAGGGGGAAATCGTTCTCGAATACCTCAAGGTCCACCCAGATGATTGAAAGGTCGGCAATGCTGAAGAGAGGGTCTCCGACATTGACATATTGTCCCTCCTGAACGAGCTTCTCGGTGACTACGCCGGAGAGAGGGCTTTTGATGGGAACCCTGACGGACGGCGTTATTGACTTGTTCAGTTCTTCGAACTGCTTTTCCCTGAACCCGAGCTGACGGAGACGCTCGTTGGCTTCACCCAGTGCCTGCTGGGTGTATATCGGAAAGGAGACGGATACGGAGTTATTCAGGACCTTGATCGTCTTGTAGGCCATCAGGTATTGTTCCTGGGCGTTGAGGAGGTCAACCGAGAAGAGTTCGGCCACCGCCATCCCTTTGCGCACTTCGCTTCCAACGCTTTTGACCAGCAGACGGTCGAGCCGTCCGGGTGCCCAGGCGGCTACCTTTCCCTGCCGTTCCTGGTTGTAAGCGACAATGCCGGTACAGTTGATGTCCTTGGAAAAGGGTGTTACGGCAACGGTGACCGTGGCCAGGTTGGCCATTATTTGCTGGGTCGGCGACAAAGCGACATGGCTCAGGTTCTTCAGTTCTTTGTCGGTAATCTCCGTTGCTGCAATCTTTTTTACAAGTTCCATCCCGCAAACCGGGCAGGAGCCGGGCTGATTTTTTTGAATGAAAGGATGCATTGGACATGTGTATTCGGTTTGCTGTTGCCCTTTCGACAGCTTGGTGGACGTAACTGCAAGCCTGCCGTAGAGGTAACCGCCAAATACTGCTGCCGCTAACACCGCGGACGCAATAAAGAGTTTTGTCTTTCTCATCACGTTATGACCTTCCGACTGTTAAATTTTCACTGGCGAATAAATAATTATCGCTGGTAATTTGACTTTCGTGAAGACTGTACCATAATTTATATTAATTGTCTGGAGCCGGTTTCATATTTATCAAAAAACACCACACGCCAAAGGAGAGAGGAACAAATCTGTCGCATTGCACCTCTGTAAAAATATTGGCACTTGTAAAAAAATAGAAATAAGTAAAAAAACAATGATTACCTTTAATTAGACTGGAGCCGAGGAGATGGCCGATATTGATTTACACACCGGTCAAGCGGCAACATTAAAGGCTTAACTACAATCAACCCATTGATATTTATAGGTTACTGGTTCGTTGCCGGTTTTGGCACAATTCATGAAAGAAAATATTGTTAGAATTTGACCTAACATGAAGAAATGCCATCTCTTTTTTAATTCAAAAACAATGAACACAAGGTCAGAAATAAATTCCAAATCCGCGAAGGAAGAGGGGGAAAACCATGGCAATGAATAGACGAGAGTTCCTGAAAATGAGCGCTACAGGAATAGCGACCATCGTAGTCGGCAGCCATTTTCCGTTTTTAGGAGTAAAAAATGCCTACGCCGCTACCCAGATCCTGGAAGTCACCATCACCGATGCCCTGAAGGACATGGTGACCCATAACAGCGTCAACACCGCCCAATGCTACTTCTGGGTCTACAAGATGAGGGCGGATGGGGTGGATATTCCGGTCGAATGCCCCGGTCCTTCGATCTATGCCATCCAGGGCGATACCATCACCATAAGTATCACCAACACTCTGGATGAAGCCCATTCCTTCTTCATTCCGGGCGTGTTCGACAGCGGCCCAATCGCCCCAGGAGCGACCGTCGGACCGCTTTCCTTCACTGTCAGCAAGTCGGGCGCCCATCTTTATTACGACAATCTGAACGAACCGGTCAACCGGGTCATGGGTCTGCACGGAGCCCTGGTTGTCAGGCCTGCAGCCGCTGTAGCCGGACATAACTTTACCCCGTATGACAACCCGCCCCCCCATATCCAGAACATCTTTGACGACTTAGGCAACCCTGCTGTCTGGCCCGGCCTTAAATGGGAAGAAGGGGATCCGGCTACCAACACACCCTCTTTCCGGCAGTACGTCTGGGTGTACCATCAGCCGAGTCCCAATCTGTTCGCTGCTGTGGGTAATGCTGCCCCGGGAACCGGAATGCGCATCCCGGCGAATTTCGTGAAAGCGATCACGCGCGATCCGTTCAGTCCCACCCGGGCCAACAACAGACCCCAGTATTTTACCGTCAACGGCCAGTCAGGCTTTTTCTCCCATTTCGATCCGGCCATCACCCCTGTTTCGCGGGTCGGCGAGCCGGTCGTGATCCATATCCTGAACGCCGGTGTGCAGACCGTTTCACATCACATGCACTGCAACCACTTTTTCATTACCATGACCAACAGGGTGACCGACCCCAATCCCCTTCCCAATCCCAACCCGATCTGGGTCGATGTCTACGGGGTCAAGCCGATGGACCGCGTCGATTACGTCTTCCCTTTCATGCGGCCACCAGATCTTCCAAACGCCCGTGGTATAGGTCGTCCCGACCAACCGCTACAGACCATCAACGGTCACCCGGTCTGGCCGCCCGTAGAGGAAATGCAGACATTCATCCCGGCCCTGGGAACAAAAGCCCTGGCAGCAGACGGGGTCACACCGGTGGAACTTGGCCAGCGTCTTTCGCCGCTCTGCTATCCGGCGCATGACCATCTGGAAACGAGCCAGACCGCCCAGGGCGGCAACTACAACATGGGTCTGATTACCGGGGCGTACGTTTTCGGAGACCGCAACGCCAAGGGTCAGGGGCTCGGTGATTTTATGAACTTCCCGATGGATGCGGATTTCGCCCAGATGTTCCGCAACATACGCGGCCTCGCCGGCCCTGACCTGGTCAATAAAACCGGTCTGGCAGCCGGTCCGAGGACCAGTGCCGGCTAGACCTGTCGGCAAGTTGCTGATTTCCATGTGACAGCTCCATTAACGATAGAAGGAGAAATAAAATGTCAGTAACAAATCCAGCAAACAGAGTTACCCGTTGGTCGGTAGTAGGGATGGAGGGCATGTTTTCAAAAATGTTCGACCCAACCACTGCCAGTCCGGTCACCCAGGAGCTGCTGGCAATGACGCAGCAGGGAATGATCCGGCCCAACCCGGTCCCGGAGGTGATGCAAGCTGCCGGACTTCAGGGCGCGCCCATCGCTCCGCACACGGTCAATCGCAGCCTGCTGCATGGCCTGAGCCTGCCGACCTGGGACGGTCTGAAAAACCTCGTATTCTTCACAATCGGAGACGACAACAACCCGTCCGCGGCAGCCGGCACCTACCCCGGCCCTACGCTGCGCATGCCCCGAGGGGTGATCTTTCACGCAGATACCACTGGAAAGGGACCGCCTCCTCATACCATCCACTGGCACGGCATCGAACCAACCCCCATGAACGACGGCGTCGGCCACTGTTCTCAGGAGATCGGTCACTATATCTACCAGTGGCAGCCTAACTTCATGGGCTTCTACTTTCTGCACTGCCACCGCAATACCGTGCAGCACTTCGAATTCGGTCTGTTCAGCGCCATGATCTTCGAGGCGCCGGACGCCTACTTCGGCTCGATAGCCTCGACCAACCCGGCGACCGGGGCGGTCACACTCAATAACGTCCCGATAGGCTCCGGCCGTGACGGCAAGCGCCGGTGTGCCTGCAACCTGAACGATCCCCTCACCGGCCTTCTCAGGTTCCCCCAATTCCCCGGATTTAATGCCAATCCGGTGGATACGCCCGACCCCGGGCCCGGGCCGACCGATACCCAGATATCGTTCGCCACCGACCCCCATGCCATGACCGTTCCCTTTGACGTGGAAGCGCTGATGGTCTTCGACGATCGGGACTCCAACTGGACCGCACTTGCCGCGGGCGCTTTCACCACCTTCCCGGCCCATGGCGCCCAGCCGGGTATCAACGACAACTTCAGGAACAATCCGGGCGTCGGCGGCTTTTTCGCTTTCAACGATTTCGATGCGGACTACTGGTTCGTAACCGGCGTACCTGTTCCGGCTCACAAGGGAGGGTCGGCAGCGATCCCGGCCGGACTGACAATTCCGCCCGCTCTGAACAGCGGGATCAGCGGGACCCAGATCTCGATCAACGCCCAGACCAACCAGACGGTCCTGGTCCGCATTCTCGACGCCGCCTACAACTGCCTGCGTATAACCTTCCCGGTAAACGTGGTGATCATCGCCTGGGACGGCCGCGCCCTCGGCGTTCCTCCTTTCGCACATAACGAGGCTTATGTTGTGAATGCCGGTACTCCCATCGAGATGACCGTAGCTCGGCGCTTCGACGCCCTGATCAGGTCGGCAACCCCCATCACCGATGTTATCAAGGCCGAATTCAACAACCACCAGACCCAGTCTCCCGGTGACACCGAGGAGGTGGTGATGACCGCTTTGGTGCCTATCAACATCGGAGGCGCTGCGGTAGCACCTCCCGGCTTCACGGTGTCGGGCAAGGTGATCGATCCGACCGGCGCACCGGTAAGTGGCGCCAGCGTTCAGCTTGAGCCTCTTTCCCTGGCCGGCTCTGCTCCGGCGCCGGTCGTGACAGACGCCAGCGGAAACTTTATCTTTTCAGGC
>DATNCC010000115.1:0-4824 GCA_035571735.1 Dongiaceae bacterium | reverse complement strand
TCCGGATGGGCAACCTGCCGAAGATATCCCTCAATAAGCTTGGAAAGGCTTTTATGCTGGGAGCGGGCAAACTCTTTTGCCTGCTCGATTATGTCTCGGTCAAGACTGAGTGTCAGTTTTGTGTTCATGAAATTCGCCTCCTTGTACGTATCAATAATTTATTTATACGTACAAAGGAGTTTCTTTGTCAATCCTAAATCATATCCAATTTCGGGCTGGAATTTGACAAAGCAGCCACCTGGCAATAAGCTTTAATTTATTGAGCGGAGGAGTACCTACATGGCGGAGATGGAACTATTCTGGAAGGTTGAAGATCAGGCGGCACGACTGGCGGAACTGACCTGCAGGGAGGAAGATCTGCGGGAGGCCCCTCTCCGCCGGGATGTACGTTCCCTTGGACGGCTGCTGGGTACGGTCATTCGGGAGCAGGCCGGAGATCAGGCCTATGAAGCCGAGGAAGAACTGCGCCACCTGGCGATCAGGCACCGGCAGCTGAATGATGACCAGGGGGAGGCCTGTCTTGATTTTCCCGGCGAACAGGAACTCCAGGAGCGGGCGGTGCAGATTATCGCCAGGATGACCATTGCCGAGGCCTACCTTATCGTCAAGGCATTCTCCACCTATTTCGAACTGACCAACCTGGCGGAAACCAACCACCGCAAACGGCGCCGGCGTGCCGCCCGGCTTGTCTGCGGAGAAGCGGACAAGCCCGGTTCCATTAGAGGTACTCTTCTGCGTATGCACACTGCGGGGATCGGTGCCGAGGAGGCACTGCAGTGGCTGCGGCAGGTACAGGTCATTCCGGTTTTTACCGCCCACCCCACCGACGTGGCCAGGCGTGTGGTCCATTTCAAACAGCGGCGCATCGCACGGGAGCTTGAGGCGCTCGACCGGCTGCCGCTGACCGATGCCGACGCGCTCCACGGCCAGAATGCCATGCTTGCCGAAATCACCGCCATGTGGCAGACGGACGAGGTGCGCCGGCGCAAGCCCACGGTGCTGGATGAGATCAAGATGGGGCTTGACCACTATCCGGGTTCCCTGATCACCCCGATTCACGAACTGTACGAGGATATTGCGGCCGCGTTCGGTGAAACCTTCGGCACCTCCATCTCTCCGGATACGTTGCCAACGGTGGTCCGGTTCGGCTCCTGGATAGGCGGCGACCGGGACGGTAACCCGTATGTCACCGCCGCCTCGACCCGTGAGGCTCTGCAGAAAGCCCGCGAGACCATTCTGGGCGACTATGTTGCGGCGGTAGAGGATTTGCGCCGTCTTCTTACCCCTTCCGACTGCCGGATACCGGTTACCACCGGGTTGGCAACCGCCGTGAAGAACTATCGTGCAACCCTGTCAATCGGCGACCAGGAGAGCGAAGCCATACCGGAATGCGAGCAGTACCGGCGCTTTGCAGGATTCATGCTGCATCGCCTGCGCAGCACCCTGTTTGAGCCGGGCCACCACGATGCCTATCCGGCCGCCGCCGCTTTCGCAAACGACCTGCTGCTCATCCGGGAGAGCCTGGCGGCCGAACTGGGTGACCGGCTGGTCCGCGCACTGATCGACCCGCTTCTGCGGAGAGTGGCAACCTTCGGCTTCCACCTGCACAGCCTCGATATTCGCCAGCACGCCAGGATTCATGCCCGGGCGGTTGCCGAACTGGCGGCGGGCGGCTCGACCTGCTCCGGCATGTCTGTCGTGCTGCCGGAACAGCCGAGTGCGGAAACAACCGAACTGCTTGCCACCCTGCGGGCGATTGCCGAACTGAAAAGGCAGTACCCGGCCGAGGCCATCCAGAGCTACGTGATCAGCGGTGCATCCGGCGTCCAGGACACCCTCTCGTTGATCTGGCTGATGGAACTATGCGGCGTGCGCGTCGCTGCCTCTGCCAACGGCGACCCGGGCCTGATGCCGGTCCCGTTGTTCGAGTCCATCGAGGATCTGCGTCATGCGCCGGATATCTGCCGCACCCTCTGGACTTCGCCGGAATATGCGCCGTTTCTGGACTCGTGGGGTCGCAGGCAGGAGGTCATGCTCGGCTATTCCGACTCCAACAAGGATGGCGGCATGCTTACCAGTTCCTGGGAGATACACAAGACGCACCGGGAGCTGCACCGGGTGGCTGCCGAGTGCGGGGTCAGGCTCGTACTGTTCCATGGCCGTGGCGGTACGGTCGGTCGCGGCGGCGGCCCCACCCACCGGGCGATCGTGGCGCAGCCGGCCGGCGCCTTCAGCGGCTCCCTCAAGATTACCGAGCAGGGTGAGGTCATAAACTGGAAATACTCGGATGCATCCCTGTCGCAGCGCAACCTGGAGCTGATGGTAGCGGCATCCCTTGAGAGCCTGGCACGCCCGGGAGTAGAGGAGCCGGCTCCGGATTCCGGGTGGGAGGAGGCCCTGGAGAAGTTGTCGGCGGCCGCCTACTCCTTCTACCGTGAGCACATCGCGGAAAATCCCGATATCATCCCTTACTTTGAGCAGGCCACACCGGTCCTGGAGTTCGAACTGGCCAAGATCGGTTCACGCCCGGCGCGGCGGGGCGCAACCCGCGACCTCTCCGATCTGCGGGCCATTCCCTGGGGTTTCGGCTGGATGCAGAGCCGTCATGTGATCCCGGGGTGGTTCGGGGTGGGGCATGCCCTGGAAAGCTTTGCCGAAAAGGGGTTGGGAGAAAGGGCACTTCTGGGCGACATGATGCTCCGCTTTCCGTTCTTCTATGACCTGATCCGGAACGTGGAGCTGGCCCTGACCAAGGTCGATCTGCCACTGGCGCGCCTCTATGCCGATCTGGTGCCGGACCGCGGATTGCGTGACCGGGTATTCGGCATGATGGTCGATGAATACCAGCGTACCCGCCGGATCGTACTTGCTGTAACCGGCCAGTCGCGCCTGCTGGAAAACAACGCGCCCCTGGCCCGTTCCATCCGTTTGCGGAATCCCTATGTCGACCCGTTGAGCCTGATCCAGATCGATCTGCTGCGGAGAAAGCGCTCCGGGGATGAGAGCGAGGAGTTGAACTACGTGCTTGCCGCCACTATCAGCGGCATTTCGGCGGGTCTGAGGAATACGGGCTAGGCGCCAACCCCGCAAGACACCCAATTAGTTTGACTTTGAGGGCGCTTGTCGCGTATAAAGACAGACCCTCTATGCTCGATAAACTGCTCTACATAGAAACCTTCGGCTGCCAGATGAATGTCAACGATTCAGAACGGATCATATCGATGCTGGCCGACCTCGGCTATGCGCCGACGAACGAACCGTCCGCTGCCGACATGATCCTGCTCAATACCTGCAGCGTGCGTGGCGGGGCAGAGGAAAAGGTCTACAGACGGCTCGCGAACCTGCGCATCTACAAGCGCGACGGCAAGAAACAGGTTATCGCGGTGGGCGGCTGCGTGGCCCAGCAGGAGGGAGAGGAACTCCTCCGCAAGCTTCCCTACCTCGATCTGGTGATCGGCACCCACAATCTGCACCTGCTGCCGGAAATGGTGCGGGGCGCCGAACGTGGCGAGCGCCGCTCCGAAACGGCCTTTATCGACAACGACCAGCGCCTCGACCTGTTTCCCCCGATCAGGGGAGAGTCGCGCCTGTCGCGGTTTGTGACGGTCATGCAGGGGTGCGACAACTTCTGCTCCTACTGCATCGTTCCCTATGTTCGTGGTCGCGAGATCAGCCGCCGCTCGGAGGATATCCTGTCCGAGGTCAGGCAACTGGCGGATGAAGGGGTCAGGGAGGTCATTCTGCTGGGGCAGAACGTCAACTCGTACGGCCTCAAAACCGCCGATGAGCCGTCATTCGCCGAACTGATCCGCCAGGTCGCCGCCATTTCCGGCATCGAGCGAATTCGCTTTACCACCTCTCACCCCAAGGATATGTCGGACGAACTGATCGCCTGTTTTGGCGATATTCCGAAGCTGAGCGGACAGATCCATCTTCCGGCGCAATCCGGCAGCGATGCCGTCCTGAAACTTATGGGGCGCGGCTATACCCGTGCCTCCTATCTGGACAAGGTCCGCAAGCTCAGGGCAATACGCCACGATATTGCAATAACCGGCGATATCATCGTCGGTTTTCCCGGCGAAACCGCTGCGGATTTTGAGCAGACCATCTCCCTGATGGAAGAGGTGCGTTACATCGACCTGTTTTCATTCGTCTATTCGCCCCGCCCCGGCACCAGGGCGGCGGAACTGGGCGACGACCTGCCGCGTGAGGAAAAAATGGCCCGTCTTGACCGGTTGATGGCGCTGCAGCGCCGCCATACCAGCGAGATCAGCCAGACCTATATCGGCAGCGTCATGAGCGTCCTGGTCGAAGGTGAGGGTAAGCTCCCCGGACAGCTTTCCGGCAAGGGGGATATCGGCCGCATCGTCAATTTTCCCGGCGACGGCTCCCTGATCGGCAGTTTTGTCGATGTCAGAATCATCAAAGCCTACCCGAATTCGCTTCTGGGCGAGCTTTGAAAACAAAGTATTCAAGAGGTTATCATGACCACTACTGAACAGGCCGCACCCACAGCCAATAACTTCCTGCGCACCATTATCGATGAAGACCTGAAAAGCGGCAAGCACAGCGGCATTGTGACCCGCTTTCCACCCGAACCGAACGGGTACCTGCACATCGGCCATGCCAAGTCGATCTGCATCAATTTCGGTCTGGCTCGTGATTTCGGCGGCCGCTGCCACCTCCGTTTCGACGATACCAACCCGGCCAAGGAAGAGCAGGAATATATCGACTCCATCAAGGATAGTGTCCGCTGGCTCGGTTTCGACTGGGGGGAGCATCTCTATTACGCTTCCGACTATTTCGAACAGCTGTACAAGTAGG
>DATNCC010000114.1:0-7942 GCA_035571735.1 Dongiaceae bacterium | reverse complement strand
GTCTACAACGCCCAGACGGGCGAGGTAAAGTGGAGCGTCAACTCCGGCGGCGGGGCCTCCATTGCCGTCGGGAATGTCGATTCCGATGCTGCCCCGGAGATCGTCACTACTACCTACGGCGGCAAGGGCTACGTGCTCAACGGTCTTACGGGCGCGGTCAAATGGTCATACATCAACAGTTTCGGAGCCAAGGTCAGACTTGCGGACCTGGACGGCGACGGCAAGCAAGAGATCATCTGTGCCTCTTCCTGGGCTAAGATAACGATCTTCGATGCCGCCCTGCAGTCGCCGGTCTGGGAAATCCCGACCAGCCAGGATATCGGCGCCGTAACCATTGCCGATGCGGACGGGGACGGCATCCCCGAGATCATCTATGGTGACGGCCAGTGGGGCAAGGTCCATGCCGTGGATGTCCGCACCCATGCCGAAAGATGGGCCGTCAGCAACCCGGAGCATGGCGTTTCCGGCATCGCCATGGCTGATGTGGACGCGGACGGCAAAAAGGAACTGCTGTGGGGGGCCGGCGGCTCGTCAACCGGACCCGATTTCCTGTACATAGCCGACCCGCAGACGGCTAAGATCAAGTGGCAAAACCTCGATTTCAGCGGCCTGAGCGCCCTGGCTGTGGGTGACGTGGACGACGACGGCGAAGACGAGATCGTCATGGTCACCAGTTACAGTAACAGCGGATATGACGAGGGTATTATCCATATCTTCAACGCCCGGACCCACGCCCTGAAATTCCAGCAAAAACTGGGGACCAGAGATTGGTCCGGGAATAATCGTGCGATACGGATTGGCGATGTGGACGGAGATGGCCATACCGAGTTCGTTATCACTTCATCGGATCTCTACAACGGCGTCATCATGGTCTACGATGGTGCCACCTGCACCTTGAAGCGGCAGAGCACCACATACAGCAACATTTCATTCAACGTGCTTGCCATTGGCGATGTGGATAACGATGGCAAGATCGAAATCGTTACAGCTCTGACGGGCGGAGGGCAGGGGGTTCATCTGGTCATTTTTGACGGCACCACAATGAAGGAAAAATGGGCAACAGTCGACCTGAGTGTCTCCGGGTCCTCGGTTTACGATATCAAGCTTGCGAACTTGGACAAGGACGGCCACCCGGACATCATCGTATCAATGAGTGACAAACGGTTAATAGTATTCGACGGCGTTACCCGTTTCCTTAAACAGATGATCGACAGCCCTGCCCGTGCTGTCGAAGTGGCGGATGTGGACGGGGACGGGTTCCCCGAAGTCCTGGTCGGCCGCAATGACGGCACCATCGATGTCTACGATGGTGTAACCTTTGCCATCAAGAAGAACGTTCCCACCTTCGGCACGACTGCGGTTGATGCCTTGAGGGTAGCTGATCTGGACGGCAACGGCACCAAGGAGTGGCTCATCGCCAGCAACGGAGTACTCTCTGTTCTGGATGGGCAGGGTCTGAAATGGCGAAGTTCATACCTTGGATCAAACCTGGGAAGAAATAACAGCATTGCCGTCAAGGATATCGACAGCGACGGCCGCCAGGAGATTTTTATCGGCACAGATCCGGTTCTTTATGAATTCAAATGAACACGGAATTGGGCCATTGGAATGGGAGGAAAATGATGCGAAAAGCTTGCTTAATCGAATGGTGCATTGCCCCACTGTTACTTTTTCTGTTGGCTGGATGTAGCGGGAGCGGGGAAAGCGGGGCACCGACCATTTCCGGCGTTGCCGCTGCCGGTTCCCCAATTTTCGGCACAGTTTACCTGAAGGACTCGTCAGTTCCGGCGAAAGAGCTGTCTGTGCCTATAGCAGCAGACGGTTCGTTCTCGTTCGACCTCAAAGATCTGACGGCTCCTTTTCTCCTGAAAGCGGTCGGAACTTCAAACGGAAGCTTGCAGGTGCATTATTCTTTTACGAACGCTGCAGGCATTACCAACATTAATCCCCTATCCACTCTGGCGGTGGTTTTGGCGAATGGCAGCGATGATCTGACAACTCTGTACAATTCTGCCGAAGCGGTAAAGATGCAGGCCTTGATAAATGCCCTGCCGACTGCAATTTCCACCGTTCAGACAGCGCTCAAACCCACTCTCTCCAAATTCGGGGCTGCCTTGGTCAATTTTATTTCCGACCCATATACGGCAGACCATAAAGGCATTGATCTCTTTCTGGACATGGTCGGTATTCGGTTCGGCAACGGCAAGGTGGTTGTTTCGGAGATTTTTGACAGGTGGCGGACTAACAACGCAATTATCGAGATACCACTCACCGAATTCAATGCCAGTTCGGTGGATATCATTGCCGATCCGATTCCGGCTATCGGTTCCGTATTCGTAACGCCGAATCCGGCTGTTGTTGCACCGAATGCCACTCTGAACTTCTCGGCAGTCGTGATCGGCTCGGCTAACCCACAGGTCATCTGGAGCGTTGTCGAAGAAAATGGCGGCGTCATAACTGACTCCGGTATCTATACCGCCCCTGCCACGACCGGGTTGTACCACGTTATGGCAACGAACAAATCGGATTCGACGAAAAGCGCAACCGTTAATGTCGAGGTCAGATCAGGCAATATTTTGAGCATAGTTTCATCCGGGGAAGGGGTTTACACGGTTCTGGCAGGTAATTTTGAAGGAGTTGCGGGAATTGAATTCAGTTTAACTTACGATAACTCCGTTATGGTTAATCCTCAGGTTACACAAGGCGCACTTGCAACCGGTGCAATGTTTGTCAAAAACACAAGTTTGCCGGGAGTGGTTCGCTGGGCGCTTGTTACAACCAGATTAATCTCAGGCTCAGGCACTCTTGCTACCATCAGCTTTGACCCGCTTGGCGCGTCGCCGGGCAGGATTTTTTCCGTGAGGGCCTATCTTGTCGACTCACGAGGCAGAGTGGTGGGGACTACGAGTTTGATTTCACCTCCTTGAGGGGTGTGAAAGGCCATCCGCGGCTCAGCCTGAAGTGGAGAGAGTTCCTTGATATGGAATCCTGGCCGCAATGAATCATGCACTATTTACGTCGTTCGATAATCATATTCATCCTACTTTCACATTGACCGGACCACCGGTTTGCCGCACAATGTAAGCAAATGTCTTACATGGAGGTCAATATGCTCAAAGCAGCAAGCCTGACCGTACGGGTCAAGCCGGATACCCGCACCCGACTCGAAAGTCTTGCCCGCGCCACCCGCCGTTCGAAATCCTATGTCATTGAAGAAGCGCTGGAACAGTATCTTGAAATAAACGAATGGCAGATCAGGGGCATTCAAGACGCGCTGAGCGAAGCGAACAGCCCGGATGCAGTCTTTGAGGATCATGACGAGGTTCTGGCAAAGTGGGAGGCCAAGGTTGCGCGTAAGGTGGCTTAGAAGAGCGCTTCTTGATCTTGATGCCGTCGAGGAGTACATTGCCCGGGATGACCCGCAGGCAGCAGCGGGAGTCGTATTGAGAATCGTGAGAGCGGTATCGTTGCTGAAGGAACAACCGGGCATCGGCCGAGCCGGCCGTGTTTCCGGCACTAAAGAGATGGTAGTTCCAAATACGCCCTTCATTGTTCCCTACCGGGTCAAGGATGATGCCATCCAGATATTGCGGGTCTACCATTCATCCCGCAAGTGGCCGGATCAGTTTCGTTGATGGTTCATTGGAAGAGGGAGCCCCCACCCATGTAATATGCGAATAGGCCTGTTTCGCTTTGCAACGCAGCTGAACATCGTGAATCAGAAAGGATCCGGATGAAAGGAATCAATCTTAACAAGCTGCATCGCTACGTCGGCATCATCATTGCCCCGTTCCTGGTCATCCAGACGCTTACAGGCCTGATGCTCAGTTTCGGGCCGCTCAGGCTGAGTGGCTCGGAGTTGTTAGAGCGACATTTGCCCGTCCTCCACGGCTGGTGGAACGGTATTGTTACGGCCCACTTCGGGCCGGGGATAATGGACGACGGTTACCATGTCGTGCTGGGGGCCGGCATCTTCTGGATGGCGTTTTCCGGCTGGATACTCTATCTGCGGGGAAGGCGACTGAGGAAAAAGATGAAGAAAAGCACCACTGCCGAGAAATCTGGAGGGGGCAGCCATTAAAAGGCTGCTGTCAACGGCTGACCCCTTCGGTTCTGTCGATCAACCATGCAAAAGGAGGAATACCAATGTCCAGATTCATTCGCCTCATCCTTACCGTAGCAGGCATCACCCTCCTGGGCTTCGCAACCCTCGCCCATGCCGAGGCTCCCAAGGTCCAGACCCAGGTGCCGGGCTACTACCGGATGGTGCTGGGGCAGTTCGAGATCACCGCGCTGTACGACGGCGCCCTGGAGCTGGACACTAAGCTCCTGCACAACACCACCCCGACCGAGCTGAACCGCCTGCTGGCCCGGATGTTCGTCGGCAACCCCAAGATGCAGACTGCGGTGAACGCCTACCTGGTCAACACCGGCGAGCACCTGGTGCTGGTGGATGCCGGAGCGGCCAAGCTGTTCGGCCCCTCCCTCGGCTTCATCCTGCAGAACATGAAGGCGGCCGGCTACGAGCCGGCACAGGTGGATACGGTGATCATCACCCACATGCACCGCGACCACATCGGCGGGCTGGCTGATGCCGAGGGCAAGCCGCTCTTCCCGAAGGCCAAGATCCTGGTGGCGAAGGAGGACAGCGGCTACTGGCTGTCGCAGAAGGTTGCGGACGCAGCGCCGGCCAAGGTTCAGCCGATGTTCAAGACGGCCCGCGACATAGCCGGCCTGTACCAGAAGAGCGGGCAGTGGCAGACCTTTACGGAGGAGAGCGTGCTGGTCCCGGGCATCAAGTCTGTGAAGGCCAACGGCCACACTCCGGGGCACACCGCCTTTGCAGTTGAGTCCGACGGGCAGAAGCTGCTGATCTGGGGTGATCTGGTGCATGCCCACGCGGTGCAGTTCGCCAACCCCGGGGTCTCCATCGAGTTCGACGTCGACCAGAAGCAGGCCATCGCCACCCGGAAGAGCATCTTCAAGGCCATGGCGGCCAGCAAGTCGCTGGTTGCCGGCATGCATCTCCCGTTTCCGGGGATCGGCCATGTCCGGGCGGACGGCAAGGGGAGCTACAGCTGGGTGCCGATAGAGTTCGCTCCGCTGCCGAGGCCCTAAGCTTCGGATTCGCTGATGCTCTCGGCTCAGTGGTCCTGCATCGTATGGAGACGCTATGACACTTTTTTTCAGGGTTTTCTCTTTTTCGCTGTCACTAGTACTGATAGCAAGAGTAATGGCTCCCTGTTCGGTCTTTGCCGACTGCAAGGAATTCAGGATAGTGGAATCAGATGACAAGGTGGAGGTCGTCTGTGTCGGTGACCCGCCTACTCCGGCGGAGCTGAAGGCCAGGGCTGAAGAGGAAAAGCGGCAGGAGCAGGAAAACCGGCGCCAGAAAGCTGAAGCAGAGAAACGCCAGAAGAACGCTGAAACTGCCAATGCGAAAACCAAAACTCAGGAGCATGCATCCAGGGAAAAGGACGAAGCCGCCAAGAAAAAGAAGGAAACCAAATCAGTTCCTACAAAGCAGCCCGGCGACAAATCCGGTCCCACCATGCAGACTCCCCCCCGACCGGTCAGCCCTTGACATAGGACATTTCGGTAAAACAAGTGCCTAAGAGCAGCGGTTGCCTCGATGATTAGGGGGCAAGTCTTGCAGACCGCAAAAGAAAAGGCCCGCCGAAGCGGGCCTAAACTTTGTGTGTGGTGAGGGTTATGATGTAATTGTTGACCTTTGTATCCTGTTCGTTACCTTATGGCTGATTCGGGATGGGAGTAAAGTTTTCATCATAGCTGCCGATAATCCTGGCATTTGTCAGATAATTAATTCCTCCGAGTCCGCCCGTGATCAAGGAGTTCGCAATTTTGAGCGGTCTTTCGTTATTGTTCTCGATAGAGGAGGTGCCGCCTGTGTTGATAAGCTGAGAATTGAGGATTCTGAACTCGTCAGTGAATTCTCCAATGGTAACAATTCGTTCCGTTGGGGTGCCATCTCTTACAATTTTGGTATTAACAATTTCGACATTCTGGCAGTCACCGCCATAGAACCCTTCGGCAGAGGTGAGGTCTCTAGCTTCGAGAAGGCTGTTGGTAATGGTAACTTTGGCCCTACCACAAATATCGTTGGTACCATGGCAGTTACAGTCAAATGCGCGTGAGAAGTACGTGCCCTCAGCAAGAATCGATGCATTGTTGATGACCATAGTTGAATCATTGCCGTTTACAACAGTATGGCTCCAGGCCTCGCCGCTGCTGTGTGCTTCCAGTTTGACATTATTTAGAGTCGCAGAGGCACCATTCAGGGCACAGACTGCGGTCGAATGATGGTTCGTAACATTGAAGGTGCTACTACCCGTAATGACGTGCGCATTTTCCAGTGTGGATGTGACTCCCTGGAATGCAACTGATGCTGACATACTGTCCATTCCGTCATCAACTCCAGCCCCGGTGTTTGTAATGAGTATATTGCTGACCGTGCTGTTGTTTGCCATGGTTACGGTGCCGTAAGCACAATTTTGCGTCTCGGGATTCACGACTTGCGAGGTGATCACGGAGGAGTCTCCGCTACCTTCAAGATTGACAAACGGCTTCATGACCAGGGAGGAAGTGCCGAGATTGTAAACGCCCGGCATAACCTTTACCAGGTACGGATTGGTAGCCGAGGCATCAGTAATGGAACCAACTGCAGCGATCGGACTGTTAAATTCGCCACCGCTTATGGCAACGACAATTTGCTTTGCGTACTTGCCGGTCGGTGCTGCAAAACCGGCAACAGGAACCGCCATCATCATTACTGCCGAGAGTACTACGAGCTTCTTCTTCATTTTACTTCCTCCTTGTGTAATATTCCGTGCAGAGCACGAATAGTCATGGTGTCATGAGAGTGCTGCCTGTCACACAGCACTCCCGACACCAAGTGGAAACGTGTATGAAAAACTGACAAACTGCTGTTAAAAAGCATTCCGGACAGAATGTGAACGGGCACAAAAATAGCCGGGGCTTCGGCATCCCGGCCTTCTCAGTGAGACCTTATAGGCTTTCCGTCTCATCCTCGCGGATAGTTCAGTCTTGTCGTGTATCGCAATTAAACTGTACTATTTTTTGAATTTATTGTTTATCTTATCATTAATTAATTTGTCAACAAAAATAAAACTATACTTATTGGGTTCATCTAATAAAAAAGGAGTCTGATCATGAAAACTCTCGGGATGATTCTGATTGCCCTCCTCATGGTTTTTACTAGTTCCGCATTCGCCGTCGAAAAACCAATAACTTCATTTTCATATCTCGGCACATGGTCGAACGTAAAAATCTCACAGAGCGAAGAGCCTCATGCAGAGGGCTTCAGCGTGTCGCTGTTGCAAGTTGACGGGAAGACCGTGGGAACCTTGAGGCACTACGTCGGGACTCCATTTGACGCGCCTGTTGGAGAGCTTCAGGAAGTAAGTCTCGATCATGATACAGGCAAAATATCATTTGCAGCAAAACTAACTACTGGCAGCATATTTTCCGGTTCAGACGACAAGTTGGAACCTTCTATGGATTTTTATACATTCGAGGGGACGGTAAGCGCTGCAAAACTTATAGGAACCTTTACCATGAAAAGGTTGAACCCAACCAGACGACCGAAAAAACCAGGAACAGTTGATGTCATCCTGCTGTCTGATAATTATGAAAATGAATTCTGGAAGAAAATTGATTACAAGGAATGGAAAAAGCTTCAAGCCGAAGCAATAAGAGCAACCGGCCCCAAGTGGTAAAAACCTTGAGACAAAAGGAGCATGAACGATGTTAGGAAAAACGATTGCCGGTCTTGTTTCATTGACATGAGCCCTGTTTTGCTTACAATGAATGTCCTGAATCGTGTGAATAACGCCAATGACAAGTAGTGTAAAATCCAAAACTGTCTAAGGGGGAAATCGAATGAAGAAATTGACTCTGCTGG
>DATNCC010000113.1:0-11237 GCA_035571735.1 Dongiaceae bacterium | reverse complement strand
AGCCTTATCGATCACGACCATAGCTTTCGTAAGCTGATCAGTAAAAGTTAAATAGTCCTCATCGGCTTCGTCGATGGCCTTATCAATTGTTGATTCCAGAAGATCCGAAGCAGCAAGGTAGTAACTCTCAATAGCCGGATAATCCGGATCCGAATTTGGAGTGGCGGTTCTAAGCTCACTCAGGCCATCGACAAGCGACTGGAGATCGTTTTCTAATTGCGCTGTAGCCATGTGGTCACCTCATTTTTTAAAATCTACCGATAAACGGTTTAACGCCCTTAGCTACATCTGCAACATCTTCGCTGAACTTTTTGATTTCACTTATTCCGACTTTATTATGGCCAATCACTTGAAGAAGCTGGCTGTTTGCCGCCCGTAACGATGCCACTGCCCTCAGAATCTGTTTTGAAGAGGTCGCAAGATATTCCCTATTCTTTTCAGCCAGGGCAAAACCGTTGATGAGTAAAAAGCGGTCGCTTAATGACCCACCTGTTTGCTTAAGTCCGTTAATGGATCCACTTGCAAGGCGGTCCTGGGCAAAATTAATATTGCTGGCGATCCCTTTATTCTTTGGATTAAAGTCCCGCTCAATGCTGTCGCATATTTTGTCAATTAGTGGCGTGACTTTTGGAACGATTTTTTCCAGAGCCTCCTTTTTTTCGTGTTCGACAAGGAAATGTCCAGCAATCGTGACCAGTTCTCCGAGACCCTTGGCTTCATCAGGCGTCAATGGATTGTCCGGAAAACTTTCAACGCTTCTGGCAAATTTGTCCGACGCATCCCTAAGCTCCTTCTCGTGAGTATCACTGCTGAAAGAAACTAGGAGGTCGCCATAACGTTGCAGCAGCTCCACTGCAGCTACCCGCTTTTCAATATTGTCCTTATCCAGACCAGAATCGAGGTTTAATGATTTGGAAAAGTAAAATTCTCGTGTAGGAGGGGTTCCGTCTGGTTGTGAAGCCGGAAGAACGAATCTCTCAATGGCCAACTGAGACCGTTTCATTTCAATAATGTTTTCACGACAAGCAAGGAGATGGTCTTTACTCGCCGCCCCCAGTGTCTCAGCAGCTTGCCCAAAAGTTTCGATTCCGGTTTTTTGGTTTTTTGTTAGTCCGCATCCTTGCAATACAAGCGTTGCAGTCAAGCACCACAATGCAAAATTCAGCTTTCCAGTCATCATAATTAGCGTCCCCTCTAGAGGTATCTGTATAGCTACAAAACATATCGTTGCGTATATTCGTAAACTCGTGATAAAATAAATCATCATCACAGCCGATTGTCAATAAATATTTTAGATAAATTTCTAATTTACTAAATTAAGCTTTATTATCGGCATGTTACATGGATATATTTGCACGTACACAAAAAAAATAGTTTTTGTAAACTTATATACGGGGGTGTGACTTTGTTTGGAAACAACTTGAAGACTGCACGGAACAGAGCAGGATTATCCTTAAGAGGTCTTGAAGAAAAAATCGGAAGACTTGTCAGCGCTCAATCAATTGGGAAATATGAGCGAGGGGATATGCTGCCATCTACTCAGGTTGTCGACGCACTAGCAGCTGCACTCAAAGTAGAAAAAGAATTCTTGCTTACGGAACATTCAATTGAACTAGGGACCATTGAATTTAGAGAAAATTCTGCAAGACACAAAATTGATGAGAAGGCCGTAAGCGCTACAATTCGGGAACATTTAATGCGTTACCTTGAGGTAGAGCAGCTATTGGGTGATGTTAGCTCCAATTGGGATAAGCCTCGACAATTTCCCTATCCAATTAGAACATTAGAGGAAGCAGAACGAGCAGCACATAGACTTCGTGACGACTGGCAATTAGGTAGCGATCCTATTCCAAATTTATCAGAATTCCTTGAAGAACGGGGCTTCAAGATCATTTTGGCTGATTTATCAACACTTGTTGCTGGCGTTACGTGTTTTGTACAAACAGGAAAAGGACAAAAGATCCCTGTAATAGTTACATGCTCATCCATAACCGGAGAACGTCAGCGCTTTACAATTGTCCACGAACTTGGACATTTATTGTTAGAAAAAGTTTCTAGCGAGTTAAACATTGAGAAGATTTGTAACAAATTTGCTGGAGCTTTTTTGATGCCAGAAAGATTCCTCTGGGACGCTTTAGGAAGGTCACGTAGCAACATCAGTATTGGAGAATTGGTTAGTCTAAAGAAATTTCTGGGAGTTAGCGTTCAAGCAATTGTGTACCGATGCAAGGATTTAGGAATAATAAACGAATATTCTTACCGGGCCTTATACAAAGAATTTTCAAATAGAGGTTGGCTGAAGCCCCCTTATGACGAGCCAAACGCAATTGACATAGAGGAGCCTCAAAGATTCAAAAGACTTTGTCTAAGATCTTTGGCTGAAGGGCTTATAAACGAAAGTAAAGCTGCGGAACTACTAGTGATGCCTGAGAGCCAACTACACAACGAGTTCAACAGCTTAGCGTACTAGCTGGGCGACAAGTCCTAAGCCGCTTATGCGGCCTTAGTTGTGCGAGCAACAGCATCAGCTGCCTATCTCCTCAAGCAAACCCTTTATTCTTCCGGCAAACGCCTCACTGTTCTTCCAGTGATGAGTGACTCTATGACGGTTGATGCCAGGCACGTTAATTGTGTCAAGCCACCGTCCCTCGTTTCTGGCACATTCAGTGATAACGTCTAACAGAACCACCTGATCCAGTTCACCAAAATCCTCCCGGCAAACCAAAACAGCTGCGAAATTCTCGTTTTCTTTCCGCAAAATCTCAAGCAGATAAAGGTATCGCCCGCCGACCAGCATCTCAACAACCATCATACCTCTCGGCGGAGTTGAGTCGTAATGCGTAAAATGCTTGGGTAGTTCAAAGCCATTCCTGTCTATTGACGGGAAAAGATTACCTTCAAGCGTGTAATTGTCGTCTAGTAGCTTCCAACCTCTCTTGCATCCTTTAACCCTTATCATCGACCAACTATTAATGATCCCATCTGTTACAAGAAGATCAAACCCTCTGAGCATTACGACAAGACGGTCATAGTTATATTTAATAATTTTCTCTTTCTCATTGCTTGAAAAGGCGGCCGGGGCAGCTTTACTTTCCCCGGAGGTTTGTGGCGAAGTGGATAGGGAACTTGATTGATCTTCCAGTTTTTTGGCCGTCTGCTTATTTGCACGAAATTCGCCGGAGCTGTCGTAGATTTTTTTCAGTTCTTTGCCTCTTAGATAAGTGAACCTAGGAGGAAGGGTGAGCCTTGTGATTTCTGTGTTCGAAGACGGAGCCTCATCGTCTTGGTTCACAAACTCACTGAATTCCTTAGGCTTAGCATTTCGAGGATGATAGCCAATCTCCTGCCTATCAGTTTTGTCGTTAGGCACTCCCGGATTGTCTCTTGATACAGAAAGTTCTCTGAATGGGAAAGAAGATGAGCATTGCGCTATCCAGAATATGAGGAAACTGCTCTCGCCATTGCCATACTCTATCCGTTTTCCGTATGTGAGTAGACTGGTATCACCAAAGAAAGGCGGAAACGTCTCTGGATGTAGCACTATGTTGCCATTTTTCCTATCTAGCGCCAAGGATGTGAATATTTTTACAGCGTTATCGTGTGCGAAACGGTAGAAAGCGAAACGAGCAGCCGTCCATGCGTCGTTGTCATCAAAATCTTTTCTCAAATGAATTATTGAATCTCCGAAAGCTTTTTCGCTGCATTTACTTTTATCATACATGCAGTTGCCATTTGTCCGGTAGTACTCGTCACTGACAAGGTGTTGAATCACCTTGGTAGAAGTGGCGTAGTAGAAACGTATGACCTCCATCATCGGAATTATGAACCTGTAAGGTTCATCATCAAAGTCAATGTAAAGGCATTTCGCATCAAGGCCTTCCCTTAAGCTAATTGGCCAGTACTTCTTGTCAATCAAGAATTTGCCGTTTTCAAGACGGTGGTCAGCTCTGATTACTTTAGTGGTCGAATCATCGAAGGTAATCCTGCGCAGCCGCATCTCGGTGAATTTAAACTGTGCAGGGTCTTGATAATAGCCGTCCTTCCAAATAGACCCAATGTGAATGAAGGGTAGGTTGCCAATGCTTGTCCGAACAATCTTTCTTGCTTTGTCATCAACTGATGTTATTGAGGAGGGGTCTTCGAAAGGACTGATGTCTTGTATGAATGGGCTAATTATTATCTTGACCATACGGTCTTCTGCTATTTTTTCACTTCCGGTGATGCCGCAAAACCAATCTACTCTCCAAAAGCGACCATCCGGTGAAAGTTCTCGAATTCTCTTAAGGGCTGGATAGGCACACTGTTCCATACTGTCAACTCAGCAGAAATTCGCACTAACTTCTGTAAATTCGCATCTTCTTCTAGAAATGTCACCGCCGCCGATCAGCCCGACGTCAGAGATCGTGTGATGTGGAGAACGGAACGGTCGCACCGCCAGCAGCGCCCGTTCTTTTTCCAGCATGCCGCTGACACTGAAGATCTTGGTGGTTTCGATCGCTTCGTCAAAAGACATCTGGGGGAGGATGGTCGGAATACGGCGGGCGATCATCGTCTTTCCCGAACCGGGGGGACCGATCATCAGAATATTATGGCCGCCGCTGGCGGCCACTTCCAGGGCGCGCTTGGCGTGCTCCTGCCCCTTGACCTCGCTGAAATCCTCGCCATATTCGCTACCGCTGGAAAAGAGCGCCGGCAGGTCAACCCGACAGGGCTCGATAATCTCGCGACCGCTCAGGAACTCGACCACCTGGGAAAGAGACGTGGCACCGATGATATCAATCCCCTCGACGACGGCCGCTTCGGAGGCGTTTTCCGCCGGCAGGATCAGGCCGGCCAGGCCGGCCCGCTTGGCGGCAACCGCCATCGACAGCGCGCCGCGAATGGCTTTCAGGCCGCCATCCAGAGACAATTCACCCAGCAGGATATAGTCGTGAAGCCGCGTCCCCTTGATGACCCCGATGGCGGCCAGGATGCCGATCGAAATCGGGAGGTCATAGGCGGTCCCCTCCTTCTTGATATCGGCCGGCGCCAGGTTGGCGGTGATACGCCGGGGAGGAAAATCATACCCGGAGTTCTTAAGCGCCGCCTTGACCCGGTCCTTGCTCTCCTTGACCGCACCGTCAGGCAGCCCTACCGTGGCAAAGGCTGGAAGCCCGGGGGCGATATCGACCTCGACATCGACCAGAATGGCATCAATGCCGATCAGCGCGCTGCTGAAAACTTTTGCGAGCACTAGTTACCCCCAGGATAAAAGGATAAAAGGATGAATTATGAATTATGAAGGTTGAATGAAGTTTTTATCCTTCATAATTCATCCCTCATAATTCATAATTGCCTTTAAGCTTTTAGCATTATAAAGCCCATCTGGCGCCCCGACTCTTCCTTATCCCTGCGATACGAGAAGAATTGTTCACTGTGACAACAGACACACTGGTCGGAGAGCTGAATCGCCTCCGCCGGAAGTCCGGCGAGCAGCAGCAGTTCACGGTTGGCGGCGCCCAGATCCAGGAGCCACTTGCCGGGGCCCTTCGGTTCTGCACACATATCCCAGGAGATACCCCCTTTTTGAAAAGCCTGCCTGACCGGCTCGTCAACTTCATAGCAGCACTTCTGGATGCAGGGGCCGATTGCGGCGTGAAGCAGGGTGGGGTCGGAACCGAATTCCGACACCATGCCGGCTACGGTTTTGGCAACCAGACCTGCAGCGGTTCCCTTCCAGCCGGCGTGAACAACTGCAATGACCCTGTTTTCGGGATCGCACAGCAGGATCGGGGCGCAGTCCGCCACGCAGACACCGATCATGACGTGCGGCTGATTGGTAATGACGGCATCCCCCTCCACTGACAGGAAATGACTGTAATCTTCATTCGGTTCGTTGATCACCAGAATGTCGGAGCCATGCACCTGTCTGGGGGTGACCAACGCCTCCTGGTTGACGCCGAACGCGCGGGCGAGCAGACTGCGGTTCCCCTCGACATTTGCCTGCTGGTCCTGGGTGTTCATGCCCAGGTTGAGGGAGTTGTAGGGGGGGCGCGAAACCCCCTCATGGCGGGTAGTGAAGCCTTGTGTCGAACATGCCGACCCCGGAAATTCTACTTCGATGTACTGGATGCGGTCGATTCGATGTAACTGCATGATACTTCCTCCAACCCCATAAACGGGATAAGTGCGTTAACGAAGTTGTTTTCTGCAATGAACCGCATAAAACAACTTCTAACCTGCTAAAATTCCTTTTGCCTTCTGGGGCAATTTAGGCTTTACTACCTTGAGCGCGGTGCCGCCGGATATAGAACACGACCAGAGCCCCGCTGAACAGGACCACCCAGAGAAGGGCCTTGTGCGAATACTGCATGATCAACTGCTGATTCTCGCCGATGGCATAGCCGATCAATGTCAGAATGGTGCACCAGATGCCGGCACCGAGCAGTGTGTACAGAGAAAACTTGACGTGATTCATGCCCGCGACTCCGGCCGGGATTGAAATCAGATGGCGGATAACCGGGAGGAGGCGGCCGATGAAGGTCGATATTTCGCCGTGCTGCAGAAAAAAGCGCTCCACACGTACGAATTTGTCGGGCGGAATCAGCACGTACTTGCCGTATTTGAGGATCAGCGGCCGTCCAAGATAATGCGAGACAAAATAGTTGATGTAGGCGCCGATCAGACTGCCGACTGTGCCGCAGAGAATCGCGACCGTCATGTTCATTTTGCCCTGATAGGCCAGATATCCGGCCGGCGGCATGACCAGTTCACTCGGCACCGGAATTACCGAACTCTCCATGGCCATCAGGAGCAGGATGCCGGGATATCCCATCGACCCGATAGTATCGAGTAGCCACTGAATAAGGGTGTGTATCACGTATAACTCCCTTTACTAAATAGTACGATTGTCCCTTATACCGCAACTGAACCATTCGGGCAACAGCAGATAGGAATGTATGAGCGAAAACAGAAAAACCATCCTTGAACGTTTACGAAGCGAAGTTCTGGCCGGTGACGGCGCCATCGGTACCATGCTCTACGCAAAAGGAGTCAGCCTCGACAGCAACTTCGAACACCTGAATCTGGTCCGCCCGAATCTGGTCGCTGATCTGGCGCGCGAGTATGTTGCGGCAGGCGCCCAGATAATCGAGACCAATACCTTTGGCGCCAACTATACCAGGCTGTCCGCCATCGGGCTGGGTCACAAGGTGGCGGAGATCAACCTGGCCGGGGCCCGGATCGCCCGCGAAGCCGCCGGAGATGCCGCGCTGGTGGCCGGTTCGGTAGGATCGCTGGTTGCGATCAAGGGGGAGGAGAGCGAACGTTCAGACGCCGAGATGGAAGAGTTTTTTCGCATCCAGTGCGCCGCGCTGGCAGAGGGGGGTGTCGACCTCCTGCTGTTGGAAACCTTTTCTTCCCTTCGGCAGTTGAAGCTGGCGGTGACGGTCGCGCGTGAAACCGGGCTGCCGGTAAGCGCCTCTCTGGCTTTTCTCGAAGGGGGGCGAAGCGGCGACGGCAGTTCGGTCGAAAATTTCTGCCGGGCGATGGAAGACGCCGGCGCCGACATAATCGGGGCCAATTGCGGGGCCGGACCGCTGGAGCTGCTCAAGGTGATCAAACGGATGGCGGCCCTGACGGACAAGCCGCTCAGCGCCTACGCCAACAGCGGCTTCCCGGAGTATCTTGACGGCCGCTATATCTACCGGGCCACGCCGGAATACTTCGCCTCAATGGCACGGGAGATGGTAGCTGCCGGGGCTAACATCGTGGGGGGATGCTGCGGGACGACACCGGAGCATATTGCGGCGCTTGCCCGGGAGATAACCGGCTGCCGGCCGGCCGTACGGAGTAAAATTCCGGTTATCTCCGTTGCCGAGTCGGTCCGGACAGTTCCAAAAGAACCCTCTTTTCTGGACTGCTGGGGGAGCCGCAAGATCATCACCGTGGAGCTTGACCCGCCAAAGGGGCTGGATTGCAGCCGGATCGTCGCCGGCTGCAGGCGCCTTAAGGAAGCGGGTGCGGACGCCATCAATCTGGCTGAAAATCCACTGGCACGGCCACGCATGGGCAACATCGCTCTCGGGAGCCTCATCCAGCGCGAAGTCGGGATCGAGGTCATCGTGCATGTCACGGGCCGCGACCGGAATCTGATCGGCATGCAGTCCGACCTGATGGGAGCCTCCCTGCTCGGCATCCGCTCTATACTGGCGGTGACCGGCGATCCTGCCACCATGGGTGACCATGCCGGAGCTACATCGGTGTTCGACCTGCACTCCCTGACGCTGATCAAGCTGCTGAGCGACATGAACAGCGGGGTCAATGCGCTCGGCAATCCGATCGGAAGCGGCACCGGCTTCACGATCGGCGCCGCCTTCAATCCCAATACCCGGAACATGGATGTCCAGGCCGAGCGGCTGCGCAAAAAGGTTGCTGGCGGCGCCCGCTTCGCCCAGACGCAACCGATCTACGCTCCGGAGGTTCTGTTTGCCGCGCTGGAGGCGACCGGCGACATCACTATTCCGTTTTTGCCCGGAATCATGCCGCTGGTCAGCGAGCGCAATGCCGAATACCTGAACAATGAAGTGCCGGGTATAACCGTACCCGACGCCGTCAGGGCACGAATGAAGGGGCTCGACAAGGAGTCGGGGGCGCGGGAGGGACTGGCGATCGCCAAGGAGTTTATCGACGCAACGATCAGTTTCGTAGGGGGGTATTACCTGATCCCCCCCTTCGGAAAGTACGAACTTGCCGTTGAGTTGATCGAACATATTCAACAGCGGGAAAAGGAGAACCAACATGGTCAGGCTTGTTAGGGGAGTCCTGTGTGTACTCTGCTTGACGCTGGCAGCATGTGCATCCGGGACCGGCTTGAGCGAGGAGCTTAACCGTAGCGTCAAGTCCTATAACCAGATGCTGCGCTGGCATGAGATTGAAAATGCCGGGATGACCTACATTGATCCGGATCTGCGGGAAGAGTATCTGAAACAGGCGGAAACCCTCAAAAAACGGGGCCTGTCCGTTACCGATTACCGCATACTCTCCACAAAGTACCTCCCCGAGAAACAGACCGGTGATGTCCTGACGGAATTTGACTATTACCTGCTCCCGTCAAACAGGGTCAAAACGCTTTCCTACCGCCAGGAGTGGGTCTATCGGGAGAACAGCAGGAGCTGGAAACTGAAAAGCGGGTTACCGACCTTTGAATAGAAGAATATGACGGCATTAGACCTGCAGATACAGCAGTTCACAACCTACCTTGAAACCGAGCGGGATGTTTCACCGCACACCCTGTCGGCCTATCGCAGCGACCTGGGACAGCTGTTGACGTTCGCGGTAAACGAGAGAGGGGAGGATGTCTCCGCTCAGGATATTGACCAACTGCTCTTGAGGCGCTATCTGGCCGGGCTGTCAACTTCCACCAAAAAAAGTTCCATCGGCCGCAAGCTCGCTGCGATCCGCTCTTTCTTCAGGTTTCTGCTCCGGCGCGGCGCGATCGCAAAAAATCCGGCCGAACTGGTCGCCACACCCAAAAAAGAGCAGCGGCTCCCGTTTCACCTCGATATCGATCAGGCCACGACCCTGATGGAGACACCGGACGACGACCAGAAATACGCCCTGCGCGACCGGGCGATTCTTGAGCTGCTCTATTCAAGCGGTCTCCGTGTATCCGAGTTGACCGGCCTCAATGTCGGCGAGCTTGATCTGGCGGCCGGCATGGCACGGGTGACCGGCAAGGGAGGAAAGGAACGCATCGTCCCGGTCGGCAGCAGGGCTCTGGAAGCTTTGCAGAAGTATCTTGAATGGCGGAACGACGATGCGGCCAAAGGAGCTCTTTTTCTCAACACCCGCGGCGGGCGCATCAACCGCCGCAGCGTGGCACGGATCGTGGATACCCATGTCATGCGGATCGCGGCTTTCAAACGGATTTCACCCCATACCTTGAGGCACACCTTCGCCACCCATATGCTTGAGGGGGGCGCAGATCTGCGCGCCATCCAGGAACTGCTCGGCCACGCCTCGCTCTCCACCACCCAGAAATACACCCATGTCAGCATCGACCGGCTGATGGAGGTGTACGACAAGGCCCACCCCAAAGCACACTAGGCACGGCTGGCACGGCGCCATATTTGAGCGCTAACTTCGTTGCTTCGTCGAAAGCTCCTCGACATAGCCATGCTATGCCTCGATCGCTTTCTCCTCGCCGCCTTGTTATCATCTCAAATCTGACACCATGATGTACCCACAACAAAAAGCCCCACCGGTTTCCCGGCGGGGCTTTTTTTGTCATGGGTGAAGATAGGACGCCTATTCGCAGAGGTCGAGCTTGATGTCCCAGTTTTTGATCTTCATGGTGCCGTTCTTCTCGAGGTTGAGGTGCATCTTGAAGGCGCGGTCCCACAACTGCGGCTCATGGGCAACCTTGCGGCGCAGACATTCAGCCAGGGCCATCTCGTAGTACTCGGTCAGGATCGGCTTGTATTCAGGGTGGGCGCATTTCTCGATGATGACCTTGGCGCGGTCACGCGGACAGAGGCCGCGAAGGTCGGCCAGACCCTGCTCGGTAATGACGACATCCAGATCGTGCTCGGTGTGGTCGATGTGCGAGCAGTGCGGCACCACGCAGGAGATACCGGTCGGATCGGTCTTGGAAGGCCGGCTGGACGGAGTGTGCATCATCTTGAGGAAACCGTTGCGCAGGAAGTCGCCCGAGCCGCCGAGGCCGTTGATCATGCGGGTACCGCCGACCAGAGTCGAGTTGGCGTGAGCATACATGTCGATCTCGACCGGGGTGTTCATGGCGATGCACCCCAGGCGGCGGATCGGCTCAGGAGCATTGGAGATGGAGAGCGGACGCAGGGTGATCTTGTCGAAATATTTGTCCATGTTCTCGAAGAACTTCGGGAAGCCGGGTGATGCCGAGAGTGAGAGCGAGCAGGAAGAAGCGGCATCCAGCTTGCCCGAGTCGAACAGGTCCAGCATGGTGTCCTGCAGAACCTCGGTGTAGACCGACAGGTTGTAGAAGGGACCCTTGGCCAGACCGCCGATGACGGCGTTGGCGATGGAGCCTACGCCCGACTGGATCGGCAGCAGGTTGTCAGGCAGACGACCAGCCTTTACTTCGTGAGTGAAGAAATCGATGATGTGGTTGGCGATCGCCTCGGAGGTATCATCCTGCTCGGCAAAGGCACGACCCTGGTCACGGAGCTTGGACTCGACCACGGCGATGATCTTCTTCGGGTCGCAGGGGATCGAGG
>DATNCC010000112.1:0-2375 GCA_035571735.1 Dongiaceae bacterium | reverse complement strand
CCAGGGAGTAGTGGCGGTTTTCCACGACATCAGCGATCTGAAAAAGCTGGAAAAGGTGCGCCGCGACTTCGTGGCAAATGTTTCTCACGAGCTGCGCACCCCGGTGACGGTCATCAGGGGGTATGCCGAAACTCTCCTGGCCGGGGCACTGACAACGGACCCCGAACGGGCCGGCAGTTTTGTCGAAAAGATCCACAACCACGCGGAGCGGCTGGCAAGCCTGATCGGCGACCTCCTTACCCTTTCCGAGTTGGAATCGGGGGAGATGGCGGTGCAGCCAGCGCCGCTTCGCATCGCAGAGGCAGCCGGGCACGCCTGCGCCCTCCTGGAGGAGAAAGCCGACGCCAAGCGGATAACCATCGACCTGGCTCCGCTCAGAGAAGCGCCGCCGGTTCTGGCCGACCGCGGCAAACTCGAGCAGGTGCTGATCAATCTCCTCGACAATGCCATCAAATACACGCCGGAGAACGGCTCGATCTCAATTTCCGCGACCGCGGCGGATGACATGGTGCGGATAGCGGTCAGCGATACCGGGGTCGGCATCCCCCCCAAGGAACTGCCGCGGATCTTCGAGCGCTTCTACCGGGTCGACCCGGCGCGCAGCCGGGAACAAGGGGGGACCGGGCTCGGCCTCTCCATCGTCAAGCACATCGTCCAGTTGCACGAGGGGACCGTGGCCGTGGAGAGCACCCCCGGCAAAGGCTCCACCTTCTCCTTCACCCTGAAGAAAGGATGAGAACCAAACGGCAAAATTCGTAAAACCAAATAGCACGCGGATCAAATCGGATAAATTCGGATGAAGTCGGATCAAACCTTCGAGCCTTTTGCAAAAGTCAACAAAGTTGTCATTCCGGCAGGCCTTAAGCCGGAATCCAGATTCTAAATGTCTGGAAAAACTGGATCCCCGATAAAGGCACTCGGGGATGACAAACATTTTGTAAGAGCTTCAATTATATGGATAAGGTCACTGCTGTCCAATAGTTTGATCCAGTAATAAGCATCGGATGCGCCTAGACTCACGTCACTGAAAGAGTGAAGTAGAACGACGCCCCCTTACCCGGCTCCCCTTCGGCCCATATCTTGCCGCCATGGCGCCGTACAATCCGTTCAACTGTGGCCAGGCCAATTCCTTTGCCTGCGAATTCCTCCGTTTCGGATATGCCTTGGAACGGCTTAAATAGCTTATCCGCATCTGCAATATCAAATCCTGTCCCGTTGTCGCGTACAAAATAGACCGGCTTCCCTTTAACCTCCGTAACCCCTAATTCGATAATTGCCACCTCGCACTTGCCAGTATGTTTCCAGGCATTGTCCAGGAGGTTATTCAGGACCGCTTGCAACAAGTCTTTGTCTCCATCGACCATAATCCCTTCGATGATCTTGAACTTGACTAGACGCTTGGGGTTTGTATTCCGGAGCTTCTCTGCTGTTTCAGCGGCCATTCTGCTCAGGTCAATCATTTCCCGATGGAGCTCTTTCCTTGTCGGTCTGAAAAAATCATTCATGATGCCGATCATCTGACCCAGTTGCTTGGTTTTTTCATATATGCGACGCGTATAAGATCTGCACTGTTCGTCCTGCTTGCTGCAATGCAACTCCTGGATTGATTTGGTATTTTCACTGATTGATAATAAGGATTTGAGCAGATCGTTGGCGACGGTGTAGCTGAACGACTCCAGGTCCCTGTTGGCCACTTCCAGTTCGGTGGCGTGTGTGGCCAGTTGGCTCTGCAACTCAACGATACGTCTACCGGCGTTGAGGCGAACCCTCAGCTCGTTGGTCTTGAATGGCTTGGTAATATAGTCGTCCGCTCCGGCTTCCATGCCGGTGACGAGATCTTCGTCCTGCTGCAGCGACGTGAGAAGGATGAGGTAGGTATAGGGCTCTTGCTGCTCCTGCCTGACTTTCTTGCATATTTCCACACCATCGATACCGGGCATCATCCAGTCGAGGACGGCGAGCTGGGGGGCCTCCTTGGATTTAAGGACCTGCCAGGCTTCGTTCCCATCCTTTGCAACGACCACATCGTATCCCCACTTGGCCAGCATCTCTTCCATGAGGTGGCGGAAAGCTGGTTCATCTTCAGCTATCAGTATTTTCATGGTTTTCCTCCTTTGATAGCTGCACATTCGCCGGTTGCCCAGGGTTCAGTCCCGTTAGCCGATGATGGCATGGATCAGCTCAATACATTTTTTGAAGTCTATCGGTTTGGAGAAATAGGCATCCATACCTGCGGCAAGGCATTCCGCTTCATCTTTATCGAGAGCGTAGGCTGTAATAGCAACGATGGGGGTGTGTCCGCCGCTCGTCCGCTCCTTCTCCCTGATTGCGCAAGTTGCCTCTAAACCGTTCATGCGCGGCATCTGCACATCCAT
>DATNCC010000111.1:0-8752 GCA_035571735.1 Dongiaceae bacterium | reverse complement strand
CGCTGAAAACCTCGAATCGTGTGATTCGGATATTTCGGCGACCCGGCTGTCTCGGGGAGACCCATTAGGCTTTCCGTCCCACCCTCGCGGATGGTTTAGTATTGTCGTGTATCCTTAGCGTTCTTGTAACTGGAAAAATTCTACCGCCTAATCGCAGACTGTCAAGCTGCTATTTCGGATTTCTTCCTTCTAGTCACTTTACAGTTCACCCTTCCATTTTCAGCCGTTTGATCTTTTCAACCAGCGTCGTCCGGTTTATCCCCAAAAGAGCGGCAGCCTGCGCTTTGACCCCCCCCGCAGAACCCAGTGCCTGCGAGATCAATGACTGTTCGATGCGTGAGATCGTTTCGACCAGATTGACCCCGCCATTCGGCATCTTGACACGGAGCGCCTCACCGTCAGGCTTGTCGTCTACTATCTTGGCCGGCACATCGTCCAGTGTGATGACGTTCGAATCCGTCAAAGCGATCATTCTTTCGATCATGTTTTCCAGCTCACGCACATTACCGGGCCATGAATACTGTTCCAGCGCTTCAAGCGCCTGCTTGCTGATAGTGCACGGCAGACGACCCATCAGACGGCACTGCTTCTCCAGAAAAAACGCCGTCAGGTACATGATGTCCTGTTGCCGCTCACGCAGGGGGGGAAGATGCAGCGGTATGACGTTCAATCGATAGTAAAGATCTTCACGAAATTCCCCCCGTTTCACCATCTCTTCCAGATCCGCATTGGTTGCGGAAATCACCCTGACATGCAGCTTGACCGGTTTGTTGGAACCTACCCGCTCCACCTCCTGTTCCTGCAAAACTCGCAGTATTTTTGCCTGCAGGTGAAGAGGCAACGTACCTATTTCGTCAAGAAATATGGTGCCGTGATTGGCCGCCTCGAATTTACCCGGCTTGTCCTTGATTGCTCCGGTAAATGCCCCCCGGACGTGACCGAAGAGTTCGCTTTCCAGCAGCGCCTCCGGAATTGCACTGCAGTTTACCGCGACAAAAGGGCGCTCCCTGCGGGTGCCGTTATAGTGCAGCGCCCGGGCGACCAGTTCCTTGCCGGTACCTGACTCGCCGGTGACGAGAACGGTCGAGTCCGTTTTTACGATACGGCTCATCCGTTCAAACACAAGATTCATTGCCGGAGAGCTGCCGATAATATTGTTGAATTCAAAACGCCCCTGGAGCTGCCTGCGCAGATAGATATTTTCAGACAGCAGCTTCTGTTTCTCCAGGGCCTTTGAAACAACTATTTTCAACTCATCAAAATCAATCGGCTTGGTAATGTAGTCAAAAGCCCCCTCTTTCATGGCCCTGACCGCGGTTTGCGCCGAAGCATGCCCGGTCACCACGATGACTTCGGTCGCAGGAGCAACCCTCTGAACCTCCTGCAAGATATCAAAACCATTCTTATCGGGCAGAAACAGATCGGAAACTATGACCTGATACTGCTCACGATCGATCAGATCAAGCGCACTCTCACCGGTCGCCGCGGAAGTGATTTCGTACCCGACCGAACGCAGCAGCATGGACAGGGCTTCGCGGCCGGAGTCGTCATCGTCTATTACCAGAATCTTGATTGTATCATCCATGGATAAGCCCCGCCCCACCATTCATTCCGTAACAACCCGTATTGATTCCTGAAGCACGCTCAAGAGCATATCCAGTTCGCTGTCTGAAATCACCAGAGGTGGAAATATGACAATTGTATTTCCCAGCGGACGCGAGAAAACTCCATGTTTGCGCGCCTCAAGACACACCCTGATCCCGATTTTGTGCTCCCACGGATACGGTGTGCCGGCATCCCTGTCTGCAACCAGCTCTATCCCCGCGGCCAGGCCGCACTGCCTGACATCGCCAACGTGCGGCATCGATTGAAAATCGACCAGACGCTGTTTAAGCCGGGCTATTTTGGGCTGCAATCCAGCCAGCAGATTGTCCTGCTGAAAGAGCTGCAGGCTTTTCAGGGCAACCGCGCAGGCCAGCGGGTTCCCGGTAAATGTATGACCGTGAAAAAAGGTCTTCAGCTCGGAATACGGACCTAAAAAGGCCGAGTAGACTTTGTCATTTGTCACGGTTGCCGCCAAGGGAAGGTATCCGGCGGCTATCCCCTTGGACAGCGCCATGATATCGGGCACCACACCTTCATGCTCACAGGCGAACATCGCTCCGGTTCTGCCGAATCCGGTCGCAACTTCATCGGCGATCATCAATATACCATAACGGTCGCACAGTTCGCGAACACGTTTTAAAAAACCTGCCGGCTGAACGATCATACCTCCGGCGCCCTGGACAAGCGGCTCGATCACGAGCCCGGCAACCAGGCCGGCATTGCGCGACATCAGCTCTTCCAGGGCATCGATGCAGTTCAGGTTGCAGGAGAGCCTGCTGCAGCCGAGCTCGCAACGGTAGCAGTAGGGAGCCGGAGCCTGCAGGGTCTCGAACATGAGCGGCTTGAAGGTCGTATGATAAATGTCGATTCCTCCGACACTCACCGCGCCAAGAGTATCGCCATGATAGGCGTGCCTGAAGGTTATAAACCGGCTTAGTTCCGGTCGCCCCGAGTGAACCTGATACTGATAGGCCATCTTGACCGCGACTTCCATGGCGGTTGAACCGTTATCGGAATAGAAAAACCGATCCAGCCCCGGTGGTGTTATTTCCGCCAGTCGCGCCGCCAGAATGATGCTCTGTTCGCTCCCCAGCCCCAAAAGTGTAGAGTGTTCCAGGCGCTCGACCTGTTCCTTCAGGGCATCGTTCAGCTCCCGGCGGCAGTGGCCATGAACGTTTGTCCACATTGAGGCCACGCCGTCAAGGTAGCGTCTGCCCTCCGTGTCAATCAGCCAGCACCCCTCCCCTTTTACGATGATAATCTGCTCCCCTTGTTCCCATTCCTGCATCTGGGTAAACGGGTGCCAGACGTGGCGTTTGTCCCACAGGCGCAATTGTTCGGCCGTTATGGAGTTCACTTCTGACATATGCTGATTCCTCGACCACAAAATTGTAAGCTACCTGAATCCGTGACGCCGGAACACCGCAGTGCCCGGAAAAGCCGGAGTTAACCGTCGCTTGCTCGGCAACAACCCGTTTGCGCAGGTGGTCCTCCGACGATCAGCCGTAATTCGCGGCAATGCGAGAACTGAGGCTTTCCGGGTCAGCGAAGGTGTGGAGGCATCACGGATTCAGGAGCCATAAAAAAGACCCGCCGGAGCGTGTCCGGAGGGTCTCGTTACTACCTCATATTTGATAATTACGCAAGCCTGCCGGCGTAGAGTGGAAATTTCTTCATCATGCCGTTTACCTGGGCCTTTATGGCTGCCAGCTTCTGATCATCACCTATATTCGCCACCGCATCGGCGATATAACCGGCAACCTGATCCATTTCGGTCTCTTTCAGTCCATGGGACGTACAGGCGGGGGTTCCGATCCGGATGCCGGAAGTAACAAATGGGGAGCGGGTTTCGAACGGTACGGTGTTCTTGTTGACCGTGATGCCGGCCTTGTCCAGCGCTTCCTCTGCGGCCTTGCCGGTTATCTCCGTTCCCGAGAAGTTGATGAGCATGAGGTGATTATCGGTACCGCCGCTGGTCAGCTTGAAGCCGCGCTTGACAAGCGACTCTGCAAGCGCCTTGGCATTGGTGACGATCTGCTGTTGGTAGGCCTTGAACTCAGGCTGCAACGCTTCCTTGAACGCCACCGCCTTGGCGGCGATGACGTGCATGAGCGGTCCCCCCTGAATGCCGGGGAAAATCTGGGAGTTGATTGTCTTGGCATACTCCTCACGGCAGAGGATCATGCCTCCACGCGGGCCGCGCAGGGTCTTGTGGGTAGTTGTCGTGACGAATTCGGCATACGGAACCGGGCTGGGATGAACACCGGCGGCAACCAGACCGGCAAAATGGGCCATATCCACCATGACAACTGCCCCAACCTTGTCAGCTATTGTGCGGAAGGCAGGAAAGTCGATTATGCGGGGATAGGCACTGGCGCCAACTACGATCATTTTCGGCTTATGCGTAATTGCCAGACGCTCGACCTCTTCATAGTCTATAGTTTCCGTCTCAGGTGAAACTCCGTACGGAACTATATTAAACAATTTCCCGGAAAAGTTGACCGGACTGCCATGGGTCAGGTGACCGCCATGAGAAAGGTTCATACCAAGAACAGTATCGCCCGGCTTGCATGCAGCAAAATAAACCGCCATATTGGCCTGTGAGCCGGCGTGCGGCTGGACATTGGCATGTTCGGCGCCAAAAAGCTCCTTGGCCCGATCGATGGCCAGCAGCTCGACGACATCAACGTGCTCGCAGCCGCCATAATAACGCTTTCCGGGATACCCCTCGGCGTACTTGTTGGTCATGACCGAACCTTGAGCCTCCATAACCGCTTCCGAAACAAAGTTCTCGGAGGCGATCAGCTCCAGATTATACTCCTGTCGCTCCGTTTCATGGCGAATGGCATCGGCTACCTGGGGATCAAATTGGGAAAGGACAGACATGGCTTCTCCTTGTAAAAGTTCTTTTCATGGACGATAATTTTCAAACGACAAACGGGACACATGCCATGGCAGGTCCCGCCTGTTGATATTATTGATGAGTTCAGATCTCTATACTGCTAGCAATACTTCTGTTCAAGGGCGGTTATCTTGTCGAGACGCGCCTGATGCCGCCCGCCCTCGAACGTTGCATCAAGCCAGGCTCCGACGAGGTCGCAGGCTTTCTGTTCGTCAAGGACCCGTCCACCAAGCACCAGCACATTGGCGTTGTTATGTTCTTTGGCCATCCTGGCCATAAAAACATCCGTCACCAGAGCGGCGCGGATCCCCGGGATCTTGTTGGCGGCGATCGACATTCCGATCCCGGTTCCGCAGATCAGGATGCCAAGCTCCGCCTCCCCCGCAATTACGGTTTCAGCGACTTTCTGGCCGAAATCGGGATAATCAACCGAAGCATCTCCGTTGGTTCCTGCATCGCCAACTTCAAAACCTCTCCGCGTGAGATAACTGTTCAGGGCGGATTTAAGAGTCAGGCCGCCATGGTCGCTTCCGATAATGATCATCTGTACCACCTACAGTTTTTTGAAAAGAAGTGTTGCATTCGTACCGCCAAAGCCGAAGTTGTTGCTCATGGCGTAGACAAGTTTTGCCTCGCGCGCCGTATTGGGGACATAATCAAGATCACATTCGGGATCGGGATCGGTGTAATTGATCGTGGGAGGAACAACCCCCTTCTCCATTGCCATAAGGGTATAGACCGCTTCAATGCCGCCTGCTGCTCCAAGAAGATGACCGGTCATGGATTTGGTGGAAGAAACCATCATTTTCTTCGCGTGATCGCCAAAAACGCTCTTGATCGCCATTGATTCATACATGTCTCCTATCGGAGTAGATGTACCATGCGCATTGATATAGGAGACCTGTTCGGGGGCAACTCCGGCATTTTTGAGCGCCATTTTCATGCTGCGCGCTCCCCCTTCGCCACCGGGTGCCGGTGCGGTCAGGTGATACGCGTCTCCGGTCATGCCATATCCTACAACCTCGGCATAAATTCTGGCTCCCCGCGCCCTGGCGCTTTCATATTCCTCAAGAATGACCATGCCGGCGCCTTCACCCATGACAAAGCCATCCCGGTTCTTGTCAAACGGGCGGGAAGCGGCGGCAGGATCGTCATTTCTGTCGGAGAGGGCCTTCATGGCGGCGAAACCGCCAATACCGAGCGGCGTGATGACCGACTCCGTTCCGCCGGCAATCATGGCATCAGCATCGCCTCGTTTAATAATGTGATAGGCGTCGCCAATCGAGTGAGTACTGGTCGCACACGCAGAAACGGAAGAAATATTTGGACCTTTCGCTCCGTATCTGATGGAAATGTGTCCAGGGGCAAGATTAATGATCAGCATCGGGATGAAAAATGGAGAAATTTTCTTGTAGCCACCTTCAGCCACCAGAGTATGGTATTTTTCAATCGTCGGTAAACCACCAAGTCCGGCACCAACGAGAACCCCAACCCGCTCGGCATTTTCATCATTGATTACCAGCCCCGAGTCCTCCATGGCAAAATGAGCCGCAGCCAGAGCGTATTGAATAAAGAGGTCCATTTTCTTGATCTCTTTTTTGTCAATATACTCTTCAGCATTAAAATCGGGAACCTCTCCGGCAATCTTGACCGACAAATCACTCGTATCAAAACGGGTTATCAAGCCTATACCGGACTTCCCTGCAGTGAGTGCATCCCAGTTTTTGGCATTTCCGCATCCGAGTGGTGAAACAGCTCCAACACCAGTAATTACAACTCTTCTCATGATAAATTACTCCAAGATGGCAGTGGCTTCGGTTAAGCAAGAATGAAAAGAGAGGGGCTTGCGCCCCTCCCGGTTGTGTGGTCAGCTGTGCTCGGTGATGTATTCGATGGCATCATTCACGGTCTGGATTTTTTCGGCATCCTCATCAGGAATTTCGATATCGAACTCTTCTTCAAGAGCCATAACCAACTCGACTGTGTCCAGGGAATCGGCACCAAGATCATCCATAAATGAAGATTCGGTTAGAACCTGCGCTTCTTCAACACCTAGCTGCTCGGCAACAATTTCTTTTACCCGCTTTGCAATATCTGACATTTTTCACCTCCGTTTGATTTTAAACCTTTGCAGGTTTCGTGTATTTTGCCTGTGCCTAATTAAGCGTGAAATCTTCAAAAGTCAATCGATATTTTGCCCGTAATTTATAAATTTATCATAGACATCGGGCATGCTGCAACATGTTACATGTACATGCCGCCGTTGACCGACAGAACATGGCCGGTTATGTATCCGGCAGCATCAGAAGCCAGGAAAACAACGGCATTCGCAATATCGTCGGCGCTCCCAAGCCTCTCCAGTGGTATCTGGGCTGTCAGCTCGGCGCGAACCTTGTCGGAAAGAGCATCGGTCATGGCGGTTGCAATAAAGCCGGGCGCAACAGCGTTGACGGTAATGCTTCTTTTTGCCATCTCGCGGGCGTTGGACTTGGTAAGGCCGATCAGTCCGGCCTTGCTGGCGCAGTAGTTGGCCTGGCCGGCATTGCCCATCTGGCCGACTACCGAAGCGATATTGATGATGCGGCCGTAGCGCTGTTTGCTCATGACCTTGAAGACGGCACGGGTACACAGAAAGGCGCCCTTGAGGTTTACGTTCAGGACCGCATCCCAATCCTCGTCCTTCATACGCATCAGCAGGCCGTCACGGGTTATGCCGGCATTATTGACGAGGATATCGACGCGCCCGAATGCTTCGGTAGCCGCATCGATCATGCGCTCGACATCTGCCGACACGGTCACATTGCCGACCACCGCCAGCGCCTTGCCGCCGGCTGCCTGAAGTTCGGCGACAACCGCTTCCGTAGAGGCCTGATCCATATCTACAGCCACGATGGTGGCACCCTGGGCGGCCAGCGCCAGCGCAATGCTTCTGCCGATGCCGCGCGATGCTCCGGTAATAACAGCAACTTTCCCTTTAGGCATGATGGAACTCCTTTCGTATTAACGGCATGTTAGTTGTTTTTATCGGCAAAGGTCGCCTTCAGTTCGGCTTCCGTGACCAGCTTTCCGTCGACAAACGCCTTGGCATCAAATACCCAGATGCCCCGCTTGCATCCGGTGGCCACGATTTCAAAGCGGAGCTGATCACCCGGCATGACCGGCTTGCGGAAGCGCGCATTGTCGATGCCGACGAAAAGGGTGATCTTTGAACGGATACTTTCATCGGAAGAATAAGCCAGTATACCTGCTATCTGGGCCATCGCCTCTATGACCAGCACCCCCGGCATGACCGGATGACCAGGGAAATGTCCCGGAAAGAAAGGTTCATTTATACTGACATTTTTGATCCCCACGATGCTTTTGCCGACCTCCATTTCGACGATCTTGTCGACCAGCAGAAACGGGTAACGATGAGGGAGAATTTTCATTATTTCATTGATGTCGAGCATGGCAGTTCCTCCTGGCAAAAGTAATCAATAAGCAAAGGCGGTATCAGGCCGCCAGCAATTTCAAAGTAGCCACGTCCTCCACATTGGTGGTCGTGATTTCCTTGGTGATGCGCTTTACCAGTCCGGACAGAACCTTGCCGGGTCCGATTTCTATGACCCTCGTCACCCCCAGATCAGCCATGGCAATAACGGACTGTTCCCATAGCACGGGGGAGCACACCTGGGTAACCAGCAGCGGCTTCACCCGGTCCTTGTCGCTGTTCGGTGCAGCATCCGCATTTGCCATGACCGGCACGTTCATCCCCTGTACCGGGATCGCCGCCAATACTGCTTCCAGACGGTCGGCAGCCGGTTTCATCAGGGCACAATGGAAGGGGGCGCTGACCGGCAGCAGCATGGCCTTTCTGAAGCCGCGAGCCTTGGCGATTTCAATGGCACGGGTAACAGCGCTGATATTACCTGCGATTACAATCTGCCCCGGTGAATTGAAGTTGGCCGGCGAAACAACCCCATCCTCAGCGGCTTCGCGACAGATTTCCGCAAGGATATCGCTGTCAACACCAAGCATGGCGGCCATCGTCCCGGTACCGACCGGAACAGCTTCCTGCATGAACGTCCCACGGGCACGCACCGTTCTGACCGCATCGGCAAACGAGAGTGCCCCGGAACAGACGAGCGCCGAATACTCACCGAGTGAATGTCCGGCCACATAATCGGCTTTAAGCCCGGTTTCCTGTCGGACAACCGTCAAGGCCGCAATACTCGCGGTCAGGATCGCCGGCTGGGTGTTGGCGGT
>DATNCC010000110.1:0-5118 GCA_035571735.1 Dongiaceae bacterium | reverse complement strand
AGGGCGTGACGCTGGATAACGTCCAGCGGGGGTGACCCCAGGGATAAGTGCCACAGAGAGAAGTCCGCCTGCCTCGGCAGGTAAGGGTGAAAGGGTGAGGTAAGAGCTCACCGGGTCCGGCGGTGACGCCGGATGCCAGGTAAACCCCGTCAGGAGCAAGACCAAATAGGGGGGCGTTAAGGGTGGCCCGCCCGTGCCTCCGGGTTGGTTGCTTGAGGATGCCGGTAACGGCATACCCAGATGAATGACCATCGCCCGGGAAGGGGTAACCCGACTCGGGAACAGAACCCGGCTTACGGACTGCTTCAACCAATTTTCACAGCAGAACAGAATAAGGCAGGGATACATGGATGATCTGCAGGCGTGGCATCAAGGTGTTGCGCGGCTCGGAGATCTGCTTGCGGGGCTTCCGGCCGGAACCGGGCAGATGCTGACCCGGCTGCTGACCGGTTACCGGAAGGCAAAAGAAGCTCTTGCCGCAGTAATTGCGGATGTTGATGCGACTACAATCTGTCGCGACTGCTGCGGGCAATGCTGCCTGAACGGCAAATACCGGATGAATGTTTTTGATGCACTGGCCCGCATCGCGGCAAATATCCCTACGACTGCGGACTTTTCACAAAAACCGGTCTGTCCGTACGGTACGGAAGCCGGTTGCAGCATGGAACCGGGATATCGGCCGGCTGACTGTATCTTGTTTATTTGCGATGCGATTGATCAGAAATTGTCAGTACAAGACAGATTGGTTCTCGCTGCCGAGGAACAGGCTCTGCGGAGATGTCTCCACGAGGCTTCGACCCTGACTGGTGAACAGATGGGAACTCCGCTGCTGCTCTGGGCGGGAAAAAGCGGTAATAAACCAAAGGTGTAAAGGCAAAGATAATGGCGACTATTCATGACCTTGTACTTGTTCACGTAGATAATAATCCGGGCTTTTATGCCCGTATCGATGAGATTGTTCCCGACGTCAAGCCGGGCTGGTGGCAGGTTAAATTACTGGTACTGACTTTTCCGATGCAGGTATTTACCTGGATTCTTGACGATTTCCAGATTGAAGGAGCCGAATTTACCATGGGTGGCACGCCTCTTCGTCTGGAGCCGGTGGTTTCTCCGGTTGAATTGGAGAGGGCCGAGAAGGAAAACGCAGAGAAAGAACGCGCACAGAAGACACGTCAGGAGGGTGGAACTCCCAAGGTGATATCACTTCAGGATCGCCGCAAAAAATAGAGAGTCCACCACCGCATGTAATTAACGGATAATCGCAGCACAAATGCCACAATTAAAGGAGGACCGCCATGTTTTTTCCACAATTCCGGGCCCGCAGGATCAGGGGGAGTGAGACCTTTCGCCGGATGGTCCGCGAGACATCCCTTTCCGTCAACGACCTTGTGTATCCGATGTTCTCGGCATTCGGCAGCGGCATCAGAAAAGAGGTCTCTTCAATGCCCGGCATCTACCAGCAATCGATCGAACATATTGTTGCCGAAGCCAGAGAGGTCCGGGATCTGGGGATTCCTGCCGTGTTGCTGTTTGGCATCCCCGAGACCAAGGATGCGGTCGGCAGTGACGCCTATTCCGATTCCGGCATCATCCAGGAAACGATTCGGGCGCTGAAAAAGGATGTGCCCGGCCTGACGGTCATCACCGATGTCTGCCTGTGTGAATATACCGACCACGGGCACTGCGGAATCATCAAAAACGGTGATGTCGATAATGATGCGACTCTGGAGCTGCTGGCGCGCGAAGCCCTCTCCCATGCGCAGGCGGGAGCCGACATGGTGGCTCCGTCCGACATGATGGACGGGCGGGTAGGCGCTATCCGCGAAATCCTTGATGATAACGGCTTTGATGCGATCCCGGTCATGAGTTATGCGGTCAAATACGCGTCCGGCTATTACGGCCCATTCCGGGAAGCGGCCGAATCGACACCCCAGTTCGGAGATCGCCGCAGTTACCAGATGGATCCTGCCAACCGCCGTGAGGCGTTGCGTGAAGCTGCTTCGGATATTGAAGAGGGGGCCGACATCATCATGGTGAAACCGGGCCTCCCCTATCTTGACATCCTGCGTGATCTGCGCAACGAGTTCGAGCTGCCGTTGGCGGTCTACAACGTCTCGGGAGAATACAGCATGATCAAGGGTGCCGCCGAGCGGGGATGGATAGACGAGGAGCGGGTCGTGCTGGAAACGATGACCGCTTTCAAGCGGGCCGGCGCCGATATTATCATAACGTATCACGCCAAAGACGTTGCAAAATGGCTTTCGAAGTAAGATGAATTCTCAGGTGTTTCCCTGCTTGTGCACAGGCGGCCTGTCCAGATAACGGGGCAGGCTGCCGCGCACCTCGACAATAGGCCCATCTTCCAACTCCTCCGACTCTCCGGGATCATCCTCGTATTCTTCCTCACCCGCCGCCCACTCGTACAGCTTCTGGGAATCCTTCAGCACCGGCTTTTGCGGAGTCCCGAAAACCCGCAACTGCATCTCCTCGTCATACAGGCCGATGCAGCCGTGTGAGGCCGGTCGGCCGGGAAGATCGCGGGCATGCAGCCAGTACGAGACGTTATCCGTGCCGATATGAAATCGGAGGGCATTGTCCATCGGGTATTGCTCTTCGTCATTGGCGGTTTTATAGAGTGACGATGTATGGTTGAGATCACGGGTGGAGATTTGAAACATGCCGGTGGGGGTCTCCGTGGTCTCCTTGCCAGTTGCGGCGGGTGTTGAAAAGACCAGCTTGCCATGTTCGTAGGCCCCCAGCCACTGTTCGGTTATATCGACCAGGATATATTTTTCGTGACGGGAAGCCGGCTGATAGAAACGCGGCAGTGGCGTATAAGCGCGGATTTCCGCCATGTTGTCGGGCACCTTGATGGTTATGCCGGGATAGACATGGCGGCGGTCAATCCGGTTGAAGCGCGCCACCAGTATCCAGTCCGCTCCAAAGAGTGATTCAAGCGACTGATTCGGCTCGATAAACAGGGCATGCCATTTGATGTTCCTGAGGCTCGGGTATTCCACCCGCGAGAGATCCTCTCTGGCCTTGTCCTCAGGTGAAGCGGCAGGATTATCCGTCTGTGATGGTGTCCGCAGGACCGTGAAGCCGAAAAGTATGGTTGTAAACAGCGAGATCAGAACAATTTTGTGCGATAGCCGCATCCGGCTGTAGCGCATAGGACATCCTTATAATAACGTAGATAAAGGGACATAATAGCCATTTGTCGATCACTATTCAACAGTGTCGTCATCCCCGTCGGAAAATTCTGGCATCAAGGCGGGTCAGGTGCTACATTACACTGAGTAATGTTTTTACTGAAACCCATGGAGAACAGCCTTGGAAAAGCCAAATCAGAAGCCTGTTTATAACCAGTTTGCCAGCGACAACTACGCCGGAATCTGCCCCGAAGCGTGGCGGGCCATGGAGGCTGCCAACGTCGGTTTTGTCTCGTCCTATGGCGACGACCTCTGGACCGAGCGGGCCTGCGAGCAACTTCGCCAGGTTTTTGAAACGGAATGCCAGGTGTTCTTCGTGTTTAACGGTACGGCGGCCAACTCGCTGGCATTGGCGTCCCTTTGCCGCTCGTACCATAGCGTTATCTGCCATGAGCTGGCCCATGTCGAGACCGACGAGTGCGGAGCGCCGGAGTTTTTTTCAAACGGGACCAAACTGCTGCATGTGAACGGTCCCGACGGGAAGTTGGATCTGGCAGAGATCGAGCGGGTCATCACCCGTCGCAGTGATATCCATTATCCCCGCTCAAAGGTTTTGAGCCTGACCCAGGCGACTGAAGTCGGCACGGTGTACACACCGGATGAAATCAGCGCTGCCAGCGAACTGGCCAGGCGACATGGCCTCCGGGTTCATATGGACGGAGCCCGTTTTGCCAACGCCGTCGTTGCCCTGGACGTCGCCCCTGCGGAGCTGACCTGGAGGGCGGGTGTGGACGTACTCTGTCTGGGGGGGGCGAAAAACGGCATGGCGGTCGGAGAGGCGGTGGTCTTCTTTGATCGTGAGCTCGCTCACGAATTTGACTATCGCTGCAAACAGGCCGGGCAACTGGCGTCCAAGATGCGTTTTATATCGGCCCCCTGGATCGGAATGCTCGAAGGGGGCGCCTGGCTCAAAAACGCCCGCCACGCCAACGATTGTGCCGCCATGCTGGAACAGCATCTGGCGGGTATCGACTGCGTCCGGATCATGTACCCGCGGCAGGCCAACTCGGTGTTCGTCGAGATGCCGGAATCGGTCGCCGCCGCTCTCCGGGCTGCCGGGTGGCATTTCTACTCCTTTATCGGATCGGGAGGCGCGCGTTTCATGTGTTCGTGGCAGACAACCGAACAAGACGTGCTCCAGTTGGTTGAAGCGGTGCGTTCAGCCGTTTTATCGGGGCTTGGAGGTTTGGTGTGATCAAGACGGCAACTTTCGAGGCTTTGCTTAATGATGCGGTTCCCGATGGTCAGGGTGGTTACAATTTCACCCTGGAAGGGAAAAGCTATCACCTGCTGGACAAGGATGAGGTGCGAAAAATTGCGGAAGCGCATGGATATATCATTATTTATTGATATTCGCTTTTAGTCTGGCAAAAAGGTTCGTTCCCGCCACAGGGGATGGACCTTTTTTGTTGTCCGGCAGGAAATCGATGATTTCAGGACGAAGGGGGCATATGTTACCATGGTATGTTGGTATGACAGCTTTTGATTATTCCTAAATAAAACCGGTTCACAAATATTGTCTTGCTTTTTGTATCAATTTTATAGAGAATGACAACGGTGACTTAGTATTGTGGGGTATAGATCTTGATACGATGTTTCATTCCTCCAGATACATTCGCTATAATTTTATTTTAACTAAATGGATGTCCGCGTGAAAAAGAAAAAGATGATCATCTCCCAGGAGACGATGGACGTCGACTTTGTGCGCAAGGTCGAGGCTCTTTCGGACACCTCGGTGCGGCGTTGTTTCCAGTGCGGCAAATGCTCCGCCGGCTGTCCGATGGCCACCTTCATGGAGCACCCCCCCAACCGGGTCGTGCGGCTCTTGCAGCTGGGTCAGTGGCAGCGCGTCCTGGCCGGTCGCTCCATCTGGTACTGCGCCTCGTGCGAAACCTGCTCCACCCGC
>DATNCC010000109.1:0-5750 GCA_035571735.1 Dongiaceae bacterium | reverse complement strand
GGCGAGGGCTGCTTCCGCCTCCGCCTCGGAATGCAGCTCGCTGACGATGTTGAAATAATCGCTGTTTGTGAGGGCGGAGAGGAGGGAGCGCCCGTACTGGCTGGTGTCGGCCAGCACCACTGCGGTGGGGAGATGCTTTGGATCCCCGTTTATGGCATAGCCGAAAAGCATGAGCTGCACCACCGGGATGCCGATGATCATGCCGAAAGTGAGGCGGTCCCGGCGCATCTGGACGAATTCCTTGATGACGATCGCCCAGAAACGGGCAAAAGATAGAGGCGTCCGGCTTTTCATACAAAACTCATGCAAAACGTAATGAGGAAGCCGATGTGCAAGGCGCGAGCGAGCGAGGAAGTGAGGCGTACACCGATGTACGTCGAGCTTTCGAGTAAGCGGCAACGCAGCAGATTGGCTCCGTAGTAGTTTTGCCTATGGCTCATATGGAAAAATTGTCCTTCGAACTGCCCATCAGATGGATGAAAACATCCTCAAGCCCCGGGCTGATCTGCCGCCAGGTATGGCGTTCCGTGCGGAACGGCGCAATCGCCTGTTCCAGAGCGACCGCATCAATGCCGCTGACGTGCAGTCTGGTGCCGAAAGCAACCGCCTGTTGTATGTCGGGCGTACCGCGCAGCCGCCGGGCTAGCTCCTGCAGATCGGGGCCGCTGACCGACCAGGTGGTCAATTTTGCTCCGGCAACCACCTCGGCCGCTGTCCCGCGGGTCAGAAGATGTCCATAGGAGAGGTAGGCGAGCCGGTCACACCGTTCGGCTTCGTCCATGTAGTGCGTGGTGATCAGAAAGGTCAATCCCTGACCGGCAAGTTCGTGGATCTGCTCCCAGAAGTCCCGGCGCGCTTTCGGATCGACGCCGGCGGTCGGTTCGTCGAGCAGCAGCAGTTTCGGGTTATGAATCAGGCACGCCGCCAGGGCAAGTCGCTGTTTCCACCCCCCCGAAAGTTCGCCGGCCAGCTGTTTCTGCCGCCCGGCAAGTCCCAGCCGCTCGATGCTGTCCCGTACGGCGTCACGCCGGTTGGGCACGGCATACATGCGTGCCACGAAATCGAGATTTTCGGCGATACTCAGGTCTTCATAAAAGCTGAAGCGTTGGGTCATATAGCCGACCTGACGCTTGATTGCCTCGCTCTCACCGATGACATCGAAGCCGAGGCAGGTGCCTTCTCCCGCGTCCGCCGCGAGCAGTCCGCAGAGCATGCGGATAAAGGTGGTCTTGCCGCTGCCGTTCGGCCCGAGAAAGCCATATACCTCTCCCCGGCGCACCTGCAGGTCGATGCCGTCGACGACGGTGTGATCGCCAAAGCGCTTGGTCATCCCCCGTACGTCGATGACGAAACCATCCGTCATGATCCGGAACCGAACCGGACATCCACCGGCTGGCCGGGATGCAACTGCACCGCCGCCTCCGGATCGAAGCCGAGCTCAACCATGTATACAAGTTTTTGCCGATTCTCCCGGCTATAGATAACCGGAGGGGTGTACTCCGCCTGAGGTGAAACGAAATGTACCGTGCCGGATAACGGTTTCTTCATCCCGTCAACGCTTACCAGCACCTTGTCCCCCTGGTGGATTGCTGAGATTAACGGCTGCGGTACGAATGCCCTCACCTTGATGTTTTGCGGCGGCAGCAGGACTACGGCCGGTCGCCCCGCGGCGATCCACTCTCCCGTGCGGTACAGGGTATCGAAAACCAGTCCGGCCGTCGGTGCCGTCTGCCGCTTCTGGTCAAGATCCCATTTGCTCCTGGCCAGGGCCGCCTCAAGTGCCCGCATACTTGCCTCGGCTGCCGCTACCTGGTCGCTGCGCGAACCGAGCTTCGCCGTGCCGAGTTCGGCTTCCAGCTGGGCCACCCGCTGCCGGTCCTGATCGCGGAGTGAGCGCAGCCGGTCAACTTCCTGCGCCGGTACTACCCTGGCGCTTAACAGCCGTTCCAGGCGGGCGAGCTCCTGTTCCGAGTACTTAAGCGCTACTCGTGCCAGATTTAATCGGGAAGTGGTGGCTTCAATTTCTGTCGGCCGCTGCCCTTTTTTTGTATCGGCCACCTGGGAGCGGATCTGGGCGAGGTGCAGTCTTGTTTCATCATGGGCCGTTTTTTCCGGGACACTCTCCAGCTCAAAAAGCGGTTCACCGGCCTTGACCTGTGAACCGCGCTGCACGAAGAGCCTCTCCAGCCTCCCCGGCAGGGGGGCGGCAACATAGACGAATTCCCCCTCGACATACCCCTGAACAGTGCCGGATGCCGATGGAGTTCGATTGCACCCGGCAACAGCGGAGAACAACACCGCTGCAGTGCCAAGGAGCACCATCGCCCTTCGCTTGATTCGCCTCATGTGTTTCCTTTTTTATCTGCTACGACACAATCCCGTCGTGAGATTCAATTGAGTGGAATTATGATCCATCGAGAATTCCGGCTATTTTATCCTGGAGTTCCTTTTTCTGAAATGGTTTCTGAATGAAGCCGTCCGGCTGGTCATCAGTAAAAAACTTTTCGGTTGTTTGTGTGGCATGGCCGCTACTGATGAGAATCTTGGCATCGGGCTGAATCTGTCTCATCTCACGCAATGATACCACACCATCCATATTCGGCATGGTCAGATCAAGTATGACAAGCGAAATGTCATTCACATTCCGGCTGAAAATGTCAACCGCTTCCATGCCGTCAGCTGCACTCAATGTCTGAAGTCCCATGTCTTTAAGATATTCCCCGCATACTTCCCGCACAAGTTCTTCGTCATCGACTACCAGTACCTTTCCGGTTGAGTCACGGTACGGCTTCGGAAACTCGCCGTCTGGAGGGCCGGATTGAATGACGTCCTGCTGTTCGGAAATTACGGGCAGCAGCACCTTGAAGGTGGACCCTGATCCAGGCTCGCTGTACAGGAGAATGGCGCCATTGTGCGACTTGATGATACCCATCACGGATGACATGCCCAATCCGCGTCCAGTAAATTTGGTCGTGTAAAAAGGTTCAAAAATACGTTGCTGGGTCTCCTTGTCCATGCCGCAGCCCGAATCGGTGATATCGATAGCGATATATCGTCCCGGTGGCGGCTTCTTCTCCAGTCTGCTGTGCTGGAGCAGCTCCATGTCGCATTCCTGTACGCCGGTAGCAATCAGGATGCTGCCCGGCTCGCTACCGATGGCTTCGGCTGCGTTGGTGATCAGGTTCATGATGACCTGCTGCAGCTGTCCGGCGTCGCCTGATACCGCCGGGAGGGAGATGGCCGTCTTCGTCGTCATGGAAATGGTCTTGGGGACGGTTGTGCGGAACAGGTCGCAGTTTTCCTTTACCAGCTGATTGATGTCGAGCTGCTTGAGTTCGAAAATTCCCCTTCCCGAATAGTCCAGCATTTGCCGGGTGAGATCGGCTGCACGCAAGCTGGCCTGCATGGCCTGATCAATGCGGATTGCCGCCTGGGATGTCTTGTCAAGCTGCATGCATGACAGCTCAAGGTTGCCGATGATGACCGTCAATAGATTGTTGAAGTCGTGGGCAATACCTCCTGCCAGGATGCCGAGGCTTTCCAGTTTCTGTGCATGGAGAAACTGACGCTCAAGATTTAGTCGTTCCTCCTCAAGCCTCTTCTCGTCAGAAATATCGCGTCCGATTCCGATATAGAAAACGGTCCCCGTTGAGTCCGTGTTCATGGTGCCATTGGCGATGAAAAGCCTCCAGGAGCCATCGGCGTGTTTGACACGATATGGAAGGCACGTTGCAGCCCGTCCGTTTGTCATGACCTGCGTGAGATATTCAATACAGTGCGGGGCATCTTCGGGGTGCACGAATGCCTGAAAATTTATGCCTATGACGCCGGTGACCGGATAGCCGAAATGCGTTTCCCAGGAAGGGGATACGAACTGGAACACTCCGGCGGAATCAAGAACAAAAATGACATCGAAGGAATTGTCCACCAGGGTGCGGAACTTCTCCTCGCTGGCTTTGAGGGACTCCTCGGCTCGTCTGTGTTCGGCCAGCTCCTGCTGCAGTTCCTTGTTGGCCGTTTCCAGGTCGTAGGCGTCCTCTCTTATTTGGTTAGACATCCGGTTCAACGATTCGGAAAGCAGCCCCACCTCGTCATTGGTCGATATCGGCAGCTGGGCGCCGTACTCCCCGGTGGCGATCCTTTTCGCGAATTGCGCCAGATTGGTTACCGGCCTGGAAATGTAGTGGACCATCAGGTAATAGATGACAAGCGTGGCAAGGCAGAAGAATATGGAGGCGATGTGGATCAGGCCCCTGACGTGAGTTACGGCAGACTTGACATCGTCCACGTAGATGCCGCTGCCGATGACCCAACCCCAGGGTTCGAACTTCTTGACGAATGAGATCTTTGGGTACAACTCTGCGGTAACGCCGCCGCTCAACTTCGGCTTGGGCCAGCTGTAGGTGACAAAACCCTCCATTGCGGCTTCAACTACCTCGTTCATTGTAATGAAGAGGTTTTTGCCGGCTAGCGGTACCATGGCAGGATTCGACAGTGTACTTTTACCCGTTGCCTTGTTGAACTGCGGGTCATCCAGCACCTTGCCGTCCAGGGAAGGGACGGTGGGATGCATGATCATCCTGGGAACAGGGCTGCTCAGATCGTGAATCCAGAAATATTCCTGGCCCTTGAAACGGAGCGACTTGATCAGGGAAATGGCCTCGGCCTTGGCCCTGTCGGGCGTTTCCAGGCCGGCCTGAACCTTCTGCATATGTTCTTTCAATATGCCGTAGGCCACTTCAACTACCTGTTGCGCATCGTTCTGCCGCTCGTTCATCAGATAGCGCAGCATGAGCGGCACGAAAATGGCTTCTACCGAAAGAGTGAACAGGCAGATACTGACCAGCAGAATCGACATGATCTTGGTCTTGATGCCCCAGTTTCGAAATTGTGTGATCATTACCGCACCTCCCGCGAGAAGATGAAACTCATGCGGCTGTCAGACGGAGTGAGCAAACAGTCGCGCATCAGGTTCATCAATTTCTACGGTATCAAACACAATGTTGAATTTTGCCGGCCTGCATTTCGTGTCGACGTTGATAAAATCTCATTCGTAACGAACTATATCAGACGACTCCTTGAAAATCAAAGTATAACAATCGTAAAGTACGAACAACGTTTTGGCATAGACCGTCCGAATGTGGCGCTCGATATCCCGGGTCCGCAATGCAGCCTCTTGCCCACTTCGGCTTCCGTGTGCTACAACATTCCCCATGCTCCAACTTATCAACCTGTCCAAAGACTTCGCCGGTAATCCGCTCTTCACCAACATCTCCTGGCATCTGAAAAAAGGTGAGCGGGTGGCGCTGGTCGGAGAGAACGGCGCCGGCAAATCGACTCTGATGAAGATCATCGCCGGCCTGACCGAACCGACATCGGGCGAGATCCAGTTTGCCAAGGGTGCCAGGGCGTCCTACCTGCCGCAGGACGGCATTGTCACGACCGGCCGGTCGCTGTTCCACGAAGCCCGGGCCGCACTCGAAGAACTGCTGGCGATGGAGGACGAGCTGCACCGGATCGGGCTCGATCTGGAGCGTCTCCCCCACGATTTGGCCGAACACGAACAGATCCTGACGCGCTACGGCGAGCTGCAGGAACAGTTCCGTCATGGTGGCGGCTATACGATGGAGGCTGAAATCGGCACCGTGCTGAAGGGGCTCGGCTTTACGCAATCCGACTGGCACCGGGACTGCGGCGAATTTTCCGGCGGCTGGCAGATGCGCATCGCCCTGGCGCGATTGCTGCTGCAG
>DATNCC010000108.1:0-8452 GCA_035571735.1 Dongiaceae bacterium | reverse complement strand
CCGGAGATTGCAGAATTGCTGCTGCGTCTTACGCCCCTCCCGCGGGGGAGCGGTGTGAGGTTTGTCCTGCCGCCGGCAGAGCCTCCCCTTACTCCGGAGCTCCTTGCAGCAGTGGAGGAGAGTCTGCGCCAAGGGTGCCTGTCCGGCTGTCTGACCGGCTATCCTCTTACCGACCTGGAGCTGCAGGTCCTGGAAATCCCCCTCGAAGCGGGTCTGCCCAGCGAACAGGGACTGAAGGCTGCGACAATGCGCGGTCTGGTCATGGCGGCACGGGAGGGGGGACCGATGCTCCTCGAACCGATCATGTCCCTGGAACTGGAGGTCCCGACGGAAAATCTGGGGAAGGTGCTCGGCTCGCTTCAGCAGAAGCGCGGCCGGGTAGAGGGATTGGACAAGCGCGGCGACAGCGAGGTGGTGCGGGCGACCGTGCCGCTGGCGGAGATGTTCGGTTTCATGACCGAGCTGCGCAGCGCCACAAAAGGGCGCGGGAGCTTCACCATGGAATTTCAGAGCTTCGAGGAAGCGCCCGCCGGGATTCAGGAGCGCTTCGGGCTGGCGTAGATGGAAACCGGCTAAGGTTGTTCACAGAAAGGAACTCTTTCAGCCATTACCCGAAGTATGATAGAATAAAAACAATAGAAGGCTAGTATGTTTGATCGTAATGAATGAAAGAAGGTGACTAGCATGGCAGCCACGAAAGAACCCAAAACCACTCAGGAAGCAGGTAAATGTGCAACCGAGGTAAAGACCTGCAATCCGAGTGTTTGCGTAGGAGGAGCGCAACCTACCAGTTGCGTCTGTCCGGTAACGCCAAAAAAATAATATCCTGATATTTAATCGTAAAACATGAAGGCGGCCGATTGGCCGCCTTCATCTGCGTTTAACTTGCAACATGGCGTTGACTTTGGCGCGAAACGAAGAAAGTTTATAGCCTCAGAGCCTGTTCTGCCTGCTTAACCTGCCAATCCTCACGAGTATTCTCGCGATCCAGAAATTGCTTTTTCTGGTCTGCATAAGAACCACACAGAATAAAAAACATCGAGAACAACAGTTTAACAGAATCGATATCCATTAGAGGACGAAGTGTTAGTGAACAGTGCAGGCAGGCGAGGAGAGCAAAATGAAATCCATTAATGACATGACGTTGGTTTCCTCGAACCTGGCTTCCATTTCCGGCGATAAAGGGAGATCAAAGAATTTACAGATTGATGGTCCAGAACTAGACTTGGCCGAGAAGATCCAGCAACTCCTGCTGCCAAAGAGTTCGCCAAGCTGCACATGGTGCTGCATCGGCGTCAAGAACAGGATGGCGGCAAGACTCGGCGGCGATTATTTTGATTTCATCACCATGCCCGATCAGTGCCAGTCGCTTTTCATAGGCGACGTAACCGGTCACGGTCTGCATGCCGCGGTGGTCATGTCGCTCATTTATGGCTTTATCCATCGGGCGGCGATGGGCTTCTGTAACCCACTGGAATTGGCGCAACAGGTCAATAATTTTCTCATCGATTTTTCCCGCCGATCGCAAACCATCGACCAGTATTTTTCTTCTTCGTTGTTTTACAGCATCATCAATCCGGAAACGCTCGACATGCACTATGTAAATGCCGGTCAAGTGCCGGGACTGGTGCTTCGGGAGGGAAACGTTACGGAACTTCCCTCAACCGGCCCGCCACTTGGTTTTTTCGAAACACCGGAAATGCATCTGCAGACTTTCAGCCTGGCGATAAACGATCGTCTGCTGCTTCATACCGATGGCATCATCGAAACTGTTAATGCCGCCGGTGAGATGTTCGGACTCGAACGGTTGAAGAAGCTGCTGAAGAGTACTGCAGGAGCGGATTACCAGGAGTTCCTCTCGCTGCTTTTCGAGGCCCATCTTGATTTTGGTGTAACCGAACTGCCTGAGGATGACTGCTCGGCAATAGTCATTGACTTCCACGGACCGCTATTTTGATTCAATTGGAAAGACTTAGTGGGCGCGGCTTCTCATAAAGAATGAATGGAATTTCCAACACTTTCAGACAAGGTATAAATAACTTGCGAATTGACCTGCCTCGCTCCGCTCTCAGGTCATCCACAACACTGTTATGAATGAGATACGGAATGTAAAGGCGGCCGATCGGCCGCCTTTCGTTTTTTTAAGCGGGGAGAAGCGTGCCAGTTTCCGGCATCAATTTTGGTTGCCGGATGCTATAATTACCGTAAAGAAGGACGCAAAAATTACAAAATTAAAGAAGGAGGTATTCGTCATGGCGGAAAAAACAGGATACAGCATGGTGACCCCCTCCGACTGCGCAGTGGCACTGATAGACTACCAGCCGGCGATGTTTTCGGGAGTCCATTCCCACGATAGAACCACCATCATGCAGAACGTACAGATAATCGCGAAGTCTGCCCGGCTTTTCAAGGTGCCCACGATCCTGTCGACGGTGGCCGCAGACAGCTTCAGCGGCGCGATGATTTCCGAGATCACCGACATCTTCCCCGGTCAGGCGATCGTTGACCGGACCTCGATCAACGCCTGGCTTGACCAGAATTTCAGGAAGGAGATAGTAAAGGCCGGGAAGAATAAAATAGTCATCGCCGGGCTCTGGACCGAGGCGTGCGTGTTGTTCCCCACCCTCGACCTGCTCAGGGCCGGTTACGAGGTCTATGTCCCGACCGACGCCTGCGGGGACATTACAGGGGAGGCCCACGAGCGGGCGGTCCAGCGGCTGGTGCAGGCCGGAGCCGTTCCGGTCACCTCCCTGCAATTCCTGTTCGAACTGCAGCAGGATTGGGCGCGCAGCGAGACCTACGACGGCTGCATGGAAATTCTGAAGGCCCATTCGCCGTACGGCATTGAAGTCCGTTTCGTCAAGGAGTTCCTTGGCGGGCATGGCGAAGGTGAACAGCTGCGCCGGGCGGCCTAGAAATCCCCGACAAGGCGGGGAATATGCGGGTATCGAATTGATGCCCACGGTACGTAACGCGGATGACCGGCACTGATTTTCAGGCCGGTCATTTTCATTTTCAGGAGGCCGGTCATGAACAGAGATAAACCATCATTACCTGCAGCCGACATGATCATCCATAACGGCCGCATCGCCACCATGGAGGAGGAGCGCCCTTTTGTCACGGCCGTTGCTATAGCCGCCGGGCGCTTTATCGCCGCCGGCAGCGAGCCGGAGATCATGGCGTATAAAGGGAGCGCAACGAAAGTAATCGATGCCAACGGCCGGACCGTCGTGCCCGGCCTGAACGATTCCCATATCCACGTGATCCGCGGGGGACTCAATTTCAATATGGAGCTGCGCTGGGACGGCGTTCCCTCCCTGGCAATCGCGCTGGAGATGCTGCGCGAACAGGCCCGCCGCACCCCGCCCCCCCAGTGGGTGCGGGTGGTCGGCGGCTGGACCGAGTTCCAGTTCGCGGAAAAACGCATGCCGACCCTGGAGGAGATCAACCTGGTCGCGCCCGACACGCCGGTTTTCATCCTGCACCTGTACGACCGCGCCCTGGTCAACGGTGCTGCCCTGCGCGTCCTCGGCTACACGCGGGAGACCCCCGACCCGCCGGGCGGGGAGATCCGGCGCGACAAGGGGGGAAACCCGACCGGACTCCTCATCGCCAAACCGAACGCGATGATCCTCTACGCCAGCCTGGCCATGGGGCCGAAGCTCTCAAGGGAGGACCAGGTCAACTCGACCCGCCTCTTCATGCGGGAATTGAACCGGCTGGGGCTCACCAGTGCGATCGACGCCGGGGGCGGCTTCCAGAATTATCCCGACGACTACCGGGTGATCGGGGAGCTGGCTTCGAGGGGGGAGCTGACCCTGCGCATCGCCTACAACCTTTTCACCCAGCACCCGAAGGAGGAGTTGGAGGACTTCTCCTCCTGGGTCCGGATGACCTCGCCCGGGGCAGGGGATGATTTCTATCGCCTCAACGGCGCCGGCGAGATGCTGGTCTTCTCCGCCGCCGACTTCGAGGATTTCCTCGAACCGCGCCCCGACCTGCCTGCGGTTATGGAAGGGGAACTCACGCAGGTCATCCGTCTCCTGGTGGAAAACCGCTGGCCGTTCCGCCTCCACGCCACCTACGACGAGTCTATCTCCCGCTTCCTGGACATATTCGAAGCGGTTGACCGGGAGGTGCCCTTCGCCGGGTTGCGCTGGTTCTTCGACCACGCCGAGACGATTACCCCCCGCAGCCTGGAGCGGGTCAAACGGCTGGGAGGGGGCATCGCCATCCAGGACCGGATGGCGTTCCAGGGAGAATACTTCCTCGAACGCTACGGGAAGGAGGCGGCCGGGCTCGCCCCCCCCGTCGGGCGGATGCTGGAGCTGGGGATTCCGGTGGGCGCCGGGACCGACGCCACCAGGGTGGCGAGCTACAACCCGTGGCTCTCCCTCTACTGGCTGGTAACCGGCCGCACGGTGGGAGGAATACAACTGTACGACGAGGGGAACCGGCTCGACCGGGACACGGCGCTGCGGCTCTACACCGGGGGGAGCGCCTGGTTCTCTGGTGACGCGGGGAGGAAGGGAGCGATCGCAGTCGGTCAGCTGGCCGACCTGGCGCTGCTCTCACTCGATTACTTCACCGTTCCGGAGGAGGAGATAAAAAATATCGAATCACTCCTCACCGTTGTCGGCGGCACCGTGGTCCATGCCGCGGGGGAATTCGGCGCTCTCGCCCCTCCGCCTCCGCCGGTCAGTCCCGGCTGGTCGCCGACAGGGAGCTACGGCGGCTATTACCGGGGGAGCGGCGCTAAAGTTACCGATGCCGAAGGGAGCGCCTCCGCACCCCGGCACGCGAAGATCCGGCTGCCCGCGGAGAAAAAAATATGGAGTCCGGGTTGCGACTGCTTCGCCTTCTGAAAGGAGATATCCCATGTCGGATCTTTCAAAAAAAGAGTGTATCCCGTGTAAAGGTGGCGTTCCGCCGCTCAAGGGATCGGAGTTGGCCGGGCTTCTGGATGAACTGGGCGGGGGGTGGCGGGTGGTGGCCGAGCACCATCTGGAAAAGGAATACCGCTTCAAGGATTTTCGCACGGCTCTTGCCTTCACCAACAGGGTCGGAGAGCTGGCCGAGGCCCAGGGGCATCATCCTGATATCCATCTCTCCTGGGGGAAAGTCAGACTCGTTATCTGGACCCACAAGATCGACGGACTGACGGAAAGCGATTTTGTTTTCGCCGCGAAGGTGGACGGTGTGGAAGCTCAGTGAGCCTGGTGTTGCAGCAAATATCTGGTATCCTCTTATGAAAGAAGCATGGAAGGAGGCGTTTTTATATGCCAGAACGGATCAAAAACTTCATCGCCGGCAGCTGGTCCGATGCGGGAGACGGCAGGTGCTTTGCCAGCCTCAACCCGGCCGACAATCGCGACGTGGTCGCCGAGGCACCGCTCTCGGGACGGGCGGATGTGGACCGGGCCGTGGCGGCGGCCAGGTCGGCCTTTCCGGAGTGGCGCCTGCTGCCCGCGCCACGGCGGGGCGAGATCCTGTTCCGGGCCGGAGAACTGCTGCGCCGGAACAAGCAGCGCCTCGGCGAGCTGGTCACCCGCGAAATGGGGAAGGTGCTCGCCGAAGGGCTCGGCGATGTGCAGGAAGCGATCGACATCGCCTTCTACATGGCCGGCGAAGGGCGCCGCTTTCAGGGTGAAACCGTCCCCTCGGAATTGCCTGACAAGGATTGCAAGAGCGTGCGCGAGCCGCTCGGGGTCGTGGCCCTGGTCACCCCGTGGAACTTTCCGATCGCCATCCCGGCCTGGAAACTGTTCGCCGCACTGATCTGCGGCAACAGCGTCATTCTCAAGCCCTCCTCAGAGACTCCGGCCTGCGCGGCTGCGCTGGTGGCCATCCTGGAGGAGGCGGGCATCCCTCCCGGCGTGGTCAATTTCGTCTGCGGCCCGGGAGAGGAGGTGGGCGAGTACCTGCTCACCCATCCCGGCGTGGACGCCGCCTCCTTTACCGGCTCCTGCACCGCCGGGGAACATCTGGAGCGGCTGCTGGCTCCCCTGCACCGCCCCTTGGCGCTGGAGATGGGGGGTAAAAACGCCATCATCGTCATGGACGACGCCGACCTTGAACTGGCCCTGGAAGGGGCGATCTGGGGCGGTTTCGGCACCAGCGGCCAGCGTTGCACCGCGGCCAGCCGCCTGATCGTGCATGAAAAGGTGTACGACAGTTTTACGTCGCTCCTGGCCGAACGGGCCGGGAGGCTGCGAATCGGCAACGGCCTGTACGGCGAAACCGAGGTCGGACCGCTGATCAACGAGGCCCAGGGGAAAAAGGTCCTCGATTACATAGCAATCGGCACGCAGGAAGGGGCAAGGCTCATTACCGGCGGCGTGAGGCTGGACGGCGTCCAGCTGGCCCATGGCTTCTACATCGCCCCCACGGTCTTCGGTAACGTCACGCCGGTCATGCGCATCGCCAGGGAGGAGATCTTCGGCCCGGTGGTGAGTGTGCTCTCCTGCGCGTCGCTGGACGAGGCCATCGCCATCGCCAACGGCATCCCGTTCGGTCTCTCCTCGTCCATCTACAGCCGCGACGTCAACAGGACCGCACGGGCCGAGCGTGATCTGGCCAGCGGCATAGTCTATATCAACGCCTCGACCATCGGAGCCGAGGTTCAGCTCCCCTTCGGCGGCTGGCGGCACTCCGGTTCGGGCCACCCCGAGGCGGGCGGCCGGGGAGGAGCCATCGACTTCTTCAGCCGGGTCAAGGTGATCTACCGGGACTACAGCGGCAGGCTGCAAAAAGCCCAGATCGACAAGTAAGTCAAGCGAACCCCTCCAAACCTCCCCTTATCAGGGGAGGCTTTAAAAACTCCCCCCTGATAAGGGGGGACTGAGGGGGGGTGGTTTAGATGTTCCAAAAAAGAGGAGCAGAACCAATGTTCAAAGGTATCGACTACTACGACATCGAATCGGAACTGAGCCCGGAGGCCCGCCTGGTCCGCGACACGGCCCGTGCCTTTGTGGAGCGGGAGTTCCTCCCGACCGTCCGCGACCATTACCGGGCCGGCACCTTCCCGCTGGACCTGGCGCCGCGCATGGGGACGCTGGGGATGTTCGGCGCCAATCTCTCCGGCTACGGACTCCCCGCCATCGACAACATCTCCTACGGGCTCCTGATGCAGGAGCTGGAGCGGGGTGACTCGGGGCTACGGAGTTTCGCCTCGGTTCAGGGGGCCTTGGTCATGTACCCGATCCTCACCTTCGGCAGCGAGGCCCAGAAAGAGCGCTGGCTGCCGCTTTTGGCCTCCGGCCGGGCCATCGGCTGCTTCGGCCTGACCGAGCCCGACCACGGCTCCGACCCGGCCGGGATGACCACCCGCGCGGTGAAACGGGAAAACGGCTATTCTCTTTCCGGGGTCAAGATGTGGATCACAAACGGCGCCGTCGCCGACCTGGCCCTGGTCTGGGCCAAACTGGACGGGGAGATCCGCGGCTTTCTGGTGGAGCGTGGCACACCCGGCTTCAGCGCCAACGAGATCGCCGGCAAGCTCTCGTTGCGCGCCTCGATCACCGCCGAACTGGTGCTGGACGAGGCTTTTGTTCCCGATGAGAACCTGCTCCCGGCGGCCGTCGGACTGAAGAGCGCCCTGAAATGCCTCAACCAGGCCCGCTACGGCATCGCCTGGGGAGCGCTCGGCGCGGCCATGGCCTGTTTCGACGAGGTGCTGGCCTACTCGGCGGAGCGGCGGCTCTTCGGCCGTCCGCTCGCCTCATTCCAGCTGACTCAGGCCAAGCTGGCCGACATGCTGACCGAGATCACCAAGGGGCAGCTTCTGGCGCTGCAACTGGGACGCCTCAAGGATCGGGGTCGGATGCGTCCCGAACAGGTGAGCCTTGCCAAGCGGAACAACGTGCGCATGGCCCTGGAGGTCGCCCGGACCGCCCGCGGCATGCTGGGGGCAAACGGCATCAGTGACGAGTACCAGAGCATGCGGCATATGTGCAACCTGGAGTCGGTCGATACCTACGAGGGAACCTACGAGATCCACACCCTGGCCATGGGACGGGATCTGACCGGGATCGATGCGATTTCGTGAAGCCTGAATCTGTAGTGAGAAGCGGTTCTCACCGTCACGGATTTATAATACAGAAAATACGGGGAATTAATCATGAACAGCGAAATTATCGAGCGGAGCAACCGGGTCTTCACCCCCGCCTTCCATTTCTACCACCCTATCGCCATCGAGCGGGGGGAGGGGTGCCGGGTGACCGACGTGGAGGGAACGAGTTATCTGGACTGCGCCTCGGGGCTCGGGGTCCTGAACATCGGCCACAACCATCCGCGGGTCATGGCCCGGGTTGCGGAGCAGCTGCCCAGGTTCGTCCATACCGGCGGGGTCTTCTACAACGAGACAACGGTCGCGGCAGCGGAACTCCTTACCTCGATCACCCCGCCGGGGCTCGACCGGCTCTTTTTCAGCAACTCCGGCGCTGAGGCGGTT
>DATNCC010000107.1:0-19476 GCA_035571735.1 Dongiaceae bacterium | reverse complement strand
AGGATGCCGCGATTGACACAACAAAGGTAAACCTGTGAATTAGGACCATCGAGAGCATCGCAGAGTTCTTCAATCAGAAGGCTTGCTGGCGTTCGGCCTTCGCGACCAAAGACTACGGAAGCATCCTGCACGATGCTTAATTTAAATGGTCTGTCGAAGGTGCAGAGGTCACCGGCATCAACGTTGACAACCCTTGGAACTGCGCAACCGGTCTGGGGGAAAAAAGAACTTGCAAGCTTTTTAACGAGCCCACCGTTGCAGCCAAAAGCCTCGTCAAGCCAATTGATGGTCGACTCAATGGCCTCGGTTTTCCCATTACCAGGCCCACCGACCAACAGCAGTATTCTTGGGGTTCCCGGGATGCCGGTAACAAGCCGCTGTACCCACGATTCAAGCCTGGACAAGAGATTCGTACGCAGGATATCCTTGTTGGGGCGTCCGCTATGTTGGTCAAAAAGGCGCCTTACCCCCCCAGAATGGTGCCCAGCCCAATCCAAGAGCGCAGCTGGGTATTGGCGAGATTCCTGCATTGTACGGTATTCCCCTTTTTCCCAGGTTTTAGGCTATCGGCACTATTGTATCGTCTGTAGGTGTGCAGAATTACATTACAGTACCAGTATGAATTATGGGAGTGATTGCTTCTTCTATATCGTAGTTATACATGGTGTCGAGGGTATCAACATCGCGCTCGTTTACTGGAAGTGTCAATAGGTGTTGTTGATGCGCATGGATCATTGTACCAATGGCGTTTGCTAACAGAGGAGGAACTGCATTCCCAACTTGGGTATAGCGCGGGCACTCATGCTTCCTCTGTTTCCCCCCGGTAGTGTATTTTCCGCGAAATTCGAACCAATCCGGAAAAGACTGGATGCGGGCGTTTTCCCTCACGGTCAAGATGCGGGGTTCACAATAGTGAAGAATATCATCAGGGAGAGTCGTGATTGTAGGAGCAGGCCGACCTGGGTGAAGCACAGTGGTAGAATGTTTCTTTTTCCCGAGTATCTGGCGCTCGGAGACAGATAGACAATGCCCCGGCCGACAGATTTTATGAACTTCTTTGAAGTACCGGATAGTGTTTTTGTTGTGCTTGGCAAGTCGTCGACTGTTAGGTGCCTTTTCGTGCGAATGTACACGCATGAGCTTCAGGTAACCTGTCGGCCGAACAGGTGCAACGTATGCCGCTTCCTTGAACCCCTTGACACACGAATCGACGTTGACAATCAGTTCTCTGCCAGCCGAATTCAAATCTTCAATTGCCTCAATGACAGTAACTCTCCGATTCACTGGCAAGTTTTTAGACTGCAGGAAATTATCCCTTGAGTCACGCAGCTTCTGGAGTAGGTCAAAACCTTTGGCCCCATTGTTCTCCACGCGCTCACACAGTACCAGGTAGCGTAAGCGGTTTTGTGGCACACCAAATTCTGAACAATTTATGAGGCCTCGATAAACGGAGTAATTGAAGTCTTGCTCGAGCCGCCCTGCCACGTAGTCTGCGTATGAGCTGTGCTTGGGATCCTTGATCAGCTCATTAAACCCTTCTTCTGTTTCGAAACGCATGTTGAATCCTGCTACGTTTTCAATTACAAGATAGCGTGGCTGGAGTTTTTTGACCAGTGCCAAGTATTGTTCGGTCATCTGGTTTCGTGGATCAGCTGGATCACGACGGCCAGCAACTGAGAAGCCTTGGCATGGTGGTCCTCCGACCAAGAGGTCGATCGTGCCACTTAGGGTGCTTAATTCACTAGCATAGTGCTCTAAGAGATCCTCGCAGGTCATGGCTTCTTTGGGGAGCCAAGTTGGCCAATCAAATGTGTAGTGCTGCCCGTCGACGAGGTTATATCGCAATGTCTCGAATGCGAGGGGACTTTTTTCTATAGCAAAGACGCCCTCGCAGCCTGCATTAAGGAGGCCTAGCGATAGGCCACCGCAGCCAGCGAATACATCAACGAAACGAATTGGATTTGGCTGGTTAAGTCTCAACTACCGACCTCGCTATATATTTTCCCACTTTATTAATAACATAATTTCGCATAGAATCGACAAAAACCTTGTGAGGTTTTTTATCAAAATTGGGGGTGTGCACCATGCATTGTTACACCCACCCCATCAGGAGCTTGCTTGTTCTGTTCGTGGCAGATCAATGTGTTAAGTTAATTATTCCAGACGGGTAGGATTTTGTCCAGGTATATTTCACAAGTTCCAAGAGATAGGATCATGAAACATGTTCTTAATGAAAATAAACAAGCTTATAGCCCCGATCTTATAGATGTATTCAGGAGACGTATTCTTGCTTGGTTTAGAACAAATGGTCGTAATTTTTCGTGGCGAGAACCGTCCAGATCAGATTACGAAAAAGTGGTGGCCGAATTACTGTTACAACGCACTCGTGCAGAGGTTGTTGCCACGTTTTATCCAACTTTTCTTGAACGATTTAACGACTGGCGCGTAATTGCTAGTTGTGATGAAGCAGAAATCGAACAATCCCTTCGCCCACTAGGACTATGGAAGCGACGAGCTGCAAGCCTGAAAAAATTGGCTGTGATAATGACAAGCCGTGATGGGATTTTCCCGTCAACCCGTGAAGAAATCGAAACGTTGCCAGGAGTCGGCCAGTATATCGCAAGTGCCATTCTCCTTTTATGTTATGGGCAACCAAATCCATTGCTTGATGTCAACATGGCACGGGTTCTCGAGAGGTTCTTTGGCCCGAGAAGGCTTGCGGACATTAGGTACGATCCCGACCTACAGGCACTCGCTCGTGCTTTAACAAATCACAAACGGTCCATAGAGATAAATTGGGCAATATTGGATTTTGCTTCGATGGTCTGTAAACTCCATACGCCTGCTTGTCCCGGCTGTCCACTGCAGGACAAGTGCATGCATTATCTCAGCTTATCAGAGGAATAAGACTTTCGTTCCCACTGTCTATTGGGAGGCCGATAAAAAAACGACATCTACAGACAACAATGCGATCAGTGAATAATAAATTCAGTAGATTGATATGACCCATTCCTCCACCCTAATTATCAATCACTCCAGTAATCGCATTGCAAGCAGGTCACGCCATTTTCCCGCCACATTTTGACAACGGATTCCCGGTCATCGACTACGAAAGCGATCTCCTCTCCTGACGCCCTTATCTCGTTGAGGATATCCATTTTAATGATGTGATCTTCCCGTTTGTCCCCATTGATTCGCATAAACAAACGTTCAACCTTCAATCCTTGAATGGATATCCAACGGGCACTTACTTCCCTGTAACGCTCGGGGCGGCCGGTTACGACATACATTGAATAAAGGCGAGATGCCTCAAGCACCTTGTACAATTCGACAATTGCGGGATTTGGGGGGTCTGAATCCATGTCTGCGAAAAAAGCATCCCAGGCTTTGGGGGTCTGCTGTAAAATTTTCCGCCGCCTGGTTACGTCTGCAAGTGTCCCGTCTAGATCAAATATTACGACCCTCGACTTATTAACCTTGTCCACTGGTTGGCACCTTTGTCAGAATTTCCGCTAAATGTAACCGGTGATCACGTAGACGTTTGCGGAGGTCAAGGGTTCGAGCGTCGTCAAAGGGTTCGGGCACCCCCTCATCGGGCTCAAAGGTATATATGCCCTCATTGTTCGTTGGGCATTGATGTGCAAGCGCGTTTCGCCATTTGAGTAGGAACTTGATTTCCTCTATGATTCGTTTCTCATCCGAAAGGGCTTGATATTTCCCACAGAGGCTTGCAGCCGCTTCGACGCGACTGTAGCTGTCGAATTCGCGAAGGCCTATCAAGCTATCGAAGTTTTTGGGTTCAAGCTCTGCCAACGATTTTATTGCCGCATAAACATTTTTCAACAAATCGTTGTCCTGATCTTGAACCAGTAGTTTCACGGACCTTTCCCTTTCCAACATCCTTTTGAATATTTTTTTATGGTGCTTTTCCTTGTTTTCTGCGTCAAGACATTCATGCAGTTTTATAAGCAGGTCAGAAAGTTGATGGTCTATATCCGCAACCCCCGCCATAACAATTCCCCTCATGTTGGCAACGTCGACCACTTTCCGAACGGTCAAATCGAAAACATCGCAAATTTTCCTAATTAATACCTCATGGTCACGGTCTGAGAAGAAAACTCCTTCGAGTTCCCTATCGGCCGCTAACCTTCTTAGAGTGGGTGTGGGACTACCAGAATAAAAGATTACTTCCGTGAGACAGTCGTGTTCTCGAACAGATTTAATGACATCGTCCCCAGTTTTACTGCCTCTGGCATTCTCTTTGCCCGTTTCGTCATGCCGGTTGTCTTCGGTTATCTGGTAATCAATAACCATCAGGTCGTATGCGCTTCCATCTACTTCCAACGCAATGTCCTCAGGAGACGTCCTGAAGGTAATGTCGAGATCAAATCCCTGTTCCTGGACATATCTTTCCAAGGTTGCCTGGTTTAGGGATTCGATATATTGATCGTTGTCTTCAATCCAGAGAATACGGTAAGTAAGGTTCATTTTGTCAGCCTTATCCGCAGAGCGAATCCATGTTCCACTCCGCTGCGCAATGAGATGTCGCCGTTAAGTTGGACCACGGTTTGCTTGACATGGTATAGGCCCAAGCCAGAGCCGTTGGTAGTCGTAATGCCTCGTTCAAAAATCTTGTCTGGCGGTTGGACCTCTTTTGAAAGCCCAGGGCCGTCATCTGTTACATCGATAAGCAATTCATTTTCTGATGGGTGGCTCAAGTGGACATCAAATCGTTTAGCTCGAGCCCTTGCGCTATTGCTGGCTAAGTTGTCGAACACAATAGCAATGTCTATTGGCTTGAAGCGCATTTCGAATTGTTCTGAAAAATCACGAGTGACTGCAACCCTGAGGTTCTGGGCTGACGTGTCCTGCGCAACGTTCAATAGATATTCTTGTATGAAAGTAGCAAGATCTGCAGTAATCGTCTCTGTCTTAAGCCTGAAGTTGGCTTTTGTTGCAAAATTGGTGATTGCGATGATTTTTCTGGTTACGTTCAAAGCCTTTTCAACCAACTCGGAGGCCTTGCCCACATTCGCGCCTCCCTTTAGTTGGGTCAATGCTTGGTCAAGGTAGCCCTTGAGCGAATGGCCACATATTTTTGATTGATGGTGCAGCAATAAAAGCTGTTCATGATCAGTTCCGGCCATGAGCCGTGAAAATAAGATTTCAGTCTGCTGCGTGGCTACTTGAGATTGAAGGTCTTTCTTGGCTTGTGCGATGTTTTTGGCTGCGCTTGTCAAGCGTTCAACCTGTTTTGTTTTTCTATCTACATCTTTTCTTGCCTTTTGCAATTCGGATTTTTGGCGGTTGAATTCATTTTGAATCTTGTTTAACGCCAATTTGACATTTTGGCCGACATCCCCATCGAAGGAGTTGAATTTGTCGAGAATGTGGCTGACTTCTTCTTCTCGTTCGCGTGACAAGGCGTCAAGTACGTCCGGAGATATTTCCAACTCCAACGTCCGTGCAGGGGCTGCCCCGACAATCCTCAGTACGTCCAAGGCAATTCGCCTTCGCTTACTATCGCCAGACTCTTGGTAAACTTCACTTTCAGGCATTTCCTTATCACCTGGGACAACTCCCGTCCTTAGTTTATCTCTAATTGGTTCTGGCACGGAGTCCCACCCGAGTCCGTCTACGACGAATCTTTCAAGCTTAGTCAGGAGCTGTATGAAAAAACTATTAGAACCGCGAGCAAGCTGAATAAATGATTGGTCACGTACAACTCCTTCCCGGTTTGAAACAATCCTAAATGAGTTGTCAGTGTCTTTGACGTTGATCAATCCGAGAAGCTCCCGATTGGCCAAATAGCGGGTTGTGCCTTGACTCTTCCTTACATCGAGTTGCAGCCAATCGTTGTTTCGGTCTCCATATGGTGGTACGCGGTAGCCGTTGACAAACAAGAATACAGCCCCAAATTCCACCAGATTGAGGCCGGTTTGCCGTTTAAAATATGCTTTTTTGTAAGGATTCATATAGTGGAGCACTACGTGTACATTCTTTAACTTGTTGAGCTCCAGGTTTTTTTCCACCAATCGGTAAATACGATTTCCATCATGGAACAGCTCTGTTGTAATTGTCTCCCCTTGGGGATCAATTCTCGATTCGATGTAGGTTGTGTTGAATTTAAGTTTTGTGAATATTTTGTTTTCAATAAGACCATTAATTTGATTGTGAGATGCCTCTCGGCCGTCTTGACGTGATTCGGCCTCTGCAATTAGTTTTATCTTAACGCTTCCTGTGTCAAATACGGCTATAGGATTGACGAATCGCTCGAGATTTCTCTTAAGTAGTGTTAGTTTTTCACGATTCCATTCCTGGCGAAGGTCCGTAATTGCTAACATTGTACCTACTTCCGGAGCATTTCTGCCAAGAAAGGATTCCGCCTCCTGATCTGAAACCTCTGCTACTGTAATATTAACTTTTTGAATTGTTGATTCAAGGCGAACCTTATTTTCAAATGCCGTCCAATCGACTGTCAGGTGAAGCAGTGGACCACCCCTTCGTCTTGTGAACATGTCGAGTTTCCGGCCAAGCCTGTCACAGGCGAATCTACCAACACCTTTGTTGCCGGCAAGAACCCTGTCTCCCAGCACGGAGTGTTTTTTTTCGGAATAGGCTATGTTCAGCCATTTGTTTTTGATATCCTGCATCGACATGCCAGACCCATCATCTTCGACGATGATTGATGTCCCTGATGCATCAAAATGGATGTTGATGAGGTTTGCTCCCGCATCGATCCCATTTTTTACTAACTCTACAACGGCGATGTGGTCATCGTTTATAAGATCTTGCCCAATAATGTTTTTGAGATCAGCATGAGTTATGAAGTGAAGTTTTTTCGGTTTTGACATATAGCATTCCATTTCAGTTTAATATTAAACCAATGCAAATATTGACAACCCAACAAACGTTTATTGTGACAGTATTCAAGTGAATAAATGCTGAAAGTAACGACAACTGTTATCTTATAGTTACCATCTACCAATGTAATATACTATTTCGATGAAACATGCCATAAATGAAAAACACCTGATTCTTGTTTCAAGCTATAGTCCCAAACCTCATCGTAGCGGCCTCTTGTCAATAACAGAGTACTTTCCGTGGCCATACACAAGGAGCAGATAAACAGCTTCAAGCTTCATTGTGTCGTCTTCAGAATCATCCTCTATGGCGGTGAACAAAGACCATGGCCAGCCTTTTGTTCGAAGGGAGAATACACCTTCTGGCAATAGGATTGAGTATGAGGTGCATGATATGGTTGCTTGCTGAAGTAGGTATATAGAAGACGTCATGATCGCCAGCCTGGGGTGCTTAATCCAGACTAGATGATGAAAGTTGATTTGCGGTTTATTATGACGTCAGGGAAGTTTTCGTCGTCGTATTCCGGGGTTGCGGTCAGTTTACCGTTCTGCCAGACATGGCCAATTCGAAGTTTGCCGAGTAATCCAACAGGCGCATAGACTTGAGTATTACACGTTCTTTTTTGCGTGCAGACTTTCTGGATCCTGCCCCCCCCTGACTCAATGACAAGGCAAGGCTTATCGACGGCATCGAGGTGAGTGCCGATGATATTTGAAAATCCGTTTCAATCAGTATCCATTGTACTTCACCCACTCCGCCAATGCCGCCTTAAAGGCCTCACGATCAAATTCAACATTTTCATCTTCGCCAACAACTTCCGCTTTGCCGGCAGCATGATAAATCGCCGGATGCAATGCAACGCCCCCATCAAATGAGCGGATGTATCGAGGTTCAAACTCTTCAGAGTGCTCATCTATCAGCTGGTGCAAGCAGTCCCGCCGTTTGATAAATGGTATTAACTCACTAATATCGGCGTTGTTAATAATCGCCATCAACCACACTCTGCGATCATGATCCCAAGAAAACAATTCTGTGCCGTCTGGCAATACAGCAGAAAGCTGCGCAGAAAGTTCTTCTGGTGAACTTGTCTGCCTGGCTTCCGCGACTGACCTGTCGGCCTTGTCGCATAACTCACGGAAGCGAACTCCGGTGAATTCTTTCATCGGGATACTATTAGTTTTTCAAAGTTCTCAATTTGGCCAGCCAGATACTTTCGGGCATCGTCTCCTCCAAATGCAATTTTCTCGGCAATGTTGTCATGTAATGGTGAATATTCCAGGCTGAACACAACAGACGTTTTACCACCCTCTTCTGGAAAAACCTTGATTATCGTTTTCAGGTCTACGTCGGTTCCTCGATAAGACATTTTATCCGAAAACTCATAACGCGTCCTATCAGTTACAAATTTATACGATTCAAGTTTTCTCTGGATTCTCGATGACATTACATCAGGTGCAACTTTATAAATGCGTTCTTCGCTCTTTGATGTCTCGCGAGAGAGCTTCTTATACCTGTTCGCCAATTTAGAGTTAATGTTGCGGCCGACCCTATTTACATTATCCGTGTATTCTTTCATTCCATCCTGGGAAACATATTCTTTATTGATGACATCCATCGTTCTTTTGGCACTGTCCCAATCCACTGCCAGCTCCGCAATTTTCTGCCCTCCGAGCCAAAGAGTTGGATTATGAATGCTGTAATCTGGAATACTCACTTTGAAGTCTGCTACATTTTTACCATCGCAACGGACCGTTGTCAGAACGTTAATTTTTGCATAACCCCTTTCAACTGGCCACACCATGTCGGAAGATAATTGTTGCAGATAGGAACCATCGCCCCGTTTTGATGTAGATACGGTATTGCTGATAGAAGGGTGAACTTTTGTTCCCGTTGCAGTGTTATATTTCAAAATGTAACTCACTGAACTCGACAATTCATTAACAATCGGTTTGATTTTCAGGAGGAGATAATCCGTCTTGCTCTGGCAGTCACCATTGTCTGCAAACGATATCATGTCTTGAGAAGGTGGAATTTCCTCGTCTATTATGCTGGCGACAAACCGCGTTGCATACTCGTCATCAACCCCTTTAACCTTGACATTAATATCGTTCACCATCTTTGTTCGTGGAATGCTATAGGGCTTTGAAACCACGGTTCCTTCCCATATAGTCCCAGACAGGGGCGATGCAGTGTTCGTCTGCTTGGTTGAAGCGCAACCAGTGAACATGAATAAGATTATGGCTAAGATCGACAGTTTCATCATTCCCTTAATCCCTCCTCTGACTAGACCATTTCATCCACATTCAACTTTGAACATTTGACGCTCGAATATACAACCTGATTTAGAATTTATCAAATCTAAATCTAATTTAGTTGCGTGTACCCTTGCAACTCATAGTTGTAATGTGTCCAAAAAGGGCACACGCTATGGGAATTCTGACAAATATGGAAATCGGAGAAAGACTGCGAGAGTTCCGGAAAAGACGGGGCTTAACTCAAGAACAACTGGCTGTAATGGTAGACGTTACTTTTCAGCAGATACAGAAATACGAGAACGGCTTTACCCGGTTGAACACAGACAAATTACAAGCCATCGCCCAAGCCCTGTCTGTACCGGTTTCGGCTTTTTTCGACGAGGACAAAGGGGACGAGCGCCTTCTTTCTCCACAGGAACTTGAGTTAGTTAAGGGATTCCGCGCTTTGTCCAGTGAGGATAAACGCGAGTTCGTTTTAGACAGCCTTACAAAATCATTATGAAGCACCACCAAAAAGTCTATTGATTTATTATCTCAATCACGCCGTCTAACACCTTTTCCACCTTAGATTCCGAATAGCTCAAAAGAAAATCGGCCACAGATTTCTCTGCGACCGATTAGTTTGCTTACTAAACCAAAATACTTTCTATTACTCACTCACGCACTAATAGTAGCGGTTTTACACGGTATAGCGAGGGGCCGTTTTTTTTGTTACATGGAACATCCGAACCGGTCAGGCCAGATCGAAATTATTCTGATACGCCATCAGTGTGTTAATCATCAGCGCCGCCACGGTCATCCTTCCGACACCGCCGGGTACCGGGGTTATCCATGAACATTTTTTGCTGACATTTTCAAAGTCCACATCACCGACGATCTTGCCGGTTTCGAGCCGATTGATGCCGACATCGATCATCACTACACCCTCTTTGACCATGTCCTCGGTAACAAAACCGGGAATGCCGACCGCCACGACAATTATATCCGCCCGCCGCGTTTCATCCAGCAACAGCTCACGGGGGGTTTCAATATGCGCGAGAGTGACCGTCGCATTGCCGATCTCAAAATCGTTTGAGAGCATGATCGAAATCGGCTTGCCGACAATGTTCGACCGGCCGATGACAACACAATGCTTCCCTTTTACCGGTATTTCGTAAAACTGGAGCAGCTTGCAGATACCGTAGGCGGTGGCTGGCCTGAACGCCTTCTGCCCCAGGGTCATGCGGCCGAAATTGGTCGGATGAAAACCGTCGATGTCCTTTTCCGGATCAATAGCGTTGATGATGTTCTGCGGATTAATATGCTTCGGCACCGGAAGCTGGACAATCAGGCCGTCAGTGGAAGAATCGGCATTGATCTCGGCAATCTTCGCCAGCAGTTCGGCTTCCCTGATACTCTCGGGAAAACGGAGCAGCGCGCTTTCAAAGCCGGCACTTTCGCACGATTTGATCTTCGATTTTACGTATGACTCGCTGGGGGCATGCTCCCCGACCAGGATCACGGTCATGTGCGGTTTGCGCAAGCCGGAATCGACGTACCCGGCAACCCGTTTGGATATGTCCGCTACCAGACTTTCGGCACATATTTTCCCATCCAGTAACTTCATGGCGTTTGATCCTATGCCGTGCGTTTGGTGACTTCGATCAAATGGTAGCCGAACTGGGTCTGTACGGGACCCAGGACTTTTCCGACTTCTCCGGAAAACACGACGGTGTCGAACTCCTTTACCATCTGCCCGGGGCCGAATTCACCCAGGTTGCCGCCATCCCTGCCGGAAGGGCATTTGGAATTCTCGCGGGCGCACGCCGCAAAATCTTCTCCCGCTTCGATCCTTGCTTTCAGCGCTTCACATTCTTCTTTGGTTGCCACCAGGATGTGGCGGGCGGATGCTCTTGCCATTCAAAACTCCTTTGATTGTGTGGTCTGCAGGGATTCCCCTGCTGATACTTATTGTATTCCTTTTTGACACTAATGCCGTTATTAGTCAAGTGGGCGGACATGAATCAAGGCCGATTATCGCGGAGGAAACCGCAGATGGCGCTCAAAGGGACACTCACTCCACTTCAAGGGCCGGCTCGCGGAGTGCGGCCAGCTGTTCGCGCAACTCCAGGATATGCTCCCCCCAGTAACGGGTGGTGTTGAACCAGAAAAAAGTGTGCGGAAAGAGCGGGTCCTGCCAGCGCCGGGCCAGCCAGGCGCTGTAATGCAGCATGCGTAACGTGCGCAGCGGCTCGATCAGGCGCAGTTCCCGGGGATCGAAATCATTGAATTCCCGGTAACCCTCCAGCAGCGCATCAAGCTGGGCCAGCTGCCGGGGGCGTTCCCCGGAAAACATCATCCAGAGATCCTGCACGGCGGGAGCCATCCGGGCGTCGTCGAAATCGACAAAATGGGGTGCGTTGTCGCGCCAGAGGATATTGCCGGCATGGCAGTCGCCGTGGGTCCGGATATGGTGGACCGGGCCGACCTCGGCAAAGATGCTGCCGATGGCATCCAGCAGCTGTCCGGTCACGGCAACATAACTGGCCCGGTATTCGTCGGGTATGAAGCGATCTTCGATCAGCTTCACGCTTTTGGTGCCGAAACTCTTCAGGTCCAGAGTGGGACGATGTGCAAACGGCATAACCGCACCTGTGGCGTGAATTCGCGCCAGCAGCCGCCCCAGTATGGTCAGGTTGTCGAGGTTGTCAAACTCTGGGGCATGGCCACCCTGGCGGGGATAGAGGGCAAAATGAAAGCCGTCGTACTCACGCAGACTATTTCCGGCAGCATCTTTGAGCGGCGCCACGATCGGGAGTTCATGCTCCACCAGCTCGAAGCAGAAATCGTGCTCTTCCTGAATCTGGGCTTCGCTCCACCGTTCCGGCCGGTAGAACTTGGCGATCAGCGGCAGTCCCTCCTCGATGCCGATCTGATAGACGCGGTTCTCGTAGCTGTTGAGCGCAAAAACGCGGCGGTCGCAGAGGAACCCCTGGCTTTCGACCGCGTCCATGACATGGTCGGGGGTCAGGCGGTGAAACGGATGGTGACTCTGGGTCATTGTTCACGTCCTGTATTAATGCTGCATCATTCAACCGATAAGGTTATTATGGCCTCATTCACCCGGCTGTGCTAGGTTATTGCGCGTTTGTATGCTAGATTTATTGTCGGCTGTCAACCCGGTAACCTCTTCCGGGACAAATCATTCGAGAAAACGGAACAGCATCCAATGAACAGCTTTACTCCTGAAGGCCTGATAGTTGCCCATCACGGCATCTCTGTCGAGGTTTTATTTGACAACGGTTCGCGCAGAATGGTGCGGGTCAAGCGCAACTCCGGGCATGTGGTCGGAGACAACGTCGTTGTAACGGGCGAGGTCTTGAAACGCTTGCCGCGCAGAACGGAGCTGCAGCGGCTTGATGCCCGGGGAGGGGTCCATCTGGTCGCCGCCAACCTGGATGTCCTCGGCATAGTCGTAGCGCCGCAGTCACCGGGCGGTTTTATCGATCGGGCGATTGTTGCCGCGCGCTCGGCAGGGTTGCAACCGTTTCTGGTGGTCAACAAATGTGATCTTGACGGCACGGCGGAACTGCTGGCCGAAATGAACAGGGTGTATGGCGGGTCGGTGCCGATATTTCCGATCAGCGCCGCCAGACGGAGCGGCCTTGCACCGCTGGAAGATTATTTTAGCAAAGGGCATCGCGGGGCCTTTGTCGGCACGACCGGGGTCGGCAAGAGCTCCCTGTTGAATGCCCTCTGCCCGGACATAGATCTGAAAGTGGGGAGCACCAGCGACTACAAGAGCATGGGACGCCATACCACAACCGTTTCGACGCTGCACGCCCTCGCAAAGGGGGGCGAGCTGGTGGACACCCCCGGTTTCCGCGATTTCGGCCTGGTCGATATCACGGTAGAAGAGCTGGCCGAATACTACCCCGGCTTTGAAGACCATCAGGATGCCGCCTGCAAATTCCGCAACTGCAGGCACCGCTCCGAGCCGGGGTGTGCCGTTCTCTTACTGGTTGAACAGGGGCGTATCCCGGCGGAGCGTTACGCCACCTACATGGAAATACTCGCAGAGGTGGAAGGCCGGCAGTCCGCCGCCCGGAGCAGAGATTGGAAAAATAATTAAACACAACCGTGAGACCGTCATGATCAAAACCACTTATGTCATCGGCCACCGCAATCCGGACACGGACTCCATCGCCTCCGCCATCGGCTACGCCGCGCTGAAGCAGCGGCTCGGAGACGCTTCCGTCATCGCGGCCATGGCCGGCGCCCCCAATCCGCAGACCCGGTATATCCTCGACCGCCTCGGGATTCCGGACCCGCTTTTTCTGGCGGATGTGCACCCCAAGGTACGCGACACCCTCAAGCGGCAGCCGGTGACGGTAGATCGGCACGCTTCTGCCTACGAGGCTCTGGAACTGTTCAACAAAAGCGGCGTCAGGGTGCTGCCGGTGATCGATGGCGACCACAGGCCGTGCGGCATACTCTCGCTGCTCAGGCTGTCGGAGAGCTACCTCCTTCCCTGTCATGACAAGCTCCGCCAGGTTGCGACCACCCTGCCCGGTCTTGCCGGAACCCTCGCGGGGCGCTTTGAAACCGGAACCTTTGACGATGTCCCCATTACCCTGAACCTGTTCATCGGCGCGATGCTGGAAGAATCCTTCAGCAGCAGGATCGACGGCTTTGACCCTCGCGAACTCCTGATCATGACCGGCAATCGCCGCACCATCCAGCTGGCCGCCATTGAACGCGGCGTAAAGGTTCTGGTGGTGACCGGCGGACATCAGTTGGACGATGACCTGTTAGAGGTGGCGCAAAAACAGGGGGTCGCCGTCCTACTGACCCCCCACGACACCGCCACGGCCGCCTGGCTGGCGCGGCTCTCCACGCCGGTTGCCTGTCTGGCCGAACCGGAGTTTGCCGCCATCGAAGTCGACAAGTCGCTTGCCGCCCTGCGCCAGAAACTCCTGGGGGCCAATATCCCGGCCGTGCTGGCACTGGAGGGGGACGGCACGCTGGCCGGCGTGGCAACCAAGTCGTCCCTCCTCGCGCCCCTCCCCTACAGCCTGATTCTGGTGGATCACAACGAACTGGGGCAGGCGGTGCCGGGCGCCGAACTGGTAGAAATCGCCGAAGTCATCGACCATCACAAGCTCGGCAACAGCCACTCAAACAGCCCGATCTCCTTTATCACCTCGCCGGTCGGCAGCACCTGCACCCTGGTGGCCCGGCGCTACCGGGAGAACGGCATCGAACCTGACCGGCAGATTGCCGCGCTGCTGCTGGCCGGGATTCTGTCGGACACGGTTATCCTCAAGTCACCCACCACGACCGAAGCCGACCACCAGATGGCCGCCTGGCTCGAGGAGCGCTCGGGACTCGTCGCCGCCGATTTCGGTCGCGATATCTTTGCCGCCAGCAGTTCCCTGAAAAATTATGGCTCGGCCGATCGGGTCGTCGCCGCCGATTTCAAGCTCTTCACCCATGAAAAATACAGCATCGGACTCGGGCAGGTCGAGGTGATAGGATTCGATGAGTTCTACAGTATGAAGGAGGAGTTGCTCGCCGCCCTGGCCGAGGTCAAGCGGCGCGACAACCTCTTCATCGCAGGACTGATGGTGACCGACATCACCACCGAGACGACGCTCTTTCTGGTGGAGGGGCATACCCGCATCGCCCATGTCATGGAATATCCGCAGTTGGAGCCGCACCTGTACGAGCTGAAGAACGTCATGTCACGCAAAAAGCAGATGGTGCCGCACCTGCTGAAGATTCTGGCCAGGGTCTGATTAAAAGACTCATTCTCCCTGAGGCGGGTGAGGAGAGTTCTCCCCCCGTTTGCTCCGGGCCTCTTCTTCCAGGCTGGTTGCGATGAAGTAATATCCGGCGGCGATGATGATCGTAATGACCGCGACGGTGTACGCAAGTGTTTCACCCTGCCATAATCCGGCAAACCATTTATTCAGGCCATGTGCGGCAAGCGCCGCTTTCCCCCCCATCCGTTCAAGCTCATAGGCAAATTTCTTCGAATTCTCGAACTCCGCAAACGGATCGACCGGGGCTTCCCCGGCGGTCAGATAAATGGCTGCGGCGCTGCCGAAACCGGCCAGCAGGATGGCGGCGGTGACGATACGGCAGCGTTTCAGTGGATCTGTGCTCTTCATTTTTGTTTTCATCCTCCGTTTGTGACACCCGTGTTTCAATTTGTCAACAGGCAGAGCGCTTCCATCCGGCGTGAGCCGGAACCGGAAAAAAAGCCCTGTTGATTGTCTCCAGAAGATGTTCGGGTATAATTGCTTAATCACGACACCGGGACGTAATCAAGGAGACTCTCCATGGATCTGCGCAAGACACACACCACCATCCTCAACCAGGGGGACCCGGAACAGAAAAGGGCCGAGATTCTTGACTATTTCCACGCTACCTTCGATATCGACGAAAAACTCTACGACACCCTCAAGCACGACGATACGTTCTACCTGCGGGCCGACAGACTGCGCCACCCGCTGATCTTCTATCTCGGCCACACCGCCACCTTCTACATCAACAAGTTGACCGTCGCCCGGGTCATCGACACCCGCATCAACCCCCGCTTCGAATCAATGTTTGCCGTGGGAGTAGACGAGATGTCCTGGGACGATCTGAACGAAGCCCATTACGACTGGCCGACGCCTGGCCAGGTCAAGGAGTATCGCGGCCGGGTCCGCGAGCTGGTGGACGGGCTGATCCGGCAGCTGCCGCTGACCCTTCCGATCACATGGGAAGATCCGTTCTGGGGGATCATGATGGGGATCGAGCACCAGCGCATCCACCTGGAAACCTCGTCGGTCCTGATCCGGCAACTGCCGCTCGACCAGGTGCAACAGCTCCCCCTGTGGGAGATCTGCCGCGAGGGGGGCGAGCCGCCCGCCAACCGACTCCTGGATGTGGCGGGAGGCACTGTCACCCTCGGCAAGGCGAAGGATCACCCCCTCTACGGCTGGGACAACGAGTACGGCCTGCACACCGCGAGAGTGCCGGACTTCAAGGCCGCCCAGTTCCTGACCTCCAACCGGGAGTTCCTGGCGTTCGTCGAGGCGGGAGGGTACCGTGAGCAGCGGTGGTGGACCGAGGAGGGATGGAACTGGCGCGAATTCAAACAGGCCGACTTTCCGCTGTTCTGGATCAGGTCCGGTGACGGCTGGCAGCTGCGCACCATGGCCAGCGAGATAGAGATGCCCTGGAACTGGCCGGTGGAGGTCAATTATCTGGAGGCCAAGGCGTTCTGCAACTGGAAGGCCGACCAGACCGGCACTCCGATCCGCCTGCCGAGCGAGGACGAGTGGAACCGGCTGCGGGACGTCTGCAACATCCCCGACCAGCCGTACTGGGACGAGGCGCCGGGCAACATCAACCTGGAATGGTGGGCCTCCTCCTGCCCGATCGACCGGTTCAGGAGCGGCGACTTCTTCGACGTGCTCGGCAACGTCTGGCAGTGGACCGAAACCCCGATCTACCCGTTCCACGGCTTCGAAATCCACCCCTGGTATGACGACTTCTCGACCCCGACCTTCGACACCCGCCACAACCTGATCAAGGGGGGCTCCTGGATTTCGACCGGCAACGAGGCCACGCGGGATTCCCGTTATGCCTTCCGGCGGCACTTTTTCCAGCACGCCGGTTTTCGCTATGTGGAAAGCGCAGCGCCGATCGTCATCCACGACGACCGTTACGAAAGTGATGCCCTGGCGGCCCAGTACTGCGATGCCCACTACGGCCCCGAACATTTCGGCGTGGCCAACTTTCCGACGGCATGCGCCGGGATCTGCCTGGAGCTGATGGGGGGGCGTTCCATGGGACACGCCCTCGACCTGGGGTGCGCCCTGGGGAGGGCGGCATTCGAGCTGGCCCGGGGCGGCTTTGCCCGGGTGACCGGGCTCGACTTCTCCACCCGTTTTTTCCGCCTCGCCGCCCGGATGCAGGAGGAGGGGTCGCTGCGCTACACACTTCCTGAAGAGGGGGAGATCGTCTCGTTCCACGAGACTACCCTGGCGGAACTGGGGTTGGACGGAGTCCGGGACCGGGTGCAGTTTTTCCAGGCCGACGCCTGCAACCTCCCCGAGAAATTCAGCGGCTACGACCTGGTGCTGGCCGCCAACCTGATCGACCGGCTCTACTCGCCGCGCAAATTCCTCTCCACCATCCACGAGAGGATGAATCCGGGCGCCCTGCTGGTGATCACCTCCCCCTACACCTGGCTGGAGGAATTCACCAAAAAAGAGGAGTGGCTGGGGGGGTACCGCGAGGCGGGCGAACCGGTCTGGTCGCTGGAAGGCCTGAAAACGGCGCTGGCGCCGCACTTCCGCCTGCTGGGCGAACCGCGCGATGAGCCGTTCGTGATCCGCGAGACGAGGCGCAAGTTCCAGCATACGGTGGCGGAACTGACAGTGTGGGAATTGAAACAGGAGGAAGGCAAATGACAACAGAGCATCCCATGCCGGCAATCTTCGTCGGCCACGGCAACCCGATGAATGCCATCGAGGAGACCGTCTATGCCGCGGCCTGGCGCGAGGCCGCCGCTGCGCTTCCGCGGCCGAAGGCGATCCTCTGCATCTCGGCCCACTGGGAGACCGAGGGGACCTTCGTCACCTCAATGACGCAGCCGAAGACGATCCACGATTTCTACGGCTTTCCCGACGAGCTGTACCGGGTGGAGTACCCGGCCCCCGGCTCGCCGGAGCTGGCCGAACGGGTGAAGTCGCTGGTCGCGTCCACCGCGGTGCGGCTGGATGACGGCTACTCCTGGGGGCTGGACCACGGCGCCTGGTCGGTGCTGCGGCGCATGTACCCGGCGGCCGATATTCCGACCGTGCAGCTAAGCCTCGACCGGACGCAGCATCCGCGCTTCCACTACGATCTGGGGGCGGAACTGGCGCCGCTCCGGAGCGAAGGGGTGCTGATCGTGGGGAGCGGCAACATCGTGCACAACCTCCGCCTGCTGCAATGGGATGCCGGTGAGCCCTACCCCTGGGCGGCTGAGTTCGACCGGAAGGCCGCCGAGCTGATACTTGCCGGCGAGCATGACCGGCTGGTGGCCTACCAGGCTCTGGGAGAGGCGGCCCGCCTCTCGATCCCGACCAACGAGCACTATCTGCCGCTGCTGTACACCCTGGCCCTGCAGCAGCCGGGGGAGCCGGTCTCGTTCTTCGCCGAGGGATTGCCGCTAGGGTCGATATCGATGCGCTCGGTCAGGATCGGATAAGTTCGATCGCATTAAATCATTCCTTCCCGGTCAATCACTTACATGCATCCACACACCGCCCTCCGGCGACTGACTCATCCTGCTGTTGCGGCGAATGAGCGAAATTCCGGCGGAGTCCAGCCTGTCCCCCTTCTGGAGCAGCAGCACCCCTGCTTCATTGGAGAGATCCCGCGAGAGCTGCATTCCGGAAACCAGCTCACTGGGTGGAACCTCAACCTCTCCATTAGGATTGGACTTTCTTCCGTCGAAATACAGGATACGGGTAATCGTAGTAAAATACGGAATCAGCTTGGGATCAAGCAGTGTACCGGCATGCAGGCGCGCCTTCATGAGGAATATTCGGCACGTTCACACGATACGGAGTTTGCCGCGTTTTCGATAAAATCGGCAATGGCTATCAGTCGGGCGCCAAGAGGGATGTCATCCCCATTCAGAGAGTAGGGGAAACCACTCCCGTCGAAGGCTTCATGATGACCCATCACCATTTCCCCAACATCCTGGAGCTCTTCAAGGGGTTCAAAAATTTTCTGTCCCAGCACCGGGTGGGTGTGAAATTCCTTCAGTTCGTTGGCCGACATGTCCGTTTCGTGTTTCTTAGACGTATCTCGCATGGTTCCCAGTGTCCCGACATCGTGCATTAGTCCGGCCAGCCTGATCTTTGCCACCGTTACGGCTCCAAGATTCATCCTGCGCGCAGCATCTCCTGCCAACTCGCTGACCGCACGGGCATGGGCACCGTGACGGTTTTCCATCAGTTCAAAAGCGCCAGACAACAGCTCCACTGCCTGTAAATACCCACGCAACCCGGACGCACGCTCTTCCGCAGACATAAGCGCCTGAGTCTTTTCACGGATGGTAGCTACGCTCTGTAACAGCCGTTTCTTGAGATTGGAATTCCAGTCATCCGCCGCATCCTGTGCCTCTTTGAGAGACAGATGTGCCCTGACGCGCGCCTGAACAACAGCGGCGTTGACCGGCTTGGTGATATAGTCCACCGCCCCGGCTTCGAACCCGCTGGCTTCAGCGTCGATATTTTGCATGGCAGTCACAAAGATGACGGGAATCTTTTTAGTGGTCTCGTCAGCCTTGAGAGCCCGACAGACCTCATAGCCGTCCACCACCGGCATG